>NZ_BAAILN010000155.1:226269-290275 GCF_054589155.1 Burkholderia sp. 3C
CATCGCGCGCCGCTTCAACGAGGATTGCAAGAAGCTCGGCATCAAGATTCACGGCACGTTCATTCTGGGCCTGCCGGGAGAAACCAAGGACACGATCAAGAAGACGATCGAATACGCCAAGGAAATCAACCCGCACACCATTCAGGTGTCGCTGGCCGCGCCCTATCCGGGCACGAAGCTTTATGAGCAGGCCATCGAAAACGGCTGGATGGAAGAGAACAAGACCATCAACCTGGTCAGCAAGGCCGGCGTGCAGCTGGCCGCGATCGGCTATCCGCACTTGTCGAAGGACGACATCTATCACGAGCTCGAACACTTCTACCGGGCGTTTTATTTCCGGCCGTCGAAGATCTGGGAGATCGTCCTGGAAATGTCAACAAGCTGGACTATGCTGAAGCGCCGCCTGCGCGAAGGCGTCGAGTTCTTCCGGTTTTTGCGCGCGCACGAGGCTTGAGCGGGCACGCGCCGCATGCCCTGCACCGGCGCGCCGAACCCTTTACCTCTTCGTCCAACCCGCAACGTGCCTTGACGCCATGAATGTTCGTGCGATCGTGCTTCGACCGCTGTCGTTTCTCGCCGTGGGCGCGGCCATCGCGCTGGCCGCGATCCTCGCCTCGCACCGCCCCTATGCGCTGGAGGCCGGTTATCTGGTGTACGGCATCGCCGCTGTCTGCGCCATGCTCGGCATCGCTTACACGCTGATCGCCGCGCACCTGATCGGCCGCTTCTTCGCGCGCCCGCTGGCTGACGCCGACCACTATCCCCCAGTGACATTGATGAAGCCGCTGCACGGCGACGAGTGGCAACTCGCCGAGCATCTGGCCAGCTTCTTCGATCAGGACTACCCCGGCCCGATTCAATACGTGTTCGGCGTGCACGACGCCGACGACATCGCGCTGCAGGCCGTGGCCACGGTGCGCGCGCGCTATCCCGACGCCCACGTGAGCACGGTGGCCGACGCGCGGCTGCATGGACCGAACCGCAAGGTGTCCAATCTCATCAACATGCTCGAACAGGCCGAGCACGACCTGCTCTGCTTCGCCGACAGCGACGTGCGCGTCGAGCGCGACTATCTGCGCACCATCGTCGGTGCGCTACAGGCCCCCGATGTCGGCCTCGTGACAAGCGCGTATCGCGGCATGGCCGCGCCGGGCTTCTGGCCGCGCGCCTCGGCGGCGTCCACCAACTACCTGTTCTTCCCCGGCGTGGCGACAGGCCTGGCCTCGCGGCTCGCGCGGCCCTGCTTCGGCCAGACCATCGCGCTGCGGCGCGCGACGCTGTCGACGATCGGCGGCCTGCATCGCTTCGCGCATCATCTGGCCGAGGATCACGCGATCGGCGAGGCGGTGCGCGAAATCGGACTGACGGTGGCGGTGCCGCCCAGGCTGGTCGATCACGCCTGCACCGAAACCACGGCGGGCGTGTACCTCGCCCACGAATCGCGCTGGAGCCAGACGATCCGCGCGGCCGACCCGCTCGGCCATCTCGGTTCGGCGCTGATGCACCCGCTGCCGTTCGCGCTGATCGCCGTGCTCGCTTCCGGCGGTAACGGCAGCGCCTGGGCGCTGGCCGCCGCGGCCCTGCTGTCGCGTCTGCTGCTCAAGCTGCGCATGGATCGTGCACTGCGCCAATCGTTCGCCGACTGGTTCTGCCTGCCGCTGTTCGATCTGCTGCAATTCGGCGTGTTCGTGACGAGCTTCGGCCTGTCCGACGTGGTGTGGCGCGGCCGGCGCTTCCGGGTCGATCCGGGCGGCCGGCTCTCGCCGCGCCTCGACAAATGAGCGCAGCGCCGTTGCCGAACGATCGGGAGTCCGCAACATGAAGTGGCTCGGCGTGCTGACCGCCGCGCTCGGCCTCGCGCTCGCCGTCTGGCTGGTGGGCCGTGAGCATCCCGAAGCGATTCTCGCGCTGCTGCGCGACGCGGGCGCCGGGCTGCTGCTGGCCGCCGCCGTGCACATCCTGCCGATGATGGCCAACGCGGCCGACTGGCGGCTGCTGTTCCGGCGCGGCAGGCGGCCCCGCTTCGCGGCCATGCTCGAACTCGTCTGGTTGCGCGAATCGGTCAACGGCCTGTTGCCGGTGGCGCGGATCGGCGGCGAAATCGTCTCGTTCCGGTTCCTGCGGCGAATCGGCGTGCAGCCGTCGGCCGCCATCGCCAGCCTCGTGGCCGACATGCAACTGACGCTGATCAGCCAGCTCGTGTTCGCATTGCTGGCCTGCGCCTATCTGTTGATGGGCACCGGTTCGAACGCGGGGCGCGGCATCGGCCAGCTCGCGCTCGGGCTGGCCTTCGCGTTGCCGGTGCTGGTGCTGTTCGCAGCGCTCCAGCACGCGCGGCCGTTCCGGCGCATCGCCGGCCTGCTCAACCGCGTCACGGCCGGCGGCTTCGTCGACAAGCTCGGCGCGAGCGCGCGGATCGACCTGTCCGTCATGCTGATCTGGCGCGACACCGGCGTGGTGCTGCGCTATCTGCTGATCTGGCAGACGCTGCAATTCGCGGGCTTCTCGCTCGAAATCTGGATCGCGCTCAAGGCGCTCGGCGCGTCGGCCGGCTTTGCCGATGCGATGGCGATCGAGGCGCTGATCCAGTTCCTCAGCAGCATGGCGTTTCTCGTGCCGGCCGGCATCGGCGTGCAGGAAGGCGGCTTCGTAGTGATCGGCGGGTGGTTCGGGCTGGAGCCTTCGGTGTGTCTCGCGCTGGCCGGCGCGCGCCGCCTGCGCGACCTGCTGTTCTATCTGCCGGGGCTGGCCGCGTGGCAATGGGTGGAGTGGAAGGCACGCGGCCGGCGCGGCGCGTAACAGCAGGCGCAAGCAGCCTGGCTGCGTTACAACGATCTGCAGTCCAGACGATAGCGATGCAGCATCAGGTGCACGAGCACCAGCAGACGGCGCGGGCAATGCGCCGCCACCCGCACGCGCCGCTCGGCCCGTGACGTCGCGCATGCATGCCCCGACGCCAGCGCGGCACGAAACGCCTGCGCCGCAAGACGATGCACGAGCCACATCGCCGCGCCGATATAAACCAGCGCCGCGCAATGAAACCCGTCCGTCGTAAACGCACGATCGGGCAGATGAAACACGCCGATCAGCAGCAGGACGACCAGTTGCGCCGACATCGCCGCCACCGCCGCGAGCATCGCATTGGCACGCCAGGCATCACGCATCGTTCAGGACTCCCTCGGTAACTCCCGCCTTTGCTTTACCATTGGGTCATTGCCTTTCCGCAGACAAGACCCGATTCCCATGCAGATCCGTCACGCTATTCCCGCCGACGCCGAAGCCATCGGCGCCGTGGCCCGGCAAACCTTCGCCCTCGCCTGTCCGCCGGACACGCCACGAGAGGTGATCGTGGCCTACATCGATGACAACTTCACGGCGGCGCGCTTCGAAGCCGTGATGGCAAGCGACCAATACGAGGTGCGCGTGGTGGACGACGCCGGCGCCGTCGTCGGCTTCAGCGTGATCAATCGCAGTCCTGCCCACCTGGGCGTGCCGGCCGCCGACGATATTCCGGAGTTGAGCCGCTGCTACGTGCTGGCTGCCCACCACGGCACCGGCCTCGCGCAGCAATTGATGTCCGCCACGCTGGCCGCCGTGTCCGGCCCGATCCGGCTCACGGTCAGCGAGGAGAACGCCAAGGCGATCCGCTTCTACACGCGCAATGGTTTCGCCGAAGTCGGTGAAACCAAGTTTCAATGCGGCGACGACGTGCAGCGCGATCTGGTGATGGTGCGCAGCGGGGCGTAACGGGCGGCCGGGCACGGCGGCTATTGGGTGCATCGGCTGCATCGCACCCGCCGCGCCATCGCATGGCAAACGATTCACGAACTGGCGCAAGTCCTCAGGTATCCTGTCTCGATATTCAAGAACAGGAGCGCAAAACGCCGACGTGAACGTGCCGCCACCCGCAGCCGTCCTCGGCGCCGCTCCGCTATTCGGCGCCCACGCACACGATGGTGAATGGACTGAAGCAGGCCCGCACGGCGCCCGGGGAAACGGCGCCGCGCCTGGGGGCACTGGCCGAGGGCGAGCTGAAGCGTTCGGGCTTTCGTCTGAGCTTTCCCGACGCCCTCGAAGCGCGCTACTGGCAAGACATTGCCACCGAGCGGCTCAGGGAATTGCGCTTCATCGCGCTGTGGGGCATCGCCGGCTATTTCGTGCTCGGCGTGCTGCTGAACCTGATCGTGATCCGCCATCCCGACTGGCCGGACGTCGCGGTGCAACTGGTCGGCTCCAGCACCCTGGTGCTCGTCATCATCCGATTGGGCTTGAGCGAGTCCGCCCCGGCGATGCTGCGCGAGGTGGCGCTGCTGGCCTGCTGCCTGGTGTGCAGCGTGGCGGCGATCCTGGTGGTGGCCACCAAGCCGGAACCGGCCACGCTGCGCGATTACCTGCTGGCCATTCCGCCGTCGAGCTTCGTGCTGGTGTTCGTGCGGCTGCGCTTTCATCAAGCCGCGGCGTTCTTCGCGACCAATCTCGCGGTGTTCGCGCTGTGCCTGTTTCATAGTCCGGCGCTGACCCCCGACGACGCCACTTTCCTGATCGGCTTCATGTGCACGCTGCTGCTGCCGGCGCTGGTCGGCGGCCACGCGTTCGAGCGCGTCTCGCGCCGCATCTACCTGCATCGGCTGCTCGATCGGCTGCGCAACGAAAGCCTCGCGGCAAGCAACGCCGCGCTGACCGGCCTGTCCTATACCGACTCGCTGACCGGCATCGCCAACCGGCGGCGGCTCGACGAGGCGCTGGCCGAGCTCGTCGCAATGCGCGGCTCGGCCGGCGCCCTGCTGCTGGTCGACATCGACCGCTTCAAGGCCTTCAACGACCGCCACGGCCACCTGGCCGGCGATACCTGCCTGTGCCATGTCGCGCAGTGCCTGACCGCGCAATTGCGGCGCGGCGACCTGCTGGCGCGCTTCGGCGGCGAGGAGTTCGCGATCCTGCTGCCGAATGCGGCCCTCGCCGAAGCCGAGCGCACCGCCGAACGGCTGCGCGAAGCCGTGCAGGGCCTGCACTTCATCGCGCAGGGCCAGCACGCCAACGTCACGATCAGCATCGGCGTCGCCGAGCGCGCGGGGCTGACCACGCCGGATGCCTTGATCGGCGCGGCCGATACGGCGCTGTACGCCGCCAAGCGCGCCGGGCGCAACCGGGTGCAGGTCGCAAGCGGCGCGTTCGCCGATGCACTCGCCTCGAAAGCGAACGTCTGAACCCGCGCACGCATAAAAAACAGGCCGGATATCACTCCCCGGCCTGTTCGTCCGCATGACCGCTACCTCGCGGCCCTCGCTACTTGCTTCGGATTACTTCGCATCCGGCAACGCGTAGGCGATCACGTCGTCGCCGCGATCGGGCGACTGGCGCGCGCCGCCGGCCGAAATCACGATGTACTGCTTGCCGTTCACCACATAGCTGATCGGCGTACCCTGGCTGCCGACCGGCAGGCGGGCCTTCCACACTTCGCGGCCGGTGGAGCTGTCGAACGCGCGCAGGTAGTAGTCCTGCGTGGCGGCGAAGAACACCAGGCCACCGCCGGTAGCCAGCGAGCCGCCGATGGTCGGCATGCCGATCGGGGCTGACATGTGCATCTGGATGCCGGCCAGGCGCGTGTCCTGCACGGTGCCGAGCGGCACCTGCCAGGCGATCTTGCGGGTCTTCAGGTCGATCGCCGTCATCGAGCCGAACGGCGGCTTCTGGCACGGGATGCCGAGCGGCGAGAAGAAGCGATCCTTCACCACCGAGTACGGCGTGCCGCCGAGCGGCACCGCGCCCATGCCCGCATTGACCGATTCGTTGCCGTCGGACGTGCCGCCCCGGTTTTCTGCCTTGACGAAGCGCACCCACAGGCCCAGACGCATGTCGTTCGCGTAGATCATGCCGGCGTTCGGGTCGTACGAGAGGCCGCCCCAGTTCATGCCGCCCAGTGAGCCGGGGAAGCTCAGCGAGGTATCGGTGCTCGGCGACGTGAACAGGCCGTCGTAGCGCATGCCGTGGAAAATCACGCGGCACATCATCTGGTCGATCGGCGTCATGCCCCACATGTCCTTGCCGTTCAGCACCTCGGCGCCGATCTGCGGCATGCCCACCGACAACGGCTGGGTGAGCGAGTAATGCTCGTAGGGCACGCTGGCCGCCTTGACCGGATGCTCGACGACCTTCGTCAACGGCTTGCCGGTCAGGCGGTCGAGCACGAACAACTGGCCCATCTTGGTGCCGATGATCAGCGCGGGCACCGTCTTGCCGTCCGCCACCGGGAAGTCGATCAGCGTCGGCTGCATCGGCACGTCGTAGTCCCACAGGTCGTGGTGGACCGTCTGGAAGTGCCACTTCTCGGCGCCGGTGGTGGCGTCGACGGCGAGGATCGAGGCGCCGTAGCCTTCGTCCAGGCGCGTGCGCTTCACACCCCACAGGTCGATCGCCGCGCCGCCCACCGGCATGTAGACGGTGTTCGAGCTGGCGTCGTACGACATCGGCGCCCACACGTTCGGCGTCGAGCGCACGAACGTCTTGCCGTCGACGGGCGCTTCGTGATCCTGAGGATTGCCGGGATCGAACGCCCACTTCATCTTGCCGGTGATCACGTCGAAGCCGCGAATCACGCCACCCGGCATGTCGAGCGTGACGTTGTCGGCCACCCGGCCGCCCACCACCACGGTGGTGCCGGCCAGCGTCGGGGCCGAGGTCATCTGGTACAGCGGGCTCTTGGCCGAGCCGAGGCCCGTCTTGAGATCCACCTTGCCGCCCTGGCCGAAGTCCGGGCACAGCTTGCCGGTGTCGGCGTCGAGCGCCACCAGCGTCGCGTCGATGGTGTTCATGAAGATACGGCGGCGGCACAGCGCCTGCTCGCCCGGCGCGGCAATCGGCGTGACGGGCGACGAACCCTTCGCCGTGGGCTGCACGAGCGGCTTGCTGCTGTCGAAATACGCCAGGCCGCGGCAGCGCACCCACACCGTCGTCTTGGTCGGGAACGCATGGCGCCAGTTTTCATGGCCGGTGGCCGCGTCGATCGAGATCACCGTGTTGTGCGGCGAGCACAGGAACAACGTCCTGCCCACTTGCAGCGGCGTTTCCTGATCTTCCGAACCGCCGCCGGTCGGGCTCTGCGGCACGTCGCCGGTGTGGTAGGTCCACGCCACCTGCAGGTTCTTGACGGTCTCGCGGTTGATCTGGCCGAAGCCCGAGAAGCGGTCGCCGCCATCGCCGTGGCCATAGGCCGTCCAGTCGCCCTTGCCTGCCGCGCTGTCGGCCAGCGCCGCGCCGGATTCCGCGCCGAACGTGCCGTGCGGAATGAACATGCCGTACACGAAGCCGGCGTTGCAGAGCAGCAGCACCAACGCAAGCGCCCACGCGCCGCCCTTCGCCGCGCCCTTGCCTTCGAGGCGGCGCAGCACCGGGTACAGCGGCACGATCAGCATCGCGATCATCGAGAACATGAAGATCCGGGCGTTCAGTGCCCAGAAATCGAGGCCTGCTTCCCACACGGCCCAAAGGGCGGTGGCGATCAGCGCGATCACGAAGATCGTCACGGCGCCCGCGCGGCGGCGCACGAACTGCACGCCGGAGGCGCACACCGCGAGGCCCATCAGCAGGTAATACCAGGAGCCGCCGCGCGCGATCAGCATCGCGCCGCCGATCACGAAGACCAGGCCGAGCAGCACGCCCACCACGCCGATGATCGGGAATCCGATACGAACGGCCGGGGACGGTGTTTCAGAGGAAGATGGATTCGACATCGCTCATTCTCGTTAGGAGACCAGAATGTACATACCGGGAGCAAGATCCCGAGAGAACGGTCGAGCGGAGGGGGCGGCAAGCCGGCGGGGGTGCGTCGCGCGATGGCGCGGCCTCGGCCGGTGCGGCAGGACGAGCCGCATGGCATTCGCACGCGGCCCGAGACACACGACGAAAGCACGCGCCTACCCGGCGCTCGGTGTCTCGTCATATGTTCTTGATGCGAACAGTTGTTTTACTGTCGCACGGCGGCGATTATAGTCGAGGCCTGCGTTTTCGTGTGCAAAATTCACGAAACAGTTAAAAAATTCCGTGCTTCGGACCCATGAAACAAGGGGTCCGGCACCGCACACGGCGCCGAACCCCGATCGTACGGCCCAGCTCCGATCAGAACTTGTGCCGCAACGCCGCCCGCAACATGATCTGGTGATTGTTCGACGAATCGCCGAGGTTCGCGATGTCGGCCACCGCCGCGCCGCCCGTCGACGCGGTGCCCGAGGCGCGCTGCCATGCACCCTCCACATACACGTCGGTGCGCTTCGACAGCAGGTAATCGGCCATCAGGCTCACCTGGTGAAAGTGCTGGCCTCCCACCGAGCGGCCGTTGGTCAACGCCACGCCGTGCCCGCTCAGATAATCGTACGCAGCACTGAGGAACAGCACCGGATTGACCCTGTACTTGGCCGCGAAATCCACGTTGTCGAAACGCGCGCTGCGATCGGCGAAGCCGCTGCCGAGGCCGCCGTATTGCGTGTTCGAATACGAGGTGGTCAGCACGAGCGGCCCGACCGTGTAGCCGCCGCCGACGATCGCCGTCTGGTAGGCGCTGGCGCTCGCATAGCCCTTGTTCAGCGCGTTCGACAGCACCGTCGCGCCGTTCGCGTTGTCGGTAAACAGGCCCGAGCCGGCCGTGGCGGAGGTCGGGTTCTTGAAGTATTCGAACGCGCCGCCGAGCATCAGCGGGCCGTTGTTGTACGCGAAGCCGAGCGAATAGCCGCTGTTGGCCGTGCCGTTGCCGGCCACGCCGCCCACCGCGTATTCGCCGCCGAACGTGAAGCCGGCGTAGTCCGGGCTCATGTAGCGCACGGCGTTGTTCACGCGGATCGTGTTGCCGGTATTGTCGAGGTCGCCCGGGTGCAGGAACGGCGCGGAGCCGGCCTGCGCGCCGGCCGAGGTCAGCGGCTGGCCGAAGTAGAACATCATGTCGTACTGACGGCCGAACGTGACGCTGCCGAAGCGCTCGTGCTTCAGGCCCACGAAGATCTGCCGGCCGAACGCGGTGCCGCCCTGCGCGAACGCGCCGCTGTTCAGGTTGATGCCCGATTCGAGCGTGAAGATCGCGCGCATCCCGTCGCCCAGATCCTCCGAGCCGGTCAGGCCCCAGCGGCTGCCGTTGATGCCGCTGGTGGAATCGAGGAACGTGCGGCTGCCGCCCGTCGGGCCGCCCACGTTGTTCTGGTACATCACGCCTTCATCGAGAATCCCGTACAGCGTCACCGAGCTTTGCGCGTGCGCGCCCTGGGCGAGCGAACCGAGTGCGACGCAGCCGAGCGCCATTTTCGTGACCGATTTCATGCAAAAGTTCTCCAACATATAGTTGTACTACTTGATTTTTCGCGAGTCGAAACAGCCCGCGCCCCTCGCTGAACGAGGTGCGTCGAAGCTCACATCGGGAAAGTCGGGAGCGCGCCGGGCCAGCCAGTGCGCGCCCTCGGTCGGGCAGCGTCGCGCGGCACGCACGCGACGCGGGCCAGAACAGCGCCCGTCAGGACGCCATCGGCGCCATCGTCAAGACGCCGTACGCGCCTCGGGCGCGGCACGCACCCGCGAGAACGCGGGCACCAGCAACACCAGCGCGATCGCGCCGATCAGCACGAACCCGCCCATCGTGGCGATGGCGATGCGGAAGCTGCCGCTGGTTTGCGTGAGCCAGCCGATGATGGTCGGGCCGAAGAAGCCGCCGAGGTTCGACACGGCATTGACGAAGGCCAGCACGGCCGCCGCCGCGGTGCCGCTGAAAAACATGGTCGGCAGCGTCCAGTAGGCCGGCATGCAGGCATACAGGCCGATCATCGCCACGCAGAACGCCGACATCGCGATCACCGGGTTGTCCAGGTTGTACGCCGCCACCACGAACGCCACGCACGACAGCACGAGCGGCTGGGCCACGTCCGACAGGCGCAGCGCGCGGTTGCGGCAGCGGCGCGACCAGAGCAGCATCGCCCCCGCGCCGAGCAGGTTCGGCAGCGCACTGAGCAGGCCCACCTGCAGCGTGGACACATGGAACGTCTTGATGATCTGCGGCAGCCAGAAGCCCGCGCCGTAGAAGCCGATCACGAAACACACGCCCGTGAACGTCACCACCAGCGTGCGCCAGTCGAGCAGCACCTTGAGCACGTGCGCGGCGCTGTGCGGGTCGCCGTCGGCCAGATCCTCGGCCTGTTCGCGGTCGATCTTCGCCTGCAGCCAGTTGCGTTGCTCGGCCGTCAGCCAGCGCGCCTGCGACGGACGCTCCAGCAGAACCCGGTACGTCACCACGCCCAGCACGATGGCCGGAATGCCCTCGACGATGAACAGCCAACGCCAGCCCGGAATCCCGCCCATTCCGTCGAACGCCTGCAGGATCAGCGACGACACCGGCCCGCCGATGGCCGCCGCCACCGGCAGCGAGATCATGAAGCGCGCGATGATCTGCGTGCGGTATTCGCGCGGAAACCAGAACGTCAGGAAGAACAGCACGCCGGGAAAGAAGCCCGCCTCGCTCACCCCGAGCAGGAAGCGCACCACATAGAACGAATTCGGCCCGGCGATCATCGAGGTGGCCAGCGTGACGAAGCCCCACACCACCATGATCCGCGCCAGCCAGACGCGCGCGCCGAACTTCACCATCAACAAATTGCTAGGCACTTCGAACGGCAGCATGCCGATGAAGAAGATGCCCGCGCCCAGGCCGTACATCGCCGGGGTCAGGCCGAGATCGCGGTTCATCTGCAGCGCGGCGAACCCGACGTTGGTGCGGTCGATGTAACTGACGATGTACAGCAGGAACAGGAAGGGAATCAGCTTGGTGGCCGTCTTCCTGAGGACGGCGCGTTCGTCTACGGCATTCATGAATGTCTCCTTACCGGGCGCCAGATGAAACGTGCGCCCCAATCTTGTCAAGCGTGCTCTGGACGGCCGCCTGGTGTTCGTCCGCCCGCGCCGGCGCGTTGCAGCAGTGGGCGCCGGTGGCGGGCGGATGCGGATGCGAGGGCGATCGGATCGCCGGGAAGCGTGGGTGGGTCTCTGCGTCGAACTCCATTTTGCGTAATTGATTACGCACAGCGTAAATTCGTCCTCCGCGCCTGAACAATGCTCGAAAACCCGAGGAACGCTCGGGTTCGGCAACCGTGCAACACGGCGAAATCGGGCAAAGCGCCTTGTTTTCCTGCCGCTTTCCTTGATTTCAAACGACTTACGCCACCCTCGAACGCGACGCGTCAGCCGCTCTCCGGGTTTCCGAGCATTGTTGCACGCCGCCAAGAAAATTTACGATTATCGTAATCTTTTACGCAAAAACGGGATATCCATGGCGGCAACAGAACATGCAGCGGCAAAGCCGTTTGCCCTCGTCACCGGCGCGGCCGGCGGAATCGGCCGCGCGATCGTGCGGCGTCTGTCGGACGACGGTTTTCACGTGGTCGCGCTCGACCTGAACCAGGCGGCGGTGGAGGAAGTGGCCGCCTCGGTGCGCGCGGCGGGCGGCTCGGCCGAGGCGCATGCGGTGGACCTGCGCGACCCGGCCGCGCTCGGCGCGCTGCTCGATGCGCTGCCGCGCGTCGATGCGCTGGTCAACAACGCGGGCATCTTCGACGAGCGCCCGTTCATGGAATTGAGCGCCGAGGATTTTCGTCGGCATTACGAACTGAACGTGGTGGCGCTGTTCTCGCTGAGCCAGCTCGCGGCCAAGCGGCTGCCGGCCGGAGGCAAGATCGTCAACATCGCCTCGCGCGCCTATCTCGGCGCGCGCAATCACGCGCATTACGTGGCGGCCAAGGCCGCCGTGGTGGGCCTGACGCGCGCGATGGCGATGGAATTGATGGAACGCGGGATCGTCGTCAACGCGGTGGCGCCGGGGCTGGTGGATACGCCGATGCTACAGGCGCTCACGCCCGAGCGGCGCGCCGCCCAACTCGCGCTGCAACCCACCGGCCGCGCCGCGCAGCCGGCCGACATCGCCAACGCGGTGGCCTTCCTGGCCTCGCCGCGCACCGATTTCATCATCGGGCAGACGCTGATGGTGGACGGCGGCAAATCGCTCGGCGGCAGCCTCTGACGCCACCGTCCCCCTCGCTTATCGGCCGGACGCGCCGCGCCCGGCCGGCACCCCACCCGCAAGGATCTTCAGCATGACAAACCATCAGTCCTCCCGACGTATCGCGCTCGTCACGGGCGGCGCCGGCGGCATCGGGGTCGCGATCTGCCGGGCGCTGGCCGCTGCCGGACACCGTGTGGCGGTTACCGACCTGCAGTTCGACGCCGCCCGCCAGGTGGCCGATTCGCTGCCCGGCAGCGGCCACGGCGCGTTCGCGCTCAACGTCGCCAGCGAGGCCGACGTGCAGGCCGCGTTCGACGCCGTCACGGCCCAGCTCGGCCGCCCCGAAATCCTGGTGCACAGCGCCGGCATCCTGCATTTCAAGCCCGACGGCGACCGCCCGCTCGTGATCGAAACCTCGCTGGCCGACTGGCAGCGCAACCTCGACATCA
Source organism: Burkholderia sp. 3C (assembly GCF_054589155.1). NCBI lineage: Bacteria > Pseudomonadati > Pseudomonadota > Betaproteobacteria > Burkholderiales > Burkholderiaceae > Burkholderia > Burkholderia sp. 3C. Next base: position 238,744 of record NZ_BAAILN010000155.1, read on the forward strand.
ACCAGACCGGCTGCTTCCTGGTGTGCCGCGAATACGCGCGCCGCCTGCCGGCCGGCCCGAGCTTCGGGCGCGTGGTGACGCTGTCGTCGGTGGCCGCGCAACTGGGCGGCTACCGCTCGAACGCGGCCTACATCGCCAGCAAGGCGGCCGTGCTCGGCCTGACCAAGGCGCTCGCGCGCGAACTGGCGCCGCAGGGCGTGACCGTCAACGCGGTCGCGCCGGGCATGATCGACGCGCCGATGCTGCGCCTGTCGCTGCCGCCCGAGAAGGATGCGGCGGCCGCCGCCGCGATCCCGCTGAACCGGCTCGGCCTGCCCGAGGATGTCGCGGCGGCGGTGGTGCATCTGGTCAGCCCCGAGGCCGGCTATCAGACAGGCACCACGGTCGACGTGAACGGCGGCTACCGCATGCAATGACGGAGACCATCATGCGCAACCCCTCTCAAACCGGCGACGACTACGACGTCGTCGTGATCGGCTCGGGCGCGGGCGGCCTCGGCACGGCGCTGGTGTGCCGGCAAGCCGGGCTCTCGGTGCTGGTGCTGGAGAAAACCGAACTGTATGGCGGCTCGACCGCGGTATCGGGCGGCGCCGTGTGGATTCCCGACAACGGCCACATGGCCGGCGTGGGCCACACCGATTCGCTCGACGCCGCGCGCCGCTACCTGCGCCAGACGGTCGGCCCCGCGCTGCGCGAGGACATGATGGATGCGTTCCTGGCCCACGGCCCGGAGATGGTCCGCTTCATGGAGCGGCATACCGAAGTGAAGTTCGTCGCGCGCGCCGTGTCGCCCGACTACCAGCCCGAACTCGACGGCGCGATGCCGGGCGGGCGCACCATCGACCCGGCGCCGTTCGATGGCCGCACGCTCGGCCCGCTGTTCGAAGCGCTGCGCGGGCCGCTCGCGAGCTTCCTCGCGCTCGGCGGCATGATGGTCAACAAGAAGGACATCGACGCGCTGCTGGCCATGCATCGCAGCGGCGCGGCGCTGGCGCACGCCGTGCCGCTGCTCGCGCGCTACGCGATCGACCGGTTGCGCTGGTCGCGCGGCACGCGGCTGGTGCTCGGCAATGCGCTGGCCGCGCGGCTGCTGAAATCGGCGCATGACGCCGGCATCGTGCTGCGCAACCGCGCCAAGGTCACACGCATCGAAACCGAGGCCGGCCGCGCGAGCGGCGTGACGGTGGAACTGGATGGCACCGCGCGCCGCATCCGCGCGCGGCGCGCGGTGGTGCTGGCCACCGGCGGCATCGCGCAGAACAAGGCGTTGCGCGCGCAACTCGTGCCGCATGCGGACCTGCATCGCTCGATGTCGCCCGAGGGCAATGCCGGCGACGGCGCGGCGCTGGCCGCCCCGCTCGGCGGCCATCTGGCCAGCGGCAACGCGGGCGCGGCGTTCTGGGCGCCTGTTTCGGTATTCCGCGACGAACGCGGCCGCGAGGCGCAGTTCCCGCACCTCGTCACCGATCGCCAGAAGCCCGGCATCCTGGCCGTCAACGCGGCCGGCCGGCGCTTCGCCAACGAGGCCAGCTCGTATCACGATTTCGTGGCCTCGATACATCGCGCCCAGGCCAGCACGCCGTGCGTGCCGGCCTGGCTGGTGTGCGACGCGCGCTTTCTGCGCCGCTACGGCCTGGGCCGCGTGCGGCCTCGCTCGCTCGAAGTCGGCCGCTACCTGCGCAGCGGCTATCTGAAACGCGGCGCGACGCTCGACGCGCTGGCCCGCGAAATCGGCGTGCCGGCCGCCGCGCTGGCCGACAGCGCGCGGCGCATGAACGAGGCCGCCGCCTCGGGCGTGGACGCCGAATTCGGCCGCGGCAAGTCCGCCTACGACCGCTACCTCGGCGACCCGGCGCACCAACCGAACCCGTGCCTCGGCCCGATCGACACCGGCCCGTTCTACGCCGTGCAGATCGTGCCCGGCGACATCGGCAGCGCCACCGGCCTCGACACCGACCCGCGCGCACGCGTGCTCGACGGCGCCGGCCGGCCGATCCCGGGCCTGTATGCGGTGGGCAACGACATGAACTCCGTGATGGCCGGCACCTATCCGGCGGCAGGCATCACGCTCGGCCCGGCGCTGACGTTCGGCTATATCGCGGCGCGCGACATCGTCGATGGCGGCCCGGCCTTGCCCCTGACCGACGCCACCCAGGCCGCGCGCGATGCGCAACTGCCGCTCGCCACCCCGAACCCCGCTCTCAAGGACGCCTGACCATCGTGACCGTCAACCCCACCCAACGCCTCGCGTTCGTGACCGGCGCCGCCAGCGGCATCGGCGCGGCCGTGTGCGAACTGCTGGCCGCGCGCGGCGTGGCCATCGCCGCCGCCGATCTCGACCCGGCCGGCCTCGACACGCTGCACGAGCGGCTCGGCCCGGCCGTGCCGTTCTTCCCCGCTGTGGTGGACGTGCGCGACGACGCGCAGATCGCCGCGTTCGTCGCCCGCGTCGAAGCCGAATTCGGCGCGATCACCGACGTCGTGCCGTGCGCCGGCGTGGCGCGCAGCGCGCCGGCCGAACGGATGAGCGCCGAGCAGTGGGACCTGGTGCTCGACATCAACCTGCGCGGCACGTTCCTGACCTGCCGCCACGCCGCCGCCGCGATGTTGCCGCGCGGCCGGGGCAGCATCGTCTGCCTCGCCTCGATCACCGCGCGCGGCGGCCAGCCCGGCCGCGCCAACTACGCGGCGTCGAAGTGGGGCCTGGTCGGCCTCGTCAAGAGCCTCGCCACCGAATGGGGCCATCGCGGCGTGCGCGTCAACGCGGTCGCGCCGAACGGCGTGGACACGCCGATGCTGACCGCCGGCGTGCCGCAGGCGTTTCGCGAGGACGTGATGCTCGATCGCACGCCGCTCGGCCGGTTCGCGCAGGTCGGCGAAGTGGCCGAGGCGATCGCGTTCCTGCTGTCCGATTCGGCGTCCTACATCACCGGCACGGTGCTCGACGTGGACGGCGGCCTGACCGCCGGCTACCTGACCCACGCGCACGGCAACGATTACGCGCTGCACACGTCGTTGCACGCGCAACCGCCCGCCGCCTGACCGCCACCGCGGCATCGCGCCCGCGCCCAACCCATTTCCGGAGATCCCATGTCGTCCCAATCCATCACGCCCGGCGTGTACTACTCCCCGATGTCGCCGTTCGTGCGCAAGGTGCTCGTGTGCGCCGCCGAACTCGGCATCGAGCTGGAGCCTCTGTCGCGCCAGTTGTCCCCCGTCTCGCGCAACGCCGAGGTGGCCGCGCACAATCCGCTCGGCCAGGTGCCGACGCTGGTCGGCACGCCACTCGACGAGGCGCTGTACGACAGCCGGGTGATCTGCGAATACCTCGATGCGCCGCACGGCAAGCTGTTCCCCACCGGCGACGCCCGCTGGCGCGCGCTGCGCGAGCAGGCGCTGGCCGACGGCATGCTGAACGCCGCGCTGCTGCGCCGCTACGAACAGGTGATCCGGCCCGACGGCGGCCGTCACGCGCCGTGGGACGACGGCCAGCACGAGAAGGTGGTGGCCGCGCTCGACCGCTTCGAGCAGTGGGCACCTGAATTCGGCGCGCGCGTGGAGATCGGCACCATCAGCATCGCCTGCGCGCTCGGCTACCTCGACCTGCGCTTTCCCGAGCAGGACTGGCGCACGCGCCCGGCGCTGGCCGCGTGGCACGCGCAATTCGCGCAGCGCGCGTCGATGCTCGCGACGCGCCACCCGGACGCCTGAAACGTGCCCGACCGGCCGCCTCGCTCGGGGTAAACTGGCGGTTTTCCAGATCCCCCGTTCACCCCGACGAGCCCATGGCCACCAGCGACGACACCCGCAAGAACCCTCGACACCGCGTGCAATCGGCCGAAACGGGCGCCGAAATCCTCAAGGCGCTCGCCAGCCTCGGCCCGTCCGCCTCGCTGACCAACATCGCCGAGGCCTCCGCGATGGCGCCCGCCAAGGCGCACCGCTACCTGCAGGCGATGATCGCCAGCGGCCTGGCCACCCAGGAAAAGCAATCCGGCCGCTACGCGCTCGGGCCGGCGGCCGTGGCGATCGGCCTGGCCGCGCTCGCGCAGATCGACGTGGTGGGCAATATCTCCGACATGCTGCCCGACCTGCGCGACGCCACCGGCATCACCTGTTTCGTGGCGGTCTGGGCCAACCACGGGCCGACCGTGGTGCGGGTGCTGGAGATGGTGGGCGAAGTCACGGTGCTCACGCGCGCCGGCGCGACCATGCCGCTGCTGCGCTCGGCCACCGGCCTGACCTACGCGGCGCACCTGCCGATGCCGGTGCTCGCGCCGGTGCTGGCCCACGAGCCGAAAAGCCTGCAGGAACAGTTCGCCGATCCGGCCTCGTCGTTGCAGGCCGAACTGCGCGCGGCGCGCGAGGAAGGCATCGTGGTGATCGAAGGCCTGATGGTGCCCGGCATCGCCGCCACCGCCGTGCCGATCTTCGATGCGCACAGCCAGATCGCGGCCGTGGTCACGGCGATCGGGCCGTACAACCGCTTCGATTCGAAGCGCGACGGCCCGCTGGCCGAGCAGTTGAAGGCGTTCGGCAAGCGCGCGAGCCAGCGGCTCGGCGCGCCGATTTTTTGAAGTGAAGCCCGAAGCGCGAACCCGAAGCGGGGGCGCCATGCCCACGCCTCGCCCTCGCCTCAGCCCCGCCGCCGGTCGATCACATGCCCGGCCACGCACCCCGCCACCACGCCCCAGAACGGCGCGCCGATCCCGAGCAGGCTGAAGTTCGCGCTGGTCACCACGAACACCACCAGCGCGCCGGTCGGATAGGCCGACGAGAACGCCGACACGAACGCCTTCTCCAGCACGCCGAACATCGCCAGGCCGGCCAGCACCACCACGAACGCGGCCGGCAGGTTGGTCAGCAGATACACGTAGCCGGTCGCGAAGCAGCCGATCGCGAGGAACACCACGGCGGCCATCAGCGCGGCGATGTAGTGGCGCCCGGTGCGGCCGTCCGACACCAGGATCGCGTTCGACGGCCCCGCCAGCACCGACGGGCAGCCGCCGAACACACCCGTCAGCGCGGTCAGCACGCCGCTGCACACGGTCACGAGCTTCGACGAGGCGGGATACCCGGCATGGCGGATCACGGCGATGCCCTGCGCGTTCTGCACGAACAGCACCGTCACCAGCAGCGGCACCAGCAGTTGCGAGATCGCGTGCAGGTTGAACACCGGCGCGACCAGCATCGGTGTGGCCAGCCACTCGCCGCTCATGCCGCGCGGCCAGCGAAAACCCGTCAGCGCCAGCATCGCCACGCCGGCCACCACCGCGCCGATCACGGGCGGCACGCTGCGCCGGCCGTGCCGCTCCATCCAGGTCAGCGCGAAGAACGCCGCGATCATCGCCACGCTCACATGGGGCGCGCTGCCGGTTGCGTCGACGATCGCCACCACGTAGCGCAGGAACAGCGCGGCGATCATCGCCATCACGATCGGCATCGGCACCCAGCGGTCGAGCACCTTGACCGCGCCCGTCACGCCGAGCAGCACCAGCACCAGCGAGCACACCAGATAGGTGCCCACCGCGGCCGAAAACCCGTATTGCGCAATCACCGGCCCGGCCAGCACCGCGCCGGGAATGGTCCAGAGGAACAGCAGCGGCTGGCGCGTCTTCCAGCTCACCACCATGCTGGCCAGCGCGTTGATGGCCAGCACCGAGAACAGCCACGACGAGGTTTGATGCAGCGTCAGGCCGCCCTGGCGCGCGGCCGCGATGATGATCGCCACCGGGCCGGTGGCCGAGAAGCTCACGCTGACGAACGCGAGCACGAGGTAAAGCGGCCAGTCGCGCTGCGGGGTCTTGATCGTTGTCGACGTCATGAAAACCTTGAATGCCTTGCTCGGAAACCTGCATTGCCGGGCGAGCCGGCCGGGCCGTGGGCGCTGCCCCGGCCCGCCCCGGCGGCCGGCGTCAGTTGCCGGCCTTGGTCACCACCGTCTTCCACTCGGTGCCCGCCACCTGATAGAGCGTGGAGGCGGCGTTCTTCAGGTCGCCGTCGGGCTGGAACGCGATGGTGCCGGTCGCGCCGTCGAAGGTACTCGATTTGATCGCCGCGTTGAAAACTTTCGGATCGGTCGAGCCGGCCTTCTCCATCGCCGCGATCACGAGGTTCGCCGCATCGTAGGCGAACGACGCGTAGGCCAGCATGTCGTGCCCGTAGGCCTTCTTGAAATCGCCCGCGAAGCGCTTGCCCGAAGCGGTCGATTCGAGCGGATGGCCGTATTCCCACGCCATCGCGCCATCGGCGGCCGGGCCGGCCAGCTTGATGAAATCGGCGTCCATCACGCCGCCGCCGCCCACGAACTGCGTCTTCATGCCGAGCTGCTTCATGCGCTTGACGATCATCGCGGCCTGCGCGTCGAGCACGCCGCAATACAGCAGATCCGCGTTCATGCTCTTGATGTGCGTGAGTTGCGAGCTGAAATCGACGGCCTTGTCGTTGGTGAACTGGTGATCGACGATCGTGCCGCCCGCCGCCTTGACGGCCTTCTCGAACTCCTCGGCCTCGCCCTGGCCGAACGCGGTGCGGTCGTCCAGCACGGCGATGCGCTTGGCCTTGGTGACGGTCATCGCGTAGGTGCCGGCCGCGCCGGCGTTCTGCGCGTCGTTGGCGATCACGCGATACACGGTGGTCAAGCCGGCTTGCGCGATGGCCGGGTTGGTGGCGGCCGGCGTCAGCATCGGAATGCCGGCCTTGGCGTACACCTGCGAGGCCGGCAGCGTGGTGCCGGAGTTGAAGTGCCCCACCACGAACGCCACGCCGCCATCCACCAGCTGCTGCGCGACCTGCACGCCGGTGCGCGGGTCGGCCTGGTCGTCGCCCGACACCACCTGGAACGTCACGGCATTGCCGTTGATGACAGGATGCTTCGCATTGGCCTCGGCCACCGCCATCTTCACACCCGCCTCGATGTCCTTGCCGTAGGCGGCGTTGCCGCCCGTCATCGGCCCGGCCACCCCGACCTTGACGATCACGTCTTGCGCCTGCACCTGCAAGGCGGCCACCGACAACACCACACCGAGCAGACCGGCGAGGGGGCGAAGCTTGAACGCACTGGAACTCATCTCGAATCCTTTCTTCAGAATGATTTTGACGTAGCGTCGACACGCGCCGGCTTCGGATCGAAACCGCATCGTGGTCGGGCGCGCACTACCGGACAGCGTGTCTCCCCTTCCGTCTGTTCTTGTTGTCGAGCATGTGGGGTATTGCAGGATCCATGCCAGTTTTCTGCACGAATTCGAGGCGCGCGATCAGCCTGCCGGCATCGCGTCGAACAGCGCGAGCGCCGCGTCGCGCGACATCACGCTCGCGTATTTCTGGCCCATGTCGAACAGGTTCGCCTCGTGCGGCCCGAGCGCGCGGTCGCCCACGCAATCGGCCAGCACGAACGGGCGAAAGCCGTATTGCATGGCGTCCACCACGCTGGCGCGCACGCAGCCGCTGGTCACCGCGCCGCCCACCACCAGCGTGCGCACGCCGCGATGCGCGAGCCACGCGGCCAGCGAGGTGCCGAAGAACGCCGACGGCACCGTCTTGCGCACCACCAGTTCGCCCTCGCGCGGTGCAAGCGCATCGACGATTGCACTGGCATGGTCGTGTTCCTTCAGCGTGGCCATGCCGGGCACCTTCATCGAAAACACGTTGTGATCCGAATCGTCGTCGGCATACACGATGCGCGAGTGCGCCACCGGCCAGCCGCGCGCACGCGCGTGGGCCAGCAGCGGCACCGCGTTGTCGATCGCGGCCGGGATGTTGCCGCCGCCGAAGCGCGCCGGATCGGCGAAGCCGTTGACGAAATCAACCAGCAGCAGCGCGATCGGCGCGGCCGGTTCGAGCGTCGAGCCGAAGCCCTGGCGGCGATAGGTGTCGAGGTCGTTGGACATGGGATGGATGCGGTTCGTTGAGAGGTTGGCCCGGGGTCAGCGGTCGAGCGTCTTGCCGTCGCGCACCACGGGCTCGCCGTCGAGCGACACCGTGCAATGACGCAGCGGCACATCGATATGGCACGCCGTGGTGCGCGCGCCGCCGGCCTCGTTGTTGGGCCCGAGCGAGAACAGGAAATTGCCTTCGTAGGCGCGCGCGTCCATGCCGATGGTGGCCTCGCGGTCGTACAGGCCCAGCGTGGACCAGCGCGCGCGGGCTTGCAGCCCCCAGCCGATATGCGAAATCGCGTAGGCCTCCGGATCGTCGAACGCGGCCATGTAGTCGCGCAGCAGCGCGGCGTCCACCCCGCCTTCGATGCGCGTGGCGAAGCCGTTTTCCACGGTCAGCTCGATCGGGTCCTGCACATAGCGCTTCTGCGGCAGGAGGATGTCGCCGCGATCGATCACGATCCGGCCGTGCGCGCCGCGCTCGTTCGGAAACGTCAGCGCGAAGCCGCTCGGCCAGTGATCCCAGCGGCCCGGCGCATCCACGAAGCCGTATTCGGCGATCGGCTCGAACTCGCCGAGGGGGCAATGCAGATCGGTGCCGGCAGCCGACGCGGCGTGCATGACCCGTGCGCCGGCGATGCGCGCCTGCGCGGCCAGCACGCGCTCGCGATCCTGCACGGTGGGCAGCAGCCGCACCAGCACCTCGGGCGGCTCCACGGCCAGCAGGATCTTGGTGCCGGACTTCAGGATGTCGAGCTGTTCGGGCGAGAACAGCAGCGTCATCAGGTCGAGCACCAGGTCGCTCGCCTTCAGCGCGGCGATCGCGGCGCGGTTGCCGGTGAGCGGTGTGGTGCCGAGATAGGCCAGCGCGTCGCGGCTCAGGGATTTCTCGCCGTTGACGGGCGGCAGGTCGAGCCGGTTGACGATCGCGCCCATCAACTGCACCGCCACCAGCGCGGCCGACAGCGTTTGCGGATGGGTGCTCGCGCCGGTCAGGATCGTGACGGTCTGGCCCGGCTCGAGCCGCGACAGGCGCAGCACCTTTTTCCACGCGTCGATCAATTGGTAATCGCTGACCGGCATGTCATTCCCCTTGCTTGAGCGGATCGAGTGGATCGAGCGGCGGCAGCGCCGCGCCGAGAAACGCGCCGAATGCAGCGTAGAAGCCCGCTTCGTCGTCCCAGGGAATCATGTGGCCGGCGTTCGCCACGCGGCGATGCACCAGTTGCGGCATCGCGGCGGCGATCTCGTCCACGTCCTCGGCGCGCACCACGTCGCCGCGCCCGGCCGTGATCAGCAGCGTCGGGATCGACACCTGCGGCATGTCGGCGTGCACGTCGTCGGTATGGAAGCCATCGAAGCTGGCCAGCACGGCGCGCTCGTCGCAGGTGTGCAGCCATTCGGCGCGGCATTGCAGTTGCGCGTCGGTCCAGGTCGGGCAGAACTCGCGCATCGCCGCGCCCGTCATGCCGGCGCGCGCGAGCCGCATCGAATCGACGTACCACGGCAGCTTCGCCGGATAGGCGCGGCGGCCCGGGCCGGACACGGGCGGATCGATCATCGCGAGCCGCGCCAGCCCGGCCGGTTTGGCGCGCGCGGCACGCAGGCCGATGCGCGCGCCCATCGAATGCCCGGCCACGCTGTAGCGCGCGAGTCCAATGGCATCGGCGAACGCCACCAGGTCGGCGGCCTGCGCGTCGAGGCTGTAGTCGAGCGCGTCGCCGGACGACGACAGGCCACGCCCGCGCACGTCGAGCACATAGGTGTCGAAGCACTGGCCGAACCACGCGCCAACGAAATCCCAGGTGGCGGCCGGGCTGGTGATGCCCGGCACGATCACCACCGGGTCGTGCGCGGCGCGCAGCGCCTCGCCGCCGTATCGCAAGTAATGCTGACGAATGCCGTTGGCGTGCACATGGCCGCCGCCGATCAGCGTAGTGGGAATCTGCATGGAACGCTCCGTAGTCCGTACGTGTTCAATAAGCGCCGGACAGCAGCGCACCGGCGCCCGGCACCACGGCTTCGAGGCCAAGCTGCTTGAGCATCGCGTAGGTGGTGGCCACGGCCGCCGTGATCACGGGCTTGCCCGTCATCGCCTCGACCTTCGCGACGACCGGCAGCGACGGCATCTGCACGCAGGCCGACAGCACGATTGCATCGGCATCCTGATAACGGAGCGTCTTGACGATCTCGGGCAGGCGTTCCGGGTCGTGGCGCGCCACGTCGAGGTTGTCGGGAATCTCCAGCGCGCGGTAGTCGATCACCTCGTAGCCTTCCTCGCGGATGTAGTCCACCACCAGTTCGGTCAGCGGCTTGAGATACGGCGCGACCACCACGATCTTCTTCGCGCCGATCGTGGCCAGCGCATCCACCAGCGCGCCGGCGCTCGTGATGACCGGGGCCTGCGCGTCGTTCTCGGCCGTGCGCGCCGTCAGGCGCGCCTGCGACACGCGGTGATAGCCGTGCCCCATCGCCATGATCGCGACCAGGCAGGCATAGCCGAGCACGTCCACGCGCGCGTCGCTCAGTTCGAGCGCGCAGCGATCGGATTCCACGTCCATCGCGGCCAGTTCCTCCTTGACCACGCGCTTCATGCGCATGCGGCTGGAATGGAACGTGAAGCGTTCGGGGCGAATTCGCTCGCGCGCCGTCAGCATCGCGGGAATCTCGGTCTCCATCGTGGTGTTCGAACTCGGCACGATCTGGCCGATCCGGTAGGGCTTCGTCATGGGCTGCATGGGCAATTCCGTTGGCTGGCAAGCGATGGTTCGATGCGCGTCACGCGGGCTGATGAAAGCGCTCGATACAGCGCACCGCGTCGTATTCGTAGACCCATTCGGCCTTGATGCCGACCGCGTTCGGGTTCTTCTCCTGCTCCAGCCGCATCGCCTCGTCGCGGCGCGCCTGCTCCTCTGGCGAGGCCAGGTGATAGGTGCGGCCGCGCTCGCGGGCCTCCAGTTGCACGCGCGCGGTGCGCGGCCGGCGCTCGCGCTCGTAGGCGTCGAGCGCATCGTCGAGCCGCTCGAAATGCGTCAGCGCCTGCGCCAGCACGTAGGCATCCTCGATCGCCATCGCCGCGCCTTGCGACAGGAACGGCAGCATCGGGTGCGCGGCGTCGCCGAGCAGCGTCGCGCCGCCCTTCGACCATTGCGGCATCGGATCGCGATCGAACAGCCCCCACTTGAACGTGGTGCTGCTGTCGGTCAGCTTGAACAGCTCGACCAGATCGGGGTGCCAGCCTTCGTAGGCGGCCAGCAGTTCCTCGCGCGAGCTCGGCTCGGTCCACGATTCCGCCACCCAGTCGGCGCTCTCGTTGACGGCCACGATGTTGACGGCCTTGCCGCCCTTCACGTAATAGGTCACCACGTGCGCCTTCGGCCCCATCCAGAACGACGCGTCCGGGCTGACGAACGGCAGCGGGTGCGACTCCACCGGCACCAGCGCGCGCCAGCACATGTGGCCCGTGAAGCTGGCCGGCGCTTCGCCCCACAGCGAGGCGCGCACCGCCGAGTGAATGCCGTCCGCGCCCACGATCAGGTCGGCCGTGAAGCGGCTGCCGTCGGCGAAATGCGCGGTGGCCTGCTCGCCATCGAGCGTGACGCGCTCGCACTGCGCGTTGAACGTGACGTTCTCGGGCTTGATGTCGCGCGACAGGATCGCGTGCAGATCGGCGCGATGCACGTGATAGAAATCCGCGCCGAACAGCCGTTGGCAGATCGCCTTGAGCGGCGTGCGGAACAACTGGCGCGCGCTGTCCCAGTTGCGGCCCATCATCGCCTCGGGCAGGAAACCCACCGCCTCCAGGCTGTCCGCCAGGCCCAGTGCGTGCAGCACCTTGACCGCGTTCGGCGTCATCTGCACGCCCGCGCCGATCTCGCCAAACGCCGGCGCGCGCTCGAACACATGCGCCTCGATGCCCGCCTTCTGGAGCGCCAGCGCAAGCGCCACGCCGCCGATGCCACCGCCTACGATTCCGATTTTCATGAGGATTCCTTTGAGTTTTGATCAGTATTCGAGTGCCGTTCCCGGCGGCGCTACAGATCCAGCACCAGCGACGTTCCTTCGCCGCGCGAGCAGCAGATCATCATGCTGCGGTTCGCACGCCGCTGTTCGGGCGTCAGGACCGAATCGCGATGCACGATCTCGCCGGCCAGCACGCTCACCTCGCACGCGCCGCACACGCCTTCCTCGCACGAATACGATGCGTCCACGCCCGCTTCGAGGCAGGCCTGCAGCAGCGTCTGCCCGGCGTCCACCGTCAGCGTTTTTCCCGAGCGCACGAGCCGCACCTGGAACGTATCGGCCGGCAGCAGCGCCGCCGCATCGGCGCCGAAGCGCTCGCGGTGCGCCATGCCTTCCGGCCGGTTCTCGCAGGCCGCATCGAACGCGGCCAGCATCGTTTCGGGGCCGCAGCAATACAGTTGCGCATCGATCGGCACGTCGCGAATCACGTCGCCGATGCGCGGCGAGCGGCCATCCTGCCGCGTTTCCGCGTGATGCAGATGCACGCCGGGCGCATCGCGCAATTCGTCGAGAAACAGCGTGCGGGCACGGCTCGCGCTCCAGTAATGCAGTTCCACCGCCGCGCCGTCCTGCCTCAGGCGCCGGTACATCGACACGATCGGCGTGATGCCGATGCCGCCCGCGAACAGCACGTAGCGGCGCGCCCCGGCGGCCAGGCCGAAGTGATTGCGCGGCAACGACAGCCGGTAATGCCGCCCGACCACGCTGTCGTAATGCAGCGCGCGCGAGCCGCCACGGCCGTCCTCGGCCACCTGCACCGCGATCGTGTAGCTGCCCGGCGCGGCCGGCGGCCAGAGCAGCGAATACTGGCGGCGGTGCTCGCCGCAGGCCTGCACATCCACGTGCGCGCCCGGCTCGAAGGCCGGCAGCGCGGCGCCGTCGGGCGCGTCGAAGCGATACAGGTTGATGCCCTGCGCGCCGTAGGCGACCGCGCCGAGCCGCAGTTCCAGTTCGCCGCCGGAGGCTTCAGATGACGCCATACGAAATGCCCTTGTTGCGCAGCCACATGCGGTAGCGCTGGCCCATCAGGTCGGTACGGTGATGCAGCTCGTAGCGCAGCTCGGTGGGAATCCGCTCGGGCCGCTGCGTCTCGACGATGTCCTTGTCCTGGTTGAAGATCACGTCGGCGCGCTCGCGCACCGCCTGCGGATCGGGCGACGGCTGCACGTTGAGCGCCGCGCACACGCGCACGATGCAGTGCTTGTCGTCCACCATCTGCACCGTGAAGAACGTGCCGAACAGATCGGAGTGCTCGGTAACCGGCTTGCCGCTCGCGTCCGATTGCTGGGTGCGCTTGCGGAAGTAGGCCACCAGCGGGGCAAACGTGTGATACGTGTAGAACGCGATCAGCGGGCGGCCGGTGGCGTCGCCCACCGGCTGGAACACGCGCACTTCCGACGATTTGAGGATGCCGCCCGTTTCTTCCACCGTGTATGGTTCGAGGCGGTCCGCGTCGTCCTTCACGCCGTTCAGGCCGGCGTGCACGAACGGAAAATGCGAGGCGTCGATGAAGTTCTCGATCGCGCGGTAGCCGTTGGCGTTGTACACATAAGGGCCGCTGTGCACCTTCATGAATGACACATCGTTCCAGTCGGGGAAATCGGGAATATCCGCCTGCGGCTCGCCCAGGCACACCCACACGAAACCGAAGCGCTCCTGCGCCGCGTACGGGAACGCCACGGCCTTCTTCATCGGCTTCTCGTCCGGCGCGGCCGGCATTCTGGTGCACTTGCCGGTGCAGTCGTATTCCCAGCCGTGATACGGGCACACCACGTGATCGTTGGCGATCCAGCCCTTCGAGAGCCGCGCACCGCGATGGATGCACAGGTCTTCCCACACGTGGATCTCGCCCGATTCGCTGCGCCACACGATCAGGTCGCGCTCCAGCAGGCGGGTCGGGTAGATCGTGCCGGGCTGGAAGTCGTCGGCGTAGCCCACCACGTGCCAGTCGTTGAGCAGGACCGGGTCCTGGCATCCGTCGGCGGCGGTGATCGGGATATATTTGATTTCGGCTGGCGCGTTCATGGTGGCCTTCTCGCTCCGAGTGATGTGTTGGAGCCAGTATCGAGGGCCAATTTGCGTCTGTCGTTTTAACAAACCGCCAATCGATCTTCATAACCCGCCATTTCGCGCGACGGGCCGCCGGTATTTTTTTTCGCGTTGACAGCCGGGTTTTCGTGCGGATAAATCGGTGATTGATCCGCTTTTCGACCGGCCGCGCCATGTCCTATACGAAGACCCTGCACGGCTCCTACTCGCAATTCGACCCCGATGTCGAGCCCGGCATGGCGATGGCGCTGCGCATCGACCTGTCCACCGTGGAAGACGAACAACCCGTGCACCAGCACCGCAAGGCGCAACTGGTGATTTCGCTGCGCGGCAGCGTGACGTGCCGCGTGGCCGATGCGTTGCTGATGGTGTTGCCCGAATCGGGCGTGTGGATTCCGGGCAACCTGCCGCACAGCAACAAGGCCAGCCTCGACGCGCAGATCATCTTCCTGTTTGTCGACCAGGATGCGATGTCGCTCCCTTCGCATTCCTGCATATTGTCGATCACGCCGCTGGTGCGCGAGATGGTGATCCACCTGGCCGATCAGGGCGACCGGTTTCCCGACGACGAAGCCTACGCGCAGTTCTGCGCGGTGCTGCTCGGCCAGCTTTCACGTGCGAGCGTCGAGCAGCTTTCGCTGCCGCTGACGGTGCACCCGAAGCTGCGCCCGGTGTGCAACGCGTTGATCGACCAGCCGGGGGATCGCCGCTCGCGCGCCGATTGGGCGCGCGAGGTGGCCATGAGCGAGCGCACGTTCGACCGGCTCGTCATGAAGGAAACCGGCCTGAGCTTCGGCCGGTGGCGGCAGCAATTGCAATTGATCGTCGCGTTGCGCGACCTGTCGGCGGGCATCAGCGTGCAGCGCGTGGCGCTGACGCTCGGCTACGAATCCACCACCGCCTTCATCATCATGTTCAAGAAGGCGTTCGGCGTGCCGCCGGGCCGCTATATCGTCGATCACCGGCCGCAGTTCAAGCCGGCCCTGGCGGCGCCGGCCACGGCCTAGCTAGGCTGTGCGAAGCGCCTTGTCGGCGGCCGGTTTGGAAGCCGATTCGGAAGCCGGGTTGGAAGCCGATTCGGAAGCCGATTCGGCGGCCCCCGCCACGCCACGCCACCCCGGCGCGGCCAGATACGCGATCTCGTAGCCGATGCCCGCCTCCGGCGTGCGCAGCGGCGCGGCGCTGATCTCCAGACGCAACAGCTTCCACGCGCTCACGTCGAGGCCGACGATCGCCGCGATGGTGTCCTTGCGCGTGACGGCCGCCTCGGCGCGGGCCGTTTCGGCGCGCCGCAGGCCGATCAGGTCGGTCTCCTCGTCGAGTTCGAACTCGTGTTTGTAGATCGACAGCGCCGCGCGCGACGCGTCGTTCACCTGTACGGCGATCGGCAGCCAAGTGCGGATCTCGGGCCGCCCGAACGATTCGAGCACGGGCCGGAAACGCGGCCCGGTCACGAAATCGGCCGCCGCATTTTCACTGAGCCACAGGTAGATCGACGTGTATGCATGATGCGGCGCGCCGTGCACGCCGCGCTCGCGCAGCGCGAACGCCTTGAACGCCAGCCCCTGCGCATCGTCCCAGGCCGCGCCGCGCACGCGGCCGCGCGCGCGGATCTGGTCGATGTCATAGTCGAACGGCAGGCGGTGCTCGTATTGCTTGATCAGCATGATCCGGTTCCTTTCTTCGGCGGAGGTCGAACGGTCACGGTAGCAAGCGAGCGCAGGCGGCTCAATTCACGCTTGCATATTTCTGCGATGACGATTCGCGATCGTGCGCGGCCAGCACCGCCACCTCCCAACCGCGCTGCCGCAACCAATATGCAGTGGTGCGGGCGCGCGTGCCGTCGTCGTCGGTCAGCACCACGCGCGCACCGCGCGTGGCCAGCGTGCGATACGTAATGCCGAGCAATTGGCCGCCCGGCGCGGAGATCGCATCGGGTGCATGGCCCGCGTCGTATTCGTCGCGCGAGCGCACGTCGAGCAGGTAGGTGGTGCGCCCGGCTTCGGCGCGCCACGCCGCCAGCCCGGCCGCATCGATCTCGGCCACCGGTATGCGCTCGCCCAGTTGCGCGACACGATCCGTTGCGTACGCAACCGCTTCCTCGCTGGCGCGACCGCGGCTCGCATCCGCGCCCTGCTCCAGGGTGAACGATGCGCGCGTCCAGCCGACCGTGCCGTCCTCCAGCAGCGCGACGCGGTTCGGCACGCCCGCGTCGATCAAGGTTTGCGCGCCGATGATCGCGCGCGGCAAGCCGGCGCACGACACCACCACGAACGCATCCGGGTCGGGCACCGCATCGCGGAAGCGCTGCAGGATTTCCTCGCCCGGTGCGTTGAGCGCACCCGGCACGTGGGCATCGGCGAATTCGGCCGGCGTGCGCGTGTCGATCACCACCACGTTGCCGCCCGCCTCGCGCAGCGCGTGCAGTTGCGCGGCGTCGATCGACGGCGTGGCGCGCAGGTCGCGAATGCTGCCCGCGAAGATGTTGCCGGGGATGTCGAACGTCGGCTGGCCGAGCGCATCGCCCGCAGCCCAGGCCCGCGTGCCGCCCGCCAGCACGTACAGGTCGGTGTAGCCGAGCGCGGCGAGCCGCTCGGCCGCCTGCGCGGCCTCGCCGTGGCCGCCGTTCGTGCCGTTCGTGCCGTTCGTGCCGCTCGCGCTGTCACCGCCGTCCACCAGCACCACGCGCACCGAGCGGCGCGGCACGTAGTTGGCCACCTCGTCGGCCAGCCGTGCGAGCGGCAGGTTGGTCGCGTAAAGCGGTGCGCCGTTGCCGAACGCGGCGGCATCGCGCACGTCGAGCACGGCGAGTTCGTGATCGGCCGGGCCGAGGCCCGACTGGGTCAGCCAGGTGTGCAGCGTGGCGCGCTGGATGGGGCGAATGCTCAAGATCGTCTCCGCTTCGATATCGGTAAAGGGGCGCACAGATATACGGTCGAACCGGCCGCGCGACAACCAACAAAAGCCGATTAGGAATCGCGAAAAATCGAGCATGCGCGAATCGAATCGCAATGATGGGTTTCGCATATCACCGCGCGATCCGCCCGCCCATCAACGCCGAAAAATCGCCAACCCTTAGCAGTTTTCGTTCTTTGCGAAGCGAGACGGGGGCGTGATTTACTTTGCATCTCGAAATAATCAAGAACGCCGACTGCAATGATCGCCGCCCCGCCCACCGCCACCACCACCCGCCCCTACGCCGCCACGCCGTTCGTGCCGGTGCGCTCGCCGGTGGACGATCCGGCCAGCCCGGTGGCGCGCGTGCTGACGCAGCCGCTGGCGCTGGGGCTGTTCGTGCCGATCCAGGCCGGCGGCTGGAGCGCGTCCACGCTGCCGCGCAGCACCGATTGGAGCTTCGACTACAACGCCGCGCTGGTGCAGCGCGCCGAGGCGTTCGGCTTCGATCTGGCGTTCGCGCTGTCGCAATGGCTGCCGAAAGGCGGCTATGGCGGCGTGTTCACCGGCGACGCGCTCGATTCGTTCATGTCGCTGGCCGCGATGACGGCGATCACCGAGCGCATCGTCCTGGTGGCCACCAGCCATGTGCTGTACGGCCCGTGGCATCCGCTGCACTTCGCCAAGTTCAACGCCACGCTCGACCATATCTCGGGCGGACGCTGGGGCATCAACGTGGTCACCGGCCACCGCGCGGTGGAGCACGAGATGTTCGGCTGGCCGCGCATCGAGCACGACCATCGCTACGCGATGGCCGCCGAGTTCCTCGACGCCGTGCAGCAACTGTGGGCGCAGGACGAGAACTTCTCGTACACGCCGGAGCTGTCGACCTGGCGGCTCGGCGAGGCGTTCGTCACACCCAAGCCGCGCCACGGCCGCCCGCTGCTGGTGAACGCCACCGGCTCGGATGCGGGCATCGCGTTCGCCGCGCGCTATTCCGACTACATCTTCATCACCAGCCCGGCCGGTTCCGAGATCGAGACGGCGATCGCCACGCTGCCCGCGCACACCGCGCGCGTCAAGCAGGCGGGCCGCCAGCACGGCCGCACGGTGCGCACGCTGCTCAATCCGATGGTGATCTGCCGCGACACGGCCGCCGAGGCGCGCGAGTACCGCGACGCGATCGTTGCGCACGCAACCCAGGGCAGCTTCGACGGCTACCACAGCGACGCCCACGCCTGGCGCAACCAGGCCGGGCGCGGCGACCTCGCGCGCCGCGCGGTGGGCGGCAACGTGACGATCGTCGGCTCGACCGACGAGGTGACCGACGCGATCGTGCGGCTGCATCGCGCCGGCGTGGACGGCGTGCAACTGAGCTTCTACGACTTCGCGCCCGATCTCGAACAATTCGGCACGCAAGTCGTGCCGCGCCTGCGCGCGGCCGGCCTGCGCCACTGAACACCCACGCGCGGCCCGACGCCCCCCTTCTCATCGCTACGGATTCCTCATGATCGTCCCGCATCTGTCCCTGCGGATCGCCCGCGCCGCGCGTCGCCTCGTGCCGCGGTTCGACGCGCGCTATCTCGGCGTGCTGGCGCTGGCCGCCGCCTGCGCCGCGCTCGAACCGGTGGCGGCCGGCGCGTTCGACAGCCACCGAGGCGGCACGCTGACGATGGTGGTGACGCCCGAGCCGACCACGCTCGTCAACCTCGCCACCACCTCCACCAACGTCATGCAGGTCAGCCCGAAGGTGACCGAGGGGCTGCTCGACTACGATCTCGATCTCACGCCGCGCGCCGCGCTCGCCACGCATTGGGAAGTCGCCCGCGACGGCCTGACCTACACGTTCAGCCTGCGCCACGGCGTGCGCTGGCACGACGGCCAGCCGTTCACCTCGGCCGACGTGGGCTGGTCGCTCGCCACGCTGCGCGCGCTGCATCCGCGCGCGCGTTCCACCTTCGCCAACGTCGCCGCGATCGACACGCCCGATCCGTACACGGTGGTGCTGCATCTGTCGAAACCCGCGCCGTATTTGATCCACGCGTTCTCGGCGTCCGAGACGCCGATCGTGCCGAAGCACGTGTACGACGGCGCCGACCCGCTGCACGCGGCCGCCAACAATGCGCCGATCGGCACCGGCCCGTTCCGCTTCGTCAAATGGGTGCGCGGCAACTACATCGAGTTCGCCCGCAACGACGATTACTGGGACAAGGGCAAGCCGTATCTCGACCGCCTGATCGTGCGCGTGATTCCCGACGCGCAATCGCGCGCGATCGCGCTGGAGGACGGCTCGGTCGATATCGGCGGCGAAACGCCGGTGCCGCTGGCCGAGCTGAACCGCCTGGCCGGCAACCCGAAGCTCGCGCTCGAAACCCGTGGCTATGGCTTCGAAAGCGGCGTGGTGCGGGTGGAGTTCAATCTCGACAATCCCTACCTCAAGCATCCCGAAGTGAGACAGGCGATCGCCTCGGCGGTCGATCGCGAGGTGATCCGGCGCGTGATCTACGACGGCTATGCGCGCGCGCTGGCCTCGCCGATCATCGGCGGGCCGTATGCGGACCCGTCGCCCAGCCCCTACCCGTACGACCTGGCGCGCGCCAACGCGCTGCTCGACGCGGCCGGCTTCCCGCGCGGAGCGGACGGCACGCGCTTCGCGCTCGCCATCGACCCGTTCCCCGGCAACGACGCCTACGCACGCATCGGCGCCTACCTGCGATCGCAACTGGCGCGCCTCGGCATCGCGCTGACGGTGCGCAACCAGGATCTGTCGGCCTACCTGAAGCGGATCTACACCGATCGCACGTTCGACCTGAGCGTGCACGGCATGAGCAACCTGTTCGATCCGTCGGTGGGCGTGGCGCGCCTTTATACCAGCGATAACTTCCGCCCCGGCGTGCCGTTCACCAACGGCTCGCACTATCACAACCCCGAGGTGGACCGGCTGTTCGCGCAGGCCGCCGTCGAAACCGACGAGGCGCGCCGCAAGCAGGCGTTCATCGAGATCCAGCGCATCGTCGAACGCGACCTGCCCGACCTGACGCTGCTCTCGCCGCAATACGTGACCGTCTACAACCCCGCCGTGCACGACCACACCGTGTCGCCGGACGGCACCGCCGGCAATTTCGCCGCCGCGTGGCTGCAACGCTGACCGGCGCGCCCCGAACCCACCTCATCACGACCCACGCTGCGAACCGACCGATGACTTTCGACCGACGACATTTCCTGACCTCCTCGCTCGCCCTGCTCTCCGGGGCCGGCACGCTGGCCGCCGGCCTCGCGCCCGAGCACGCGCACGCCGCGCCTGCCCCCGGCGCGGCCGACGCCGGCGCTCCGGTGCGCGGCGGCACGCTGACCTACATCGTGCCGGAGGACATCACGCAGGCCGTGTCGTTCCTCGACACCAACACGCGCAACCGCAACCTCAGCGCGAAGGTGACCGAAGGCCTGCTGCGCTACGACACGCATTTCGAGCCGCAACCGCTGCTGGCCACCGCCTGGTCGATCAGCACCGACGGCCTGCGCTACACGTTCAAGCTGCGCCCCAACGTCAAATGGCACGACGGCAAGCCGTTCACGTCGGCCGACGTCAAGTTCTCGTTGCTCGCGCAACAAAAGTCGGGGCCGCGCGGGCGCATCAGCCTGGCCAACGTCGAGCGCATCGACACGCCCGACGCGCTGACCGCCGTGATCGTCCTGAGCCGCCCCGCGCCGTATCTGATCAAGGCATTCTCGTCGGCCGAGCTGCCGATCGTGCCGAGCCACCGCTACGGCGACGGCGATCCGCTCACCAGCCCGAATGCCTCCGCGCCGGTCGGCACCGGCCCGTTCATCTTCGAGAAATGGGTGCGCGGCAGCTATGTCAGCCTGCGCCGCAACCCCGACTACTGGCGGCCCGGCGCGCCGCTGCTCGACCGCGTGGTGTTCAAGGTGGCCGGCAGCCCGGCCGCGCTGTCGGCCGCGCTCGAAGCGGGCGACGCTGAGGTGGCCAACAACGTGCCGCTGGCCGATATCGAACGGCTCGCGAAGAACCCCGTGCTGCATGTCGACAACACCTACGACGCCTACCTCAACAACGGCCAGTTCTTCGAGTTCAACACCGAGCATCCGGCGCTGGCCAAGCCCGAGGTGCGCCACGCGATCGCGCAGGCGCTGGACCGCAACTTCATCCGCGACAACGTCTATTACCGCCACGCCGCGCTGATCGATTCGCCGGTGCCGCGCGTGCTGCAGGCCTATTACGACGACAGCACGTTCCGCTACCCGTTCGATCCGGCCGCCGCCAACGCCGCGCTCGACGCGGCCGGCTACCCGCGCGGCGCGGACGGCACGCGCTTCGCGCTGCGCCTGACCTACCTGACCGGCAACGACATGCGCACCACCGCGCTCTACACGCGCGGCGCGCTGGCCAAGATCGGCATCAAGGTGACGGTGCTCGACGGCGACCTGCCGACGTTCCTGAAGCGCGTGTACACCGCGCGCGAATTCGACATCAACCTGAACGGCCTGGGCCGCCTGTACGACCCGAGCGTGGGCGTGCAGCGCTTCTATTGGGGCGACGGCGTGCGGCATCCGCTGGTGTGGATCAACGCCGCGCATTACCAGAACCCGGACGTGGACCGCCTGTTCACCTCGGCCGCCACCGAAACCGACGAGGGCCGCCGCGCCGGCCTCTTCAAGGAAGCGCAACGGATCGTCGGGCGCGACCTGCCGGTGTATCCGATCGTCAGCATTCCTTCGATCCAGATCCATCACAAGCGCGTGCGCAACCTCAACAACAGCATCGACCTGACCGCCGGCGATTTTTCCGACACCTGGCTCGCGCCGGCCTGAGCGGCCACGCTTCGCATTCCCGAGGAACCGAGATGAGCACCGAGATCACCGACCTTCCCGCTGTCGCCGCCTCCGAAACGGCGGCAAGCGGAACCGACATCACCGCCGACACCACCGCTGCCGCGCTGATCTTCGCCAGCGCGGCCGAGCAGGCGCGCGCGCTGGCCGAGGGGCGCGTCAGCGCCGTGGCGCTGCTCGAACAGGCGCTGGCGCGCATCGACCGCCACGACGGCGCGCTCAACGCGATCGCGATCCGCGACGACGTGCGCGCCCGCCGCGAGGCCCGCGCCGCCGACGCGGCGCTCGCGCGCGGCGAACGCCGCCCGCTGCTCGGCGTGCCGATCACCGTCAAGGAATCGTTCGACGTGGCCGGGCTGGTCACCAGCATGGGCGCGCCGGCCTACGCGGCGAACCGCGTCGAGCGCGATTCGCACGCCGTGGCCGCGCTGCGCGAGGCCGGCGCGATCGTGATCGGCAAGTCGAACGTGCCGCTCAACAATTCCGATCTGCAGAGCTACAACGCCGTGTACGGCCTGACCGGCAACCCGTGGGATCTGGCGCGCACGCCGGGCGGCTCCTCGGGCGGCTCGGCCGCGGCCGTGGCGGCCGGTTACGTGGCGCTGGAGATCGGCTCCGATATCGGCGGATCGATCCGGATTCCTGCGCATTTCACCGGCATCTTCGGCCACAAGCCGAGCTACGGCATCGTCTCGATGCACGGCACCGGCGTGCCGACCGGGCGCATCGTCGACCGCGACCTGTCGGTGGCCGGGCCGCTGGCGCGCAGCGCCGGCGATCTCGAACTGGCGCTCGACGTGCTCGTCAACCGCGAGCCGCTGGCCGCCAAGGGCTGGCGCCTGACGCTGCCGCCCGCGCGCGCCGCCCGGCTCGACGCGTTCCGCGTGCTGGTGCTCGATGCGTGGCCCGGCGTCGAGCCGAGCCTGTCGGAGCGCGAGGTGATCGCACGCGTGCTGGCGCGCTTGCGCGAGCGCGGCACGGCGGTGACGTTCGCCACCGATCTGCCCGAAGGCGCGCTGCCCGATCTGGCCGCCTCGCATCCGCTGTTCCGTACCTTGTCGGGGGCCTCGCTGGCCGAGCCGCCGCCGTTGAGCGCGGGCCAGCAGGCGCGGCTCGCCCGGCTCGCGCCCGACGACACCAGCGCCGACGCCGCGCGGCTGCGCGCGCCCACGCTCGCGCATCGCGACTGGATTCGCGCCGACGAGCGCCGCCACGCGCTGCGCCATCACTGGGAGCGGCTGTTCCGCGATTACGACGTGGTGCTGACGCCCGTCGCGCCCACGCCCGCGTTCCATCACAACCGCAACGAGCCGAAGGACGAGCGCACCTATCCGGTCGCCTATGCCGACGGCGTGCGCGAGGTGCCGTTCTTCGAGCTGTTCTACTGGGCGGGGCTGCCGGTGTTGCCGGGGCTGCCCGCCACCAGCTTCCCGGTGGGGCTCGACGCCGACGGGCTGCCGATCGGCGCGCAGGTGGTGGGCGCGTATCTGGAGGACCGCACCACCATCGCGTTCGCACGCGCCTACGAGGCGCGCTACGGCGGCTTCGTCGCGCCGCCCGATTTCGTGCCGTCGGCCTGAGGCAAGGCCGCGACACGACCAACGCGCGCGGAACTGGAGAAACCGCCGCGATAGCAGCATCCGCGCGTCGGGCGATCGATCT
The DNA here is from genome assembly GCF_054589155.1 of Burkholderia sp. 3C. Taxonomy (NCBI): domain Bacteria; kingdom Pseudomonadati; phylum Pseudomonadota; class Betaproteobacteria; order Burkholderiales; family Burkholderiaceae; genus Burkholderia; species Burkholderia sp. 3C. The sequence continues at coordinate 262,098 of NZ_BAAILN010000155.1, forward strand.
CTTCCGGCGCGGCGGCACGCCGGCTCCGTTACCGTTCGGGCCGGCGCGGCACGCCACCGCGTGCCTGGAACACGTTCAACTTCACAAGAGGCGCAACAGCCCGCACACCCCCACCGTAGCGGCGGCCAGGATCGCCACGCCGAGCAGCAGGCCGGTCAGATGCGCGCCGAGCGTCTGCCAGGCGAGCGCGCGCGCGTCGGCCGTCTCGGGCAGCGCGCGGGCCGAGGCGGTCGGGGCGGCCGGATCGGCCGAGTCGGTCGGATAAGGCATCGCCGCTCCTGATTCGTGAGATGGGGGGGCGGCCGCTTGCGAGGCCGGCCGGATGACGATAGCGTGTCACACCGACCGGTGGCGGGAAACGGGCCGCGCCATATTTCAACGATGACAAAAACGAATGGTTCCCGATGAAAACACTCGATCTCGAAGCGGTTCAGGCCTTCGTGCTGGTGGCCGACCTGCGCAGCTTCACGCGCGCGGCCGACGCGCTCGACAGCACCCAATCGGCGGTCAGTCTCAAGCTCAAGCGCCTGGAGGAACGGCTCGGCCATCGCCTCGTGGAGCGCACGCCGCGCATGGTGCGGCTCTCGCCGAAGGGCGAGGTGTTCCTGCGCTCGGCGCGCGCGCTGCTGGCCGCGCATGACGAGGCGCTCGGCGTGCTCGCGCGCGAACGCACCACGCTGAAGGTGGGCATCAGCCATCACATCGTCGGGCCGGACTTGCCGCTGGTGCTGCGGCATGTGCATCGCGCCGATCCGGGGCTGCTGGTGGAAATGCGGGTGGCCAGCTCGCGCGACGTGGAAGCCGATTTCGACGGCGGCGCGCTCGACGCCGCGCTGGTGCTGCGCCACGACGACAGCCGCCGCGACGGCGACACGCTGCAGGCCGAGCCGTTCGGCTGGATGGCCGCGCCCGACTGGGTGCGGCACGACGGCGAGCCGCTGCGGCTGGCGACCCAGGCCGCGCCGTGCCGGGTGCGCGCGATGGCGATCGGCGCGCTGCAGGCGGCGGGCGTGCCGTGGGTGGAGGTGTTCGTCGGCGGTGGCATTCCCGCGCTGGCCGCCGCCGCGCAGGCGGGCCTGGCCGTGGCCCCGCTCGCGCGCCGGGTCGCGCCGCTCGGCACCGAGGACGTCGGGCCGCGCCTCGGCCTGCCCGCGCTGCCGGCGCGCGACGTGGTGCTCTACTCGGCCACCACCGACAGCCAGGTGCGCGCCGCGCTGCGCACGCTGGTCAGCGCGTTCCGCACCGGGCCGGCGGCGGTGGCCACGGCAGCCTGATGGAGCGAGGCGGCGAGGCGGTGGCGCGCCGCCCACGCCAACGCCGCGCGATCCGCACCTCGAAGTCGCGCGTTCGTTTTATTCAAGATAAAACGTAATCCCCGATGAATCGATTCGGATGCCGCCAGACGAGGTTCACGGCTGCGGCGAGGCCAACCCCACCGCGCCGAAACCATAACGCGGCAGCACGGCCTGCGCGGCCGGACTCAGCAGATACATCGCGAAGCGGTAAGCCGCATCGTCGTGGCGGCCGGCCAGCACCGTCATGCCGTAATCGGCCTGGATCGCCAGTTCGGGCGGCAGTTCCACCTGGTCGAGCGCCGGGTCCGGCTTGGTGTCGTGCGAGCTGCAATAGCCGACGAACACGTCCACGCGATGCGTCTGCATGAAGTATTTGACCGGATTGCGCCCGGCCGGCACGTCGGGCGCGGTGCGCCCGCCCACCAGTTGCCGCGCCTTCGCCTCCAGCACCGCCGTGGCGCCCGGGCGCACCGTGCCGGCCTTCTCGAACAATTGCCAGGCATAGTCGCCGCCCGGGTCCGCATGCGGCGTGGAGGTGCCGATCTTCACGGCCGGGTTCAACAGCGTGTCGAGCAGGTTCGCCGTGCTCAGGCCCACGTCGGGCCGCGCCGTCACGCACACGCGGTTGCGCGCGAACACCACCGTCGCGCCGGCCTTGCCCTCGTCGGTCAGCCGTTGCGGGTGGGCCAGATTCGCCGAGATGAACAGGTCCGCATGCTCGCCGCGTTCGATGCGCTCCAGCAGCAGGCCGGCCGGCCCGAGCACCAGCTTGACGGGCTGGCCGGTGGCCGCGCCGTAATCGTGCGCGAGCGTCGCCAGCGCGCCGCCGGTGCTGCCGGCCGCGTACACGACGAGCGGCTCCGCGCCGTGCGCGGCGCCCATCGTGAAGGCCAGCGGAGCCGCGAACGCCGCGATGAGGGAGCGCGAGCGGAAGGAACGCATGAAGGTCATAAGTCGATCTGGATGGAAGCGCGCACGGTGCGCGGCGCGCCGAGCGTGCCGGTGCCGTTGTCGGTGCTGTTGAAGCCGTTCTGGCCGGTCGGGGCGATGTTCGCCCAGTATTGCCGGTTGGTCAGGTTGTCGACCGCCACGCGAAACACCACGTTCTTGCCCGCGATGCGCGTGCGGTAGCGCGCGCCGAGATCGAGCAAGGTGTAGCCGTCGACGAAATCGGTATTCGTGTAGTTGCCCGGCCGCCGGCTCGCGTGATTGACGTTCAGCGTGAACGCCAGGCCCGGCACCACCGGCACGCTGTAGTCGAGCAGCGCGTTGAACACCACGCGCGACAGCCCGAGGATCTGCTGATCGCTGGTGGCCGCCGAGCCGGTGTCGAACAGGCGCGGATCGAGCAGCGACAGCCCCGCGTACACGTACAGGTCGCGGCTGACCGCGCCGTTCGCGGTCAGTTCGAGGCCACGGTTGACCTGCCGGCCGCCGTTGGCGAACACGTTGTCCGCGCCGACGAACGCATACGGCCGCTGAATCCGGTACAGCGCCGCGCCGAGGTTCATCGCCGCCACTTCGAGCTTGTAGCCCAGCTCCCATTCGCGGCTGCGGTACGGCGCGAGGCTCTGGCCGGCGTTGGCCGCGCCGCTGGGCGCGCTGTCGCCTTGCTGGAGGCTGTCCGCGTACGTCACGTAGGCCGTCATGTTCGGCTGCGGCTTGAACATCAGGCTCGCGGTGGGGCTGATGCCGTTCGCGTCGTAGCGGCTCGTGACGCCGCCCTGACGGTTGAAGTTGCGCACGCTGATCCAGCTCTGGCTCGCGGCCAGCAGCGCCGACCATTGCCGGTTGAAGCCGATCGTGTCGCCGAGCGTCAACGATTGCTGGATCGTGCGCACCGCGCGGAAGCGATCGGAGAAATCGGGCAGCGCCGGCTCGGCGAAGCTCGACGGGTTGCCGAGGTTGCCGGTGCCGAGCGTGATCGCGCCGGTCTGGAACGGCGTGTAGCGATTCCAGAAGAACCCCGTGTTCGACAGCACCAGGTCGTGCGACATGCCCGCCAGCCAGGTGCGGCCGTTCAGCGCGAGGTTGTTGCTGACGATCGTGTCGAGGCTGAACGTGGTGGTGGCCGCGGTGGTGGTGTACGCGCCCGACCGGTTGGTCAGCGTGTTGGTGGGCACCGTGGAGGCGCGGTCGCTGGTCTCGCGCAGCAGGCCGGCCGTCAGGTGCCAGTCGTCGCTGAAGTCGTGCTTGAGCGTGGCGCTCAGGATGTTGGTGGTGTTGTCGTCGCCGGCCCAGGTCTGGCCGTAGCCCGCGCGCGTGGGATCGAGCGATGCCGGGAACGGCACGTTGCGCGCCAGCGCGAAGGTGCCTGGAAAACCGGTGTCGAGATAGCGATAGGTGCTGGCGTTGGTTTCGAGGCGCGTGTCGCGGCTGAAACGCACGTCGAACGCGAGGCTGGCCAGCTCGCGCCGCAGCCGGCTGCCGGGCGTGTAGCTCTCGCCGTTCTGGTTCAGCAGGTTGAGGCGGTAGCCGAATGCATCGTCGTTGCCGAAATGGCCGCCGAGATCGAGGTGTTCGAGCAGCGATTGACGCGAGACATAACCCACCGTGAATTCGCGCAACGGCGTGGCGGTCGGGCGCTTGAACACGAAGTTGAACGTGCCGGCCGGGTTGGCCGGGCCGTACAGCGCGCCCGACAGGCCGCCGAGCACCTCCACGCGCTCGAATTCCTCGATCGGGTAATCGGTGGTGGCGGCCACGTTCAGGCCGTCCACGCGCGTGTTCTGCACCACGCCGGCCTGCAGGCCGCGCGTTTGCGGGCGAATGTTCTCGCCCTGCACCGACGGCACGAAGCGGAACGCCTCGCGCACGCTTTCGAGCTGCTGATTGGCGGCCAGCGCGGCGGGCACCACGCTGATCGAATACGGCGTGTCGAGCAGCGCCTTCTCGCCGAGCGGGCCGACCCGGATTCGCTCGACCTGGTACGACGGCAGCGAATACGGCATCAGGCCGCCGACGGCGACCGGCGCGAGCGCAACGTCGCGATCCGGAGCGGGATCTTGCGCGTGCGCGACACATGACGCGCCCACGCCGGCGGCAGCCAGCGCGAGCGCCCTGAAACGGGGGCGGCGGAGAAGCATGGGGCGAAACGCGAGGGGTCGAAATCGTTATGCACCGAAATATATAACGAAATGATTCGCCGCAAAGAACACAGTTGCTTAGAGCACAGTCGGCTTTCCCGAGCGCGGTCGAACTGCATTGATCACACAAGGCGCCGCCATGCCGCCCCTGTCTCCCCTCGCGCTTTTGCCTGCTTGCAACGCTTGCCTGGCCGTGGCCGCCGCTGCCGGCCGGCTCCATCCGCCCTTCAGCCGGCCTGCAACGCTTGCCTGGCCGTGGCCGCCGCTGCCGACCGGCTCCATCCGCCCTTCAGCCGGCCTGCAACGCTTGCATGGCCGTGGCCGCCGCTGCCGACCGGCTCCCCTCGTCCCTCAACCTGCCTGCAACGCTTGCCTGGCCGTGGCCGCTAGGCTGCAAACCGGTTCCCCCGTCCCCTTTGCTTCAGCCTGCCTCGCGCGTCACGCTCTCCGGCGCCAGCGCCGCGTTGACCGGCACGGCCACCGCCGCCACTGCCGCCGGCTTGCGCTCGAACATCGACAGCAGCATCCCGCCGAGCGTCTGGCTCGCCGCGTCGTCGTAGCCGCGCACGCCGAGCGGCGTGGTCTTGCGCTCGGGCGCGATCTCCAGCGTGCCGAACAGCTTGTCCCACAGGATCAGCAGCACGCCGAACTGGCTGTCCGAATACTTGCGGATCTTCGCGTGGTGCGCGAAGTGATGGCTCGGCGTGACGATCACCTTGCCGAGCACGCTTTCGAGCCACGCCGGCAGCCGCAGGTTGCTGTGGTGATAGAGCTGGCCGGCCAGCGCGAGCGGCGCGTGGATCAGCAACGCGAGCGGCGGCAGGCCCAGCAGCGGGATCAGGATCGCGCGCGGCGCGAGGATCGGGAACGCCGCGCCCGGATGGTTGCGGATGGTCGTCGACGCCTCCATCAGCGGATCGCTGTGGTGCAGCCGGTGAAAGCGCCACAGCAGCCGGAACGTGTGATCGGCGCGATGCCGCCAGTAGTCGCCGAAGTCGAGCGCGATCACGCCGAGCACCACCTGCAGCCACAGCGGCAGGCCCAGTTGCGGGAACAGCCCCCACTGATGGCGCTCGGTCGCGTGCAGCAGCCACACGATGCCGAGCCCGAGCACGGCCGTGGTGGCCACGTAGATCACGCCGATCGCGAGGTTCTTCGCCGTGTGCCGCCAGCGCCCCTCGCCTTCGAGCAGGGGCACGGCCGCCTCGGCCGCGATCAGCAGCGGCAGGCCGGTGAACATCACCGCGTAACGTGGGTTGTCGAGGGCAAGCTGTATCAGACTCATGTCGATCTCCGTTCCTGTTGGCTGTCCGGCTGATTGTCGGGATGCGCATGCCGGAACGCCGGCAATTCCAGGCATGCTGCGACGATTGCGGCGATCGTCGGATACGCGTCCACCTCCACGCCCACGCGCCGCGCCGTGAACGCCTGCGGCACGAGGAACAGGTCCGCCACGCCCGGCGTGTCGCCGTGGCTGTAGCGGCCGCTCGCGCCGTCCTGCAGCCGCGCCTCCAGGGCGGCGAAACCGGTTTCGATCCAGTGGCGCTGCCAGGCGCCGGCCTGCGCGGCGTCGAGCCCGGCCGTCTCGCGCAGGTAGCGCACCGCGCGCGCCGCGCCGAGCGGATGGATGTCGGAGCCGACCGCCGCCGCCAGGCTCGCCACCCGCGCGCGCCCGGCCGGATCGGCCGGATACAGCGGCGGCGCGGGCCGCGTCGTCTCCAGGTAATCGACGATCGCGAGCGATTGCGTGAGCCGCAGCCCGTCGATCGCGAGCGTCGGCAACAGCCCTTGCGGGTTCAGCGCCAGATAGGCGGGATCGCGGTGCGCAAGTTGCGCGATGTCGTAGGACACCGTGTCGTACACGATGCCCTTCAGGTTCAGCGCGATGCGCACGCGGAACGACGCGGACGAGCGGTAGAAACCATGCAGCGTGGTCATGCGGCCTCCTGCTGCGGGTCGGGGTGCTGGGCATCGCGCCGCGAATTGGGTTGTGAGCCTGGGTGTGGGTCGGGCTGCGAATCGGGCTGCGAATCGGCCTGTGAGCCGGGACGCGAGTCGTGCTGCGAGTCGTGATGCAAATCGGGCTGCAAATCGGGCTGTGAGCCGGGCCGCGAGTTGGGACGCGAGTTGGGACGCGAGTCGTGCTGCGAGTCGTGCCGCAAGTCAGGCTTCGAGTCGTGCCGCGCATCGGGCTGGAAATCGGGCTGCGACCGGCGGCGCACGGTGCGCGCGAGCCACGCGAGAAAGCCCGGCAATTGCAGCGCGACGACCACGGCGAACGCCGTCTGATAGGCCGCGGCCGGATAGTGATGGGCGGCGTCGGGCGTCCACGCGGAGACGATGAAGCCGAAGCCGCTCTGCACCAGGAACGCGCCGAAGAAGATCAACAGATTCAGGCAGGTGGCCGCGCGGCCCGTCAGCGCGGGCGAGACGTTCTGCGCGACGATCGTGTATTCCAGCCCGGCGATCGTGCCGATCAGCGTGAAGGCCACGCTCAGGGCCGGAATCCACGGCACCACGTTCAGCAGCGCGAGCACCTGCACCAGCAGGAACAGCCCCACGCCCACGCCGGCCACGTCGATCGGCTTCGCGCCGAAGCGGCGGCCCGCCCATTCGGTGATGTTCCCGATCGACAGCGAGCCCGCCACGATCGCGCCCATCCCGACGAACAGCAGCGCGGCCGCCTCGCGCGTGTCGAGCCCGCCGACGTCCTGCAGCCACTGCCCCATCCACAGCCCTTGCAGGCCGAACGCCACGGCGTGCGCGGGCAGCAGCAGCGAGATGGTGCGGCGAAACGCCGGGTCGCGATACACCTCCAGCAGCGAGCCGAGCGTGGGCCAGCGCGCGACGCGATGCGCGGGCGGATCGGGCGGCGTCAGGAAGCGGATCGCCAGCGCCGGGGCCAGCGTCACCACCGCCAGCGCGACGAAAACCGCGCGCCAGCCGAACTGCTGCAACGCCAGCTCCACCGGCAGCGTGGCCGACATCGCGCCGAGCCCGCCCACCGCCAGCAGATAGCCGTGGATCGACGGCAGCCGGCGCGGCTCGACCCAATACGACAGCGCCTTGATCGAGCCCATGAAGCAGGCCGACAGGCCGATGCCGGTCAGCACGCGCGCCGCGAACAGCGGCCCGAAGCTGGTGCCGAACGCGAACAGCAGCGAGCCTGCCGAGGCCGCGCCGAGCAGCGTCAGTTGCACGCGGCGCGGGCCGTAGCGGTCGAGCGCCATGCCCACCGGCAGTTGCGCCAGCCCGAACGACACGAAATAGGCGCTCGACAGCAGCCCGAGCTGCGCGGCGCTCAGTTGCAGCGCCTCGACCAGATACGGCGCGAGCACCGCATTGATCGAGCGAAACACGAACGAAACGTAATGGCCGAAAGCGAACGGCAGGAACACGGTCGCGTAGAGCGCCGCGGTGCCGAGCCGGCCCTGGGTGTCCGACGAATTCACGGAGGCTCCTTCGAGGATCAGTACGAACGGGATGGAGGGAACGTGCCGGCCGGCGCGCGATAAACGTGTTCGATGCCGCCGTGCGCCGACTCGCGCACCAGCGTGCCGAGCGCGGCCAGTTGCGGGAGGTTCTGCACGGCGTAGAGCACGAGGGGGGCGGCTTGGTCGGCTTGGTCGGCTTGGTCGGCTTGGTCGGCTTGGTCGGCTTGGTCGGCGCGGTCGGCGCGGTCGGCGCGGTCGGCGCGGTCGGCGCGGTCGGCTTGGTCGGCTCGATCGGCTCGATCGGCGTGGTCGGCGTGGTCGGCGTGGTCGGCGTGGTCGGCGTGGTCGGCGTGATCGGCGTGATCGGCGTGATCGGCACGATCGGCACGATCGGCACGATCGGCCTGCGTGGCCGCGAAGCGGTGCGCGGCCCACGGCGGCACGTAGAGCGCGTCGCCGGCCGCGAGCGGATAGGCGCGTTCGCGGCTTGCCGCCGGGTTGCGTGCGCCGTGTGCATCGACGTCGCCCCCTTCGCCTTCGCCTTCGCCATCGACGCGCTCGCCGGCCTCGCCGAGCCACGCCGTGCCCGTCCCGGCCACCACCACGTACAGATGCCAGAACGCATGGCGATGCGCACGCGTCGGCTCGCCCGGCTCGACGACCTGGATCGCCAGCGAGATGCCCGGCGCGACCTCCGCGCCGGATTCGCCGGCCACCAGCGCCGCCGTGCCGCGCTCACCGTGCACGAAGCGGCTGCGCGCCTCATCGAGCGCCCCCGACGGCCAGTGCGCAGCCCCGGGCCGAGGCTGTGCCGCCGCCTTGAGATAGGCGCCGAACGGCACAAGCCGGCCGCCGGGCGTGACCACCTCGTCCGACGGATTCAGGGCTTCGGGCTGCGTTTGGGGGTGCGCTTGGGGGTGCGCTTGGGGGTGCGCTTGGGGCTGCGCTTCCGACTGCGCTCGAAGTTGCGTTTTCGGCTGCGCTTGAATCCGCGCCTCCGACTGCGCTCGAAGTTGCGTTTGCGGCTGCGCTTGAATCTGCGCTTCCGACTGCGCTCGAAGTTGCGTTTGCGGCTGCGCTTCCGGCCGTGCTTCGGGCTGCACTTCCGGCTGCGCTTCCAACTGCAAATCGCCCCGCGTATCCAACCAGGCCAGCGTGCTCATGCCGTGGCCTCCACGCTGTCGACGCTATCCGCGCGCGCCGCAGCGCCCGCCGCGTCCGGCAACGCCCGCGCCGCCCCATGCCGCTCGATCGCCTCGAACAGTTGCAACACGGCGCGCTCGGCATCCGCCGTCTGGCGCGATGCAATACGCGGCCTCGGCAGCGCATGCGTGTAGAAATGCGCGCCCTCGACCGGATAGCCGATCGCCCAGATGCGCGGCTGCGCCGTGCCGTCGCGCCCGATCGGCCGCAGTTGACGGTCGATGTCGAGCCCGCCCGGGTGGTAGTCGCCATTGCGGAACGGCCGGATCAGGCCACGCGCGAGCAGCGCGGCGGTCAGCGGCGAGGCATCGGTCAGCGGCGACCACGCGTCGAGCCGCGCGGCCACCAGCACGTCGGCGAAGCGGTGCGTGTCGCCCTCGGGATAGGCCGTGTCGATGCGGAACCGCGCCGCGTCCGGGTCGCCCGTCACGCGCGCGCCCGGCCCGCCGCCCAGCGTCAGCACGCCGGCCCGGCGCAGCGCCTGGAACTCGACGTTGCGCTGCTTCGGCGGCCCGAACGCGATGCGATTCGTGATCGCGTTGAACTCCTCGACGAAATAGCGATGCGAATCGGGCGTCGCCGCGCCGTATTCGATCGCCTCGCGCAACGCCTCGCGCGTATCGCGCAGCGCATCGGTGGCGGCCTTCAGCGGGCTCGACAGATTGCCGAGGAAGGCCTGCGCGAGATCGTCGTCGAACTGCGCGTCGAAGAACGCGCGGAATTCGGCTTCCGAAGCAAACCGGCGGCCCTTCAGCGGCCAGAGAATCGCCTCGATCGCCTGTTGCTCGCTTGCGCTCGGCACGAAACGCTCAGGATCGAGAGCGCCGCCAGAATCCCCCTGCGCGCTGGCCGCCGCCGTCGCGGCGAGCCGGTACGCCCAGGCCATCTCCTTGACGATCAGCGGCAGCACCTCGGCGCGGAAATCGACGCGCCGGTCGCCGCGCGACAGCGCCGCCGCATCGGCCAGCGCACGCACCGCGGCCGGCGTGAAGAAGCGCGCCGCGTGCCGCCCGGTCAAGCCCTTCTGGTTCACGCCGCGCGCCGCGAACGGCAGGCACTGGCGCGAGAACACCAGCAGCTTCGGCTCGCGCCCGGACGGCACGTAGCGCAGGCCCTGCGCATCGTCGACGAAGCGCCCGCCGCGCCCCACCGTCAGCTCGGAGATCACGTCGTGCGCGGTCAGCCCGAAGCCCTGGATCGCCACCGTCGCCTGCGAGGCGATTCGCGACAGGCCGGTGACCGGATACGGCGTCGCGAAATAGGCCAGCGCCGGGTTGTGGCGCACCTGGCTCGCCACGAACGCATCGGCCGCGTGGTCGGCCTCGTTCGGCAGCCGCCGGCCATGGCCGGTGGTCAGGAACGTGTAATCGGCGCGCACCGTGTAGCCGTTGTCGAGCCGCACGCGAAAGCCCTCGCCATGCGGCTCGACGTCGTGCGCGCGGGTGCGGTGATGCGCGAATGTGATCGCAGCCGGCAACTGCCGCGCGATGTGATCCACGCCCCACGACAGGTATTCGCCGAGCAGGCTGCGCGGCAGATAGTCGAATTCGGTGATCGCCTCGCCCGAGGCATCGCCGACGCGGAAGAAGCGCGGCCCGAAGCGGCGGTAGCCGCTCGCGATCGCCCATTCCACCAGCGTCGGGCCGTTCGCGCCGCCCGCCACGCTGTCGGGCGCGAAAATCGTCACCTGCGAGGCAACCGTGTTGATCAGCAGATGATCGGGCTGGCGCGCCGGGTGCGAGCCTTCCCCGCATTCGCCGGGGTCGATCGCGTCGATATGCAGGCGCTCGCCGGCCGGCAGCCGGCGCGCGTGTTCCAGGATGCGTTCGAGTACGCTGATGCCGCGCGGGCCGAGCCCGATCAAGGCGACGTGGGTGGTCGTCATCGTTCAGTTCTCCTCGTCAGTGTGTGGCCAGCGCTACGGTGTCGGCGGCTTCGGCGGTGTCGGCGGTGTCGGCGGTGTCGGCGGTGTCGGCGGTGTCGGCGGTGTCGGCGGCTTCGGCGGCTTCGGCGGCTTCGGCGGCTTCGGCGGCTTCGGCGGCTTCGGAGGCTTCGGCGGCTTCGGAGGCTTCGGAGGCTTCGGAGGCTTCGGCGGTGTCAGTGGCTTCGGTGACTTCGGCAGCCTCAGCGGCGGCGGCTCCAATGGCTTCGCCAGTCGCTTGCCCATGCACCTCCAGCGGCGGCTCATGCAGCACCACCACATCCGGCTCGCCCGGCAGCGTGCGGAACGTGGTGCGCACCAGCGGGTCGTGACCCGGCACGATATGGTTCGGCCCGTCGGCGAGCCGCTCGATCGCGGCATGCGCGTCGAGCATGCGGCCCACGTCGATCACGATCGGGAACGGCCGGCGCTCGCGCAGGTTGTCCCAGTAGTGGGCGGCGTCGCTGGCCAGCACCACATAGCCGCGCGCGGTCGCCACGCGCACCACCTGCAGCCCCGGCGTGTGGCCGCCGAGCTGATGCAGCGTGATGCCGGGATGCAGTTGCGCGTCGCCGTCGACGAACGCGATGCGCCCCTCGAACAGCCGGAACACGGCCTGCGCCACGTCGGCCGGCTCGAACGGTCCGCGCAGCGCGCCGTGCGCCATGCAGCGCCCCGTGCAGAACGCCAGTTCGCTCTCCTGAACATGGAAGCGCGCACGCGGGTAGGCATCGAGATTGCCCGCGTGGTCGTAATGCATGTGCGTGATCACCACGTCCTCGATCGTGGCCGCATCGATATCGAGCTTGCGCAGCAACTCGGCCGGCTCGCCGAAATACGTGCGGCGGCGGCGCCCGGCCAGCTCGCGCTTGAAGCCGGTATCGACCAGCACAGTGCGCTGGCTGTTGCGGATCACCCAGACATAGAAATCGAGCGGCATGCCGCGATTGCCATGCGGATCGTGGCCCAGATAGTTCTCGGCGCTGCGGCGGCCCTCGTGCGTCGCGTAGCGCAGCGCGTAGACCTCGTACGGTTCGACGGCCTCGTCGGCGGCGGCGGGCGGAGAATAAACGGCTTGCGTCATTGCGCGGCCTCCAGTGCGTCGGCCAGATCGGCGCTGCGATCGTCGTGCGCATGAAGCGGAATCACGCGATGCGACGGCTTGGCGTGAGCGGCCGTCTCCTCGAAGAAGAAGCGCTGCTCGCCGAACGCCGGCACCAGATCGTCGAGCCAGGTCGCCTCGGGGTCGAACTTCGCGTAGAACGGCCGGCGCACCCACTCGGGGTTGCGCGCCTGCAGGAATTGCAGCGCGAACACCTTCTCGCCACCGATCTCGACGATGCCGTCCACCGCCACCTTGCCCGGGAACGCGCTCATCGACGGCCCGCGCACCGTGCGCGCCAGCCCCGACACCTGCCGGTAGGCGCGCTGGAAGATGTCGTAGGCCTCGGCCAGCGGCAGCTTGAAATAGTCGCTCGGCCCGGTGTCGCGCTCGACGAACATGTAGTACGGCACCGCGCCGAGCTTGACGCCGAGCGTCCAGAGCCGCGCCCAGGCGTCCGGGTCGGTGTTGATGTGGCGGATCAGCGGCGCTTGCAGACGCACCGTCGCGCCGGTGCCGATGATGCGCCGCACGGCCTGCTGCGCGATCGCCGGCTCCAGTTCGTTCGGGTGGTTGTAGTGCCCCATGATCGCCAGGTTGCGGCCCGAGGCCACCACCGATTCGAACACCCGCAGCAGGTCGTCGGCATCCTTGTCGGTCACGAAGCGCTGCGGCCAGTACGCCACCGATTTCGTGCCGATCCGGATGTTCTGGATATGCGAGAGTTCGGGCGACAGCAGCGGCGTCAGGTATTCGGCCAGCGAGCGCGCGTTCATAACGAGCGGATCGCCGCCCGTGATCAGCACGTCGGTCACGTCGCGATGGCGCTTCAGGTATTCGACGAGCTGGGTGGTTTCGCGCGCATCGAATTTGAATTCGTCCATGCCGACGAACTGCGGCCAGCGGAAGCAGAACGTGCAATACGCATGGCAGGTCTGGCCCGCGCTCGGAAAGAACAGCACCGTCTCGCGGTATTTGTGCTGCATGCCGGGCAGCGGCACGCCGTCGAGGTGCGGCACGTTGTGGGTCAACTGCCCGGCCGGATGCGGGTTCATGCGCAGCCGGATCGAATGGATCAGGCGCTCGGTTTCGTCGGGCTTGCCGCCGTGCGCGATCAGGTCGCGCAGTTGCGCGTATTCGCGCTCGTGGAGCATTTCGCGGTGCGGGAACGTGAGGCGGTAGATCGGATCGTCGGGCACGCGGTCCCAGTCGATCAGTTCGCTCAATACATAGGGATTCACGCGAAACGGCAGCACCCGGCCCACCACGTCGATCGCCTCGCGCTGATCGGGCTTGAGCTTCTCCCATTCCGGCGCCTGGCGGATCGACTGTCGCGTATACGGCTTGAACTTGATTCCGGCGTCATTCGGCATTTCCCAACCCTCCTGGATGATTTCCGTTCTCTCGTGACGGAAATGAATGTGAAGCGAACTCGGAACATCCCTATTCGGCAATCGATTCGCCATGCGAAGGAATTGTTTTGGGTTTGATTTCCATCGGCGATTCAATCGAGTCGCCAATGTAAAGATGGGAAACGCGCTTGACCATCGGCCCGGACGGATTTCTGTGATTGCGCAAGACCTATGTTTGCAGGGCGCAAAGCATTGGCGCGATCGCGTGATTTGCAACGATGCGGATCGCCGGTTCGGCGCCGATAAGCTTATGCGTAACCGTTGTTTCCCGGCCGCTTGCACGATCTCTAGAATCGCCCGGTCGCGTGAGCGCCGCAGCGCGCGCACGCATTCATTTCGTCATACCGAGGATTTGCCGTCATGCCCGCTTCGCCGCCCATTCGTTCCTCGCGCCGGCTGCTGCCGTCGCCCAAGCGCCGTGCGATCCGCCGCTTCGCGGCCGTGCTCGCGCTCTGCTCGATCGGCGTGCTCGGCACGCTGGCCGTGCGGCCCGCGCATGCGGACGAACGCGTGTTGCGGGTGGGCGTGACGAGCGGCCCGCACGAGGAGATTTTCGAAGCCGCGAAGCGCGTGGCCGAACGCGACTACGGCCTGCATATCAAGACAGTGGCGTTCAGCGATTACATCGCGCCCGACGCCGCGCTCGATTCGGGCGACCTCGATGCCAACAGCTACCAGCACCGCCCCTTCCTGAACGCGCAGATCCGCGCGCGCGGCTATCACCTGGTCGGACTCGGCCGCACCTGGATCGGGCCGATCGGCGTGTATTCGAAGAAGTACCGCACGTTCGCCGCGCTGCCCGAACATGCGACGATCGGTATTCCGAACGATCCGGCCAACGAAAGCCGCACGCTGTTGCTGTTGCAGAAGGCCGGTGCGATCCGGCTGCGCTCGGGCATCGATCCGGTAGCGGGCATCAACGCCACGCCGCGCGACATCGTCGAGAATCCGAAGCAATTCCGCTTCACCGAGATCGATGCGGCACAACTGCCGCGCACGCTCGACGATTTCGACGCCGCCACCGTGAACGCCGATTACGCGATCAAGGCCGGCCTGCAGCCGGGCCGCGACACGATCCTGGTGGAGGACGGCTCGACCGTCTATGCATGCCTGATCGCGGTGCGCGAGAAAGACGCGAACCAGCCGTGGGTCAAGCAACTGGTGGCGGCGTATCAGTCGCCGGAAGTGAAGCAGTTCATCCTGACGCACTATCACGGTGCGATCATTCCGGCGTTTTGAGGGGAGTCAGACGGGGAAGTTGATCACGACCCAGTGAGCGCCGATGCGCCCGCTGTAGCCAGTGTGGCCGTTGTAGCCGCAACAAAAAGAGGCCGAAGGCAACCTCGCCCTCGGCCTGAACCCCGCACCACCCATCCGGGCTCGCTCTGAAAAATCGGTTTGCTGCCGGAGCCGATGCCGCGGCCTCCGGCGTCGGCCTTAAAACCTCACGAATTCGAAATCGGCCCCGGTGCCGGCCGCCTGATCGGCGAGATCGGACAGCGCGATCTTGCGCACGACCGACTCGTTCCACGGGTTCGTGTAATAGACGGTGTTGGCGGCCACGTCCACGCGGATCACGGCGAACGCATGCCCGTCGCCCTTCGACCAGTCGCCGTGGCGGTCCGGCTTGCCGCCGAACACCATGGCCACGCGCGAGCCGAGATCGCTCGAATGCTTGCCGAGGAACTCGACGATCTGCTGGCTGGAGCTGTCGCGGTCGGCCAGACGCGCGTGCGCGCCGTAACTGCCGGCGAGCACGGCCATGACCTTGTTGGTGGGCAGCGATCCCTTGGCGGGATCGAGGTGGAAATACTGGAACATCGCGCCGACGATGGCCGCGGCGGCCGGGTCGCCGGTGCCGTACTGATCGAGGTTGTCGGCGGCGAGCGTGTAGGTGCGGGCGGGGTCGCCGGGCAGGCTCACGCGGTAATGGCCGCTGTCGAGCCGATGCACGGCGCGGCGCAGGATATCGGCGCCGGTGGGCGTGGTCGAGAACGCCTTGACGACGGAAATGCCCACGCAATCGCCCTCGTGCTTCTGCACGAGGTTGATCCCGATCGGCTGGGGAACCGGCGTACCGGGCAGCGCGCTGACATCCCAGGGCCCGGAGTCGAGCGCGTTGCCGGCCGCGGCATCGCGAACCAGCGCGCGGATGCTGCCGTCGGCACTGAACGAGCCGTCGCCGAGCGAGGCCACGATGTTCTTCGTGTCGGTGACGAGCACGTCGCGTGCGCCGCCATCGCGCTTGAGCGCGGCGAGGAACAGTGCGGAGGCGCGGGTCACGTCGGTGCGCTGCGCGGGGCTGGTCGCGGCGGACGGGCTGCGGCGCAGCACGTCGATCAGTTGCCGGTAATGGCGTTCGACATCGCTGTAACGCGCCGTGGATTCGGCGCTGGCCGATTGGCTGCCGATGGCGCCGATCAGGCATGCGCCCAGAAGCCCGGCGGTGATGAGACGACGCGCGCCGCGCCGCGGGTTGCCCGTCGGCGCGCCTGGTGCGCCCGACGCGGCCGCAATGAAGTGCGAATCAGCCATCGTGTCCTCTTCCGATCTGGGGGAGCCGTCGGGATCGACGCTCCGTTCAGAAGCAGAACACTTGCAGGCCGGCAATTATTCCCGCTGTTTTCGCGGTGTCCGGCGATGATGGCGAACCGGATGCGCGACAGCCATTTCTCGTCGTCCTTGATTTTTCTACGACAAGCTCAGCGCGACCCGCTCGCCATGCCGAATCGCACCGCCGCCGCGTTGGCGTTGCCTTCATCCGGCCGGCGTGCCGCCGCCGGCTCCGCCGGCGAATGCGTGAAACGAACCCACTCGATCTCGGCCGGCGTCAGCGGCGGAAAACCCACCGAAGCGGACGCCAGCGCGTCGAGAATGCGCAGCGCCCGGCCGGACGAATGCGGCGATGAAAAACGACGCGTCAAATGCGTGGTCAGTCGAATCAGAATCGAGGGCAGCGTCATGGTCGTAAGCCTGCGGAAAACGTGGCGGCGGGCGTGGCCGCCCTGCATCGGGCAAGCGGCACGCAACATGGGCTCACGATACGGCCCGCCGCGCGCGGCCGGAACCAATCTTTTCGCCTATATATATGCGCGCCGCGCCATTGCAGTGCCATTGCCGCGCTGCTGCTAACCAAAGCAGAAAACGGCATCACGGCCGCCCCCGAATCCGGATAGTCTCGCAGCGCCCCACCCCCTCATTTCCGGAGTCATCGATGTCACATTGGAAGCCCCTCGCCGGCCTGCTGCTGGCCCTCGCCGCTCATCAGGCGTTCGCGCAGGAACCCGTCACGCTCGCGATCGGCGAGCAGAACTACTACAACATCGAGGCGTCGATGGAAGCGTCGGGCGCCTTGAAGGATGCGCCCTATCGCGTGCAATGGAAGCACTTCCAGGCCGCCGCGCCGATCGCCGAAAGCCTCAACGGCCAGGCGCTCGACCTCGGCTTCCTCGGCGATTCGGGCCTGCTGACGCTGGCCGCGCGCGGCGCGCCGGTGCGGATCGTGGCGGTGTCGCGGCAGAACCTCGAAGGCGTGGCGCTGCTGGTGCCGGCCAATTCGCCGGTCAAGCGCGTGGCCGATCTCAAGGGCAGGAAGGTGGCGGTGTGGCGCGGCGCGTGGAGCCAGCAACTGGTGCTGCGCGCGCTGCAGCAGGCCGGCGTGCCGGCCGACGCCGTGCAGTATTCCTATCTGATGCCGGTCGACGCGACCGATGCACTCGCGAGCGGCGCGGTGGATGCCGTCTCGCTGTGGGAGCCGTTCGTCAGCACGCTGGAATTGAAGCAGCACGCGCGCCCGATCGCCACCGCCGAAGGCCTGATGCCGGCCCTCAGCTACGTGGCCGCCACCGACAGCGCGGCCACCGGCAAGCACGCCGCGATCGCCGATTTCCTGCGCCGCGCCGTGATCGCGCGCCGCTGGGTCGATGCGCATCCGAAGGAATACGCGGCGCTGTGGGCCAAGCGCGCGAATCTCGATGTGGACGTGGCCACGCGCTGGCTCTCGACCGCGCACCAGACGATCGGCCCGGTCGACGAGCGCGCCGCGCGCGACACGCAGGAAACGGCCGATTTCCTGACGCGGCAGGGCGTGATTCCGGCGCACTTCGATACGAGCAAGGTGCTCGATCGTTCGTACGCCGATGCGTTTTCGGCAGCGGCAAAGTAAGACAGATTGCAACAGGCGGCCGCGCGGCAAGCGCCGCCGCCCTCACCCACGCTCAGGCCGCCTGCGCCACCGCCTCGCGCCCCGGCACCGCCTCGAGCAGCGTGCGCGTATACGGATGCTTCGGCGCACGCCAGATGCTGCGATGGTCGCCGTGCTCGACGATCTTGCCGCGCTGCATGACATGCACGCTGTCTGCCAGGTAACGCACCACCGACAGATCGTGCGAGATGAACAGCAGCGACAGCCCGAGTGAACTCTTCAGCTCCACCAGCAGATTCAGGATCTGCGCCTGGATCGACACGTCGAGCGCCGACACCGGCTCGTCGCAGATCAACAGCGCCGGCTCCAGCACCAGCGCCCGCGCGATGCCGATGCGCTGGCGCTGCCCGCCCGAGAATTCATGAGGAAAGCGATGCAATGCGGCGGCCGGCAGCCCGACCTTGTCGAGCGCCGCCGCGCTGCGCGCCTGCCGTTCACGCCCGCCGCGCACGCCGTTGGCGGCCAGCACGCGCCCGAGAATCTGGCCGACCGTGCGGCGCGGGTTCAGCGATGCGTAGGGGTCCTGAAACACCATCTGCACACGCGGGCGCAGCGGCCGCAACGCACGCTCGCCGAGCGGCACGAGATCCACGCCGTCGAGCCGGATCTCGCCTGACGCCACCGGCGTGAGCCGCATCACGGCGCGCGACAGTGTCGATTTCCCGCACCCTGATTCACCGACCAGCCCGACCGTCTCGCCGCGCCCGATGGTCAGCGACACGCCGTCCACGGCGCGCAGCGTATCGCGCGCGCCGCGCTGCGTGTATTCCACCTGCAGATCGCGGATCTCCAGCAGCGGCACGGCCGGCACCGGCAGCACCGGCACCGCGTTCGATGCAGGCTGCGCCACCCGCTCCACGCCCGGCACGACGATGAACGACGTCGTGCCGTCCGGGTTAACGCCGTGGCGGATCTCGGGCAGCGAGGTCTCGCGGTAATGCCGCTCGCCGGCCAGGTTCAGCGACGCGTTGAGCAGGCCCTGCGTATACGTATGACGCGGCGCGGCGAACAGCGCGTCGGTGGCCTGCGTCTCGACCTTGCGGCCGGCCAGCATGACCGCGACGCGATCGGCGTGATCGGCCACCACGCCCAGATCGTGCGTGATCAGCAGCAACGCCATCCGCAGCTCGCGCCGCAGCGAATCGAGCAGCGCGAGGATGCGCGCCTGAATCGTCACGTCGAGCGCGGTGGTGGGCTCGTCGGCGATCAGCAGGCGCGGCCGGCAGGCCACCGCCATCGCGATCATGACGCGCTGGCGCTGGCCGCCCGACAGTTCGTGCGGATAATCGCCGAAGCGGCGCGCCGGCTCGGGAATCTGCACCAGATCGAGCAGCTCGATCGCGCGCACCCGCGCCGCCGCGCGCGACAGCGGCTCGTGCCGGCGCAGTGTCTCGACGATCTGCTCGCCGATCGACAGCACCGGGTTCAGCGACGTCATCGGTTCCTGGAAGATCATCGAGATGTCGCGCCCGCGCAGGTCGCGGGTTTCGCGCGGCGTCAGCGTCAGCAATTCGCGGCCGTCGAACCGCACGCTGCCGCTCACGCGTGCCGTGTCGGGCAGCAGCCGCATCAGCGAAAGCGCCGTGGCCGATTTCCCGCATCCCGATTCGCCCACCAGCGCGAGCGTCTCGCCCTCTCGGATCTCGAAATCGATGCCGCGCACCGCTTCGTGCGCGCCGAAATTCACGCGCAGGTCGCGCACTTCGAGCAGGTTCGTCATGCGCCGCGCTCCGAGCGTTGCGCGAGGCGCGGGTTCAGCGCGTCGTTCAGGCCGTCGCCGAGCAGGTTCAATGCGAGCACGGCCACCACGATCGCGCCGCCGGGGATCGCCGTCAGATACCAGGCGGTGCGCAGCGAATCGCGGCCGAAGCCGATCATCGCGCCCCAACTGATCACGTTCGGATCGCCCATGCCGAGGAACGACAGCGACGATTCGATCAGGATCGCGCTGGCCACCATCACCGAGGCCGTCACGATCACGGGCGGCAGCGCGTTCGGCAGGATCTCGCCGAAGATGATGCGGCCGTTGCCGAAGCCCTGGCTGCGCGCGGCCAGCACGAAATCGGCGTGGCGCAGGCGGCGGAACTCGGCGCGCACGATGCGCGCCACCGTGGGCCACGACGCGATGCCGATCGCCAGCGCGATCACCGTCACGTCGGGCCGGCCGATCGCCACGATCACGATCACCAGCAGGAACGACGGCACCGTCTGGAACAACTCGGTCACACGCACCAGCAGGTTGTCGATCAGTCCTCCGAAATAACCGCCGATGGCGCCCACCAGCGTGCCGATCACCAGCCCGATGCCGGCCGACGACGCGCCGATCAGCAGCGACACGCGTGCGCCGTGCACCAGCCCGGCCGCCACGTCGCGGCCCAGCGAATCGGTGCCGAGCCAGTATTGCGGATCGGTGCCCGGCCATTCGAACGGCGCGGCCACCATGTCGAGCGGGTCGCCCGGAAACAGCTTCGAGGCGAACAGCGCCAGCAGCACGATGGTGGCCAGCAGCACCAGGCCGGCCACCGCCGACGGGTTGCGCAGCAGCGCGCGCCAGGTGCGCAGGCCGGGGCCTCGGCTCGCGGCCGCCTGCCCGGCGGAACCAGCCGCCAGCCGGCCGAACAGCGCGCCGGCCAACTGGTTGCGCCACGGCGAGGCGGTGGCGGCCGATTGCGCGGCTCGCACCGCGTTCGACGATTCAGTGCTCATGGAAACGCTCCATCGAAAGGGGAAAACGGCGCATCAGGCGATCCGGGGATCGAGCCACGCCTGCAACACATCGACCAGCACGTTGGCCGCGATCACCACCAGCGACGACAGCAGCAGCACGCCGAGCAGCACGTCGAAATCGCGCGCCAGCACGGCGTCGAGCGCGAGCCGGCCGAGGCCGGGCCAGCTGAACACCGTCTCGGTCACGGCCGCGCCGCCGAGCAGCGTGCCCACGTGCATGCCGACCATCGTGGTCAGCGGCATCAGCGCGTTGCGCAGCACATGGCGGATCGTCACGCGGGCCGGATGCAGGCCCTTCGCATACGCGGTGCGCACGAAATCCTGGCGCTGCACCTCGAGCATCGCCGCGCGCACCAGCCGCGCGTAGATCGCCACGAAGAACGCCGCCAGCGTCACGGCCGGCAGCAGCACGTGCTTGCCGACATCGGCCAGCCACGCGAGGCCGTGCAGCGACGCGCCGATCGTGACGTTGCCGCCGCTCGGCAGCCAGCCGAGCCGCACCGAGAACAGCACGATCGCGAGCAGGCCGATCCAGAAGCCCGGCGTCGAATAGAACAGCAGCGCCAGCACCGACAGCACGCGGTCGGGCCACTTGCCCGACCAGTGCGCCATCACCGCGCCCAGCACGATGCCGACGATCACCGCCAGCGCCAGCGCGGTGCCCATCAGCAGCAGCGTGTTCGGCAGGCGCGCGAGGATCAGTTGCATGACCGGCATGTCGTAGCGCGGCGAATAGCCGAGGCTGAAATGCGCGAGATGCGACAGGTAACTGGCGAGCTGGTGCAGGATCGGCTGGTCGAGGCCGAACTTGGCGCGCAGCATCGTCATGGTTTCGGCGGTGGCCGAGCCGGCCTCGCCGGCCAGCACGTCGGCCGCGTCGCCGGGCAGCAGCTTGAGCAGGAAGAAGTTGAAGATCACGATGCCGATCGCCGTCGGCAGCGCCTGCCACGCGGTGCGCCGCAGCACCGCGATCCATCGTCCGTTATGCGTCATGGCGGGCTCCGGGCGTCATGCGGCGGCGGCATCGGCCGATGCCGCCGCGCCCTGCCAGACCCGGTGCGCATAGGCCGATTCGGGGAAATCGGCCGGCACCTCGCTGGCCATCCGCGCGGCGTGGGCAGCCAGATCGGCCGTGAACAGATCCTCGCTGATGCGCGCGATCACGGCCGGGATGTCGCGCTTCATGCACGGCACGTCGCCCACCGGCACGCCGAAGCTGACGAAGCCGGCCGGGTTGTGCGCGTGGATATGGCGCAGGTACGGCGCCGCGCCCGGCGTGCGTTCGAGATATTCGAGCGCGCGGCCGAGGTACGGATGCGCGCCGAGCGCGTCGTCGCGATCGGCCGCGTCGGGCTGGTGGCGATCGCGCCACAGCAGCACCTCGTCGGCGAAATCGGCCAGCTCGGGCCGCGCATGCAGGTCGATCGCGTAGCCGGTGCCCGCGATCACGAAGTCGAACGCGAAGCGCTCGCCGGCCGCTTCGGCGACCACCTCGCCGTGTTCGAGCCGCGCGGCGGTCCACTCGCCGCCCAGATGCAGATGGAACGCGTCGTGGCGCGTCACGCGCTCCACCGCGTCGGGCGGCGGCGTCGAGCCGGCCTGGCGGAAGCGGCGCGCGAGCTGCCAGCGCAGCGCGTCGGGCAGGCTCGGGTAATTGTCGTAGGCGCCCGGATAGGCGCGCGCCCGCGACACCGGCAGCGAAGCGATCGCGGTGCGCCGCACGAACAGATGCACGGCCGCCGCGCCCGCTTCGAGCGCCGTGGCGGCCGCGTCGAACGCCGAGGCCGCGCCGCCGATCACGGCCACGCGCTTGCCGCGCAGCGCCGCGAAATCGATCGCGTCGGCGGTGTGCGCGCGATGCGTGGCCGGCAGCGCCGCCAGCACCGGCGGCAAGTTCGGCCGGCCGTTGCCGGCCACGCCGTTGGCGAGAATCACCTTGCGCGTGGTTTCCACCGCATCGCGCTCGCCGTTCGCATCGCGAATGCGCAGATGCACGCGGAAATGATCGCCGGCCGGCTCGATGCGCGCGAGCGTCACGCCATAACGGATCGGAATCCGAAGGAACGTGCGATACCACGCCAGATATTCGGCCCAGCGCTCGCGCGGAATCCGCTCGAACGCGTCGAACGCGGCCTCGCCGTATTGCGCGTCGTGCCAGGCGCGAAAACCCAGGCCCGGCAGGCCCGCTTCCGGCCCCACCAGCGTTTTCGGGGTGCGCAGCAGCCGCATCCGGGCGCGCGTGAGCCACACGCCGGCCTGCGACGCATCGGGCGCCGCGTCGATCACGCTCACGCGGCCGATGCCGGCGCGGCGCAGGCCGTACGCATAGGCCGCGCCGCTCTGGCCGCCGCCCACGATCAGCACGTTGTGGTCGATGCCGGGGCGATCGGGCACCCAGTTCTCGGGGTCGGGGCCGGCAAGGCGCAGCGTATCGAGCGCGTCGCGATCGGGGTTCGGCAAGTCGGACATCGGGTCCCTCCGGCGGAGCAACGGGCCGGCCGACGAGCCGGCCCGCGTGTCAGGTTGATTGAAACGGCAAGGCAATATCGAAGCAGTATCGAACGCATGGGCGGCCCCGCCAACCAAGCATTCACGCTTTGCATATCGCAATGCATGGCCGGCAATCGGCAATAGGAAATCAGATTTCGTTCGTTGTCCGCGAGAATCGGCGCGTGCTTGAATGCAGCGGCTGTGACACGAGCGCCGCCGGCGCGCCGACCGGCGCTATCGCGGCATCCGCGCCAATGTAACGGCCGTGCGAGAGCGCGGCCGACGAACGAACCGATCGATTCCGTGAACACGACCCTCGCGCTTCCCGCGCACGACACCGCCCTGCGCTCGCCGTTCCAGCCGGTGCCGTCGCCGGCCGATTTCCCCGACAGCCCCGCCTCGCGCGTGTTCGCGCAGCCGCTGATGCTCGGCCTGTTCCTGCCGATCCAGGCCGGCGGCTGGAGCGCCTCGACGCTGCCGCGCGGCACCGACTGGAGCTTCGACTACAACGCCGCGCTGGTCGAAAAGGCCGAGGCGCTCGGCTTCGACCTGGTGTTCGCGCTGTCGCAATGGCTGCCGAAAGGCGGCTATGGCGGCGTGTTCAACGGCCAGGCGCTCGATTCGTTCATGACGCTGGCGGCGCTGACCGCGCGCACCGAACGCATCATCCTGGCCGCCACCAGCCACGTGCTGTACGGCCCGTGGCATCCGCTGCACTTCGCGAAGTTCACGGCCACGCTCGACCACATCTCGAAGGGGCGCTGGGGCATCAACGTGGTCACCGGCCACCGCGCGATCGAGCACGAAATGTTCGGCTGGCAGCGCATCGAGCACGACCAGCGCTATGCGATGGCCGCCGAATTCCTCGATGCCGTCAAGCAACTGTGGGTGCAACCCGAGAATTTCTCGTTCGAACCCGAGCTGTCGAGCTGGAAACTCGGCGAGGCGTTCGTCACGCCGAAGCCGCGCTACGGGCGGCCGCTGCTGATCAACGCCACCGGTTCGGACGCCGGCATCGAATTCGCCGCGCGCCATTCGGACGTGGTGTTCATCACCAGCCCCGGCGGCCCGACGCTGGCGGCCGCGCTCGACTCGGTGCCGGCCCACGCCGCGCGCGTGAAGGCCGCCGCCGCCGCGCACGGCCGGCGCGTGCGCACGCTGCTCAATCCGATGGTGATCTGCCGCGAGACGGCCGCCGAGGCGCGCGAGTATCGCGACGCGATCGTCGCGCATGCCGACGAAGGCAGCTTCCACCGCTTCGACAGCGACGCCCAGGCGTGGCGCGGCGGCGCGGACGAGCGCGCCAAGGCCGAGCACCGCGCGCTCGGCGGCAACATGTCGATCGTCGGTTCTCCCGAGGAAGTGGCGGACGCGATCATCCGCCTGCACGCAGCCGGCGTGGACGGCGTGCAACTGAGCTTCTACGATTTCGCGCCCGATCTCGACCTGTTCGGCCGGCGCGTGCTGCCGCTGCTGCGCGAAGCCGGCCTGCGCCACTGACCGGCGCGCAGCGGCTCGTCTTACCGGCCCGCGCACCGGCCGTCTCATCCGCCCGATACCGCGTTCATTCCGAGGAACCCGCGATGACTCATCTCTGGTACACCCGATGTCCCGCGCCGACGCCGTTCGGCGTGGCGATCCGCCAAGGCCGCCTGCACGACGAATTCGCGCGCGACGGGCTGACCATCGCGGCGCTGCAGGATGCCGACGATCCGCAGATCCGCCGCTCGCATTTCACCCACAGCCAGCCCTGGTCGTTCCGTCAGGGCGGCAATATCCCGGCGCTGTGGGCGCGCGCCCAGGGCAGCGACACGCGGCTGATCGCGCTGTCGTGGGTGGACGAATTCCAGGCGCTGATCACGCTCGATCCGGCGCTGGCCGCCTCGCCCGAGGCGCTCGCGCGGGCGCGCTTCGGGCTGCCCGTCAACACGCGCGCGAGCGTGGTGGATTTCCATCGCGCCACCGCGCTGCGCGGCTTCGATTCGCTGCTGGCCGTGCGCGGCATCGCGCTCGAAGCGATCTCGCTGGTGGAATTGCCGCACGCGCCGCGCAGCCTGGAAGACGCCGCCGCCGGCACCGACCTGCCCGTCAGCCAGTGGCTCGCGCAGCAGCGCCCGCACGAGTTCTCGCGCGAGGCCGCCGCGCTGCTGCGCGGCGAGGCCGACGTGGTGTTCGTCAAGGGCGCGACCGGCCTCGACATCGCGAACCAGCTCGGCGCGACCGTGCTGGTGGAAATCAGCGAGCAGCCCGAGCGCCGCCGTCACGCCAACAACGGCACGCCGCGCCCGCTCACGGTGGATGCACAACTGCTGCGCGAACGGCCCGACCTGGTCGAGCGCGTGCTGATGCGCACGCTGGAGGCGGGCGGCTGGGCCGCCACCCATCCCGACGACACGATCGCCTACCTGGCGCGCGAGACACGCAGCGCCGAGCACTGGGTGCGCCGCGCGTACCGGCCCGACGTGCACCGGCAGATGACGGTCGGCATCGACCGCGGCTCGCTGGCCGCGCTCGACGATTTCAAGCGCTTCCTGCATCGTCACGGCTTTCTGCCGACCGATTTCGATCTGGACGACTGGGTCGATCCCGCGCCGCTCGCGGCGGCTTACGAGCGGCTGGCCGACGAAGCGGGCGAATCCGTTCGCGGCAATGTCAAGGAACCCGAAATACATCGCGCCGTACCGGCAAGTGCGTTGCCGCAGGTTGCGCCGGCCGTCGGCTGACGCAGCGCTCGCCCGCCTTGCCCGCTTGCGTTGCCGCGCCGCCGCGCGCCCTTTCCTCGCCACCCCGATCGTTCATGACCGCCTTCGCCGCACGCCGCACCGTCATTCGCCCTTCAAGCCGCTCCCGCCGCTTCCCCCGCCCGTTCGCGCGGGCGACCGCCATCGCCGCCACGGCCTGCGCGCTGCTCGCCGCGCTCACGCTCGCGCCCGCCACGGCAACGGCGCAGACGCGCGGCGGCACGCTGAACTTCGTCGTCACGCCCGAGCCGACCGCGCTGGTCGATTTCGCCACCACGGCCGTCAACGTGCTGAAGGTCAGCCCGAAGGTGGTGGAAGGGCTGCTCGACTACGATTTCGCGTTCAATCCGAAGCCGCTGCTGGCTGCGTCCTGGTCGATCGAGGACGGCGGCAAGCGCTACGTGTTCCACTTGCGCCCGGGCGTGAAATGGCATGACGGCCAGCCGTTCACATCGGCCGACGTGGCGTTCTCGCTCGACCTGCTGCGCAAGGTCCACCCGCGCGCCAAGAGCACGTTCGCCAACGTCACCTCGGTCGCCACGCCCGACGCGACCACCGTGGTGCTGACGTTGAGCAAGCCCACGCCGTACCTGATCAAGGCGTTCTCCGCCACCGAAACGCCGATCCTGCCGAAGCACCTGTACATGCACGGCGACCCGCTCGACAACCCGGCCAACAACGCGCCGGTGGGCACCGGGCCGTTCCGCTTCGTCAAATGGGTGCGCGGCAACTACATCGAATACGCGCGCAACCCCGATTACTGGCAGCCCGGCAAGCCCTACCTCGACCGGCTGTTCGTCAAGATCATCGCGGACCCGGGCGCGCGCACCGCCGCGTTCGAAAGCGGCGCGGTGGATCTGGGCGGCGACATCCCGGTGCCGCTGGCCGACCTCGCGCGCCTGAAAGCCGACCCGAAGCTCGCGCTCGACACGCGCGGCTACGAATTCCAGGCCGGCGTGGCGCGCATCGAGTTCAATCTCGACAACCCGGTGCTGAAGAACCTGAAGGTGCGGCAGGCGATCGCGCATGCGCTCGATCGCGAGGTGATCCGCAAGGTGATCTATTACGGCTACGCCACGCCGCTGGTCAGCCCGCTGATTCCGACCAACCCGTACTACGACCCGGCGCCGAACCCCTACCCGTTCGACCCGAACCGCGCCAACGCGCTGCTCGACGCGGCCGGCTACCCGCGCCACGACGACGGCACGCGCTTCGCGCTGACGATCGATCCGCTGCCGATCGGCGACATCCCCGCGCGCACCGCCGCCTACGTGAAATCGGCGCTGGCGCGCGTCGGCATCGCCGTGACGATCCGCAACCAGGATCTGCCCGCCTATTTGAAGCGGATCTATACCGACCGCGCGTTCGACTTCAGCCTGAACGGCATGAGCAACCTGTTCGACCCGGTGGCGGGCGTGGCGCGGCTCTATACCACCGCCAGCTTCCGTCGCGGCGTGCCGTTCACCAACGGCTCGCACTACAGCAACCCCGAGATCGACACGCTGTTCGCGCAGGCCGCCGAGGAAACCGACGAGGCCGCCCGCAAGCGCGCGTTCGCGCAGATCCAGCAGACGCTGGAGCGCGAGCTGCCCGACATCAACCTGGTCGCGCCGCAATACGTGACCGTCGCCTCGCGCGCCGTGCAGGCGCATACCGTGTCGCCCGACGGCGTGTCGGGCAGCTTCGCCGACCTGTGGCTCAAGCGATGACCCGCCTTTTTCCTGTTTTCCCGGAGGTTGCGCGATGAGCGCCGTACTGGTTCCCCCCGCCCCGATCGAAGTGTCCCACGCAGGCGGCGCGGCGCGCCCCGCCGTCGAGCGCGCCCGCGAGCTGGCCGCCGAATTCGCCGCACTGGCCCCCGAGCACGACCGCAGCGGCGCGCCGCCGGCCGAACAGTTCGCACGACTACAGGAAGCCGGCCTGTTGCGCGCGCCAATCGAGCGCCGCTTCGGCGGCGACGGCGCGGGCCTGGCCGTGTCGCGCGCGATCGTCGGCGAGATCGCCTATGGCGACCCGTCAGTGGCGCTGATCCTCGCCATGCACTACAGCCAGCACAGCGCCATCGCACGCGCCACCTCGGGCCGCAACGCCGAATGGCCGGCCGCGCTGGCCGAGCGCCTGGCGCGCGAGGCCGCCATCGAGCCGGCGCTGATCAATGCCGCGCAAGTGGAGCCGGAACTCGGCTCGCCGTCGCATGGCGGCCTGCCCGCCACCGTCGCGCGGCGCGTGGGCGCGCACTGGCGGCTGTCGGGCCACAAGCGCTACGTGACCGGCGTGCCGCTGCTGTCGTGGATCAACGTGCTGGCCATCACCGACGAGGCCGAACCGCGCGTCGGCCATTTCCTGGTGCCGCGCGCCGCGCCCGGCGTGGTGGTAATCGACGCGTGGGACCCGCTCGGCATGCGCGCCACGGCCAGCCACGACGTGGTGCTGAGTGATGTGGCGATCCCGCTGGACGACGCGGCCGGCCTGCGCCCCGCGCACCTCGGCCTGCAACGCGACCCGCTCGCGCTGGCCTGGTATTTCAGCCTCGTCAGCGCCGTGTACGACGGCGCGGCGCGGG
>NZ_BAAILN010000155.1:290404-302928 GCF_054589155.1 Burkholderia sp. 3C
CTGGCGAGCGTGG
Source organism: Burkholderia sp. 3C (assembly GCF_054589155.1). Lineage (NCBI taxonomy): Bacteria > Pseudomonadati > Pseudomonadota > Betaproteobacteria > Burkholderiales > Burkholderiaceae > Burkholderia > Burkholderia sp. 3C. The sequence goes on from NZ_BAAILN010000155.1 coordinate 290,418, forward strand.
CGTCGGTGCAGGAACAGGTGGGGCGGATCGAAACCTGGCTCGCGGCCAACGACTGGCTGATGAGCACGCACGCGCGCCATATCGAAAGCGGCGATGCGCCGCCCACGCTCGGCGCGGTGGTCAAGCAGACGGTGATCGAAAACGCCAAGCAGGCGGTGGCGCTGGCCGTGGAACTGGCCGGCAATCACGGCATCGCGCGCGCCAACCCGCTCGAACGCCATCAGCGCAACGTGCTGTGCAGCGGCATTCATGCGCCGACCAATCCGCTGCTGCGCGCGAATCTGGGCCGCGATGCGCTGGCGGCGGCGGCTGTGCGGAAGAAGGCGTAGGAATGCTGGTGGATGGGACGGCGGAGGCCGTCCTTGTCATGTCGCCATGCGCTCGTGCCATGACGGCGCCCAGAATACCCGCCTTCGGTCAGCTATCCGGGCCGTGATGCACCGGCAGCAGCAGCCCGGAATAACACGTAGGATTCCAGCCGGACGGAACGTCGCTCGCAACACCCGGCCCTCGGCCAGGTATCCACGCCGTATTGCACTGGCAGTCGCCGCCCAGAAGACACCGTAGAAATCCTGTCGGACAACGAAACGCCCCTCAGAACACCCGGCCTTCGGTCAGGTGCGTGGTCACGCCGTTCAGCGCGTAGTCGCCCACCACGCGCGCCTTGTGCAGCAGCGGGTTGTGGCTGAAGATCGTGCGCAGGTTGCGCCAGTGACGGTCGAGATTGTGACGCCGCGCGGTGGCCGATGCGCCGCCCACTTCGAACAGCCGCTCCCCCGCATGCAGCGCCAGCTTGCTGACGATCAACTGGGTGCGCGCGGTGGCCAGCGCGCCTTCGAGCACCAGCGCCTCGGCCTCGGGCGCTTCGGCCTGAATGGCGTCGGCCGAGCGGTCGAGCGCGCGCGCGTTCTCGCGCACCAGCGCGTCGATCGCGTGGCTGTGCGCGCTCAGTTCGCCCACCGTCTGCTGGATGAAATGATCCTCGCGCGCAGACGGCGCCGGGCTGTGCAGCACCGGCCGGCCGAACTCGATCACGTAGCGCGTCGCGTCGGCCGCGATCGCGCGCACGATGCCGGCGGCCACCGCCACCAGGTGAAGCTGGCGCAGCGCCCCGCCATGCCGGCCCACCAGCGTGGTGTTGCCACGGTCGATCACCTCGTTGGCCTCCACCCGCAGGTTGTCGAGCAGCAGGCTGCCGCTGGCCGTCATGCGCTGGCCCATGCCGTCCCAGTCGTCCACCACGCGCAAACCCTCGCGGCGCACCGGCACCACCACGGCCACCCGTGCGTCGTCGCTGGCGCGCACCACGTTGATTCGTGCGTAGTCCGAAAACAGCGTGCCGGTGGAGTAGTACTTGGTGCCCGACACGCGATAGCCGTCGCCGTCGGCCGTCAGCGTGGTGCTGACTTCGCCGGGGCGCGACGTGCCCAGTTCCGTGGACGCGCCGCCGAAGATCGCGCCCGACAACACGCGGTCGATCTGCAATGCATTGAACGGCGAGGCCGGCGAAAGCCGCAGCACTTCGGTGAAGTCGTAATGGATGCGCAGCGCATGCGCGAGGTTCGAATCGGCCGCGGCCAGCGTCGAGATCACCTCGAACAGATCGACCAGCGAGCCGCCCAGGCCGCCGCTCGCTTCCGGCAGACGCAACGCGCCGAGCGGCGTGGCGCGAAACAGCTTGAAGCCCTCGAACGGCAGTTCGCGGTTCGCCTCGCGGCGCGCGGTGTCGTGGCCCAGTTCGGCGGCGAGCGCGGGCAGCGCCGCCAGCGCGTCGGCCAAGGGTGAGGAAGTCGTCTGAGATGCGGTCATGGCAGGATGAAGAGGGAATCGTGGATCGGGCTGGCGGCGGTGGCTTGGCCGCCCGCCGTCGTGAACGGATGCCGGACACGCCGCGCGGCGCGCCCGGAGTGCATCGTGAAAGTATAGAAATGCGCGAACCGCGCGGGAACGTTCAATTTCAGCTATGGATATGCCGGATTCGGCAACGGCCCGCACCGGGCCGGCCGCACGCGGGTGCGCGGGGCCGGTCGGTGGCGATACAGGCAGGCCGCGATGGCGTCAGCCGCCCGAGAATGGATGGCCCGGGTCGGTGAAGCTGGACCAATGCGAGCCGTGACTGCGTGAGCCGCCCGAAAAGGATGCCCCGGATCGTCGAAGCCGGACCAGCGCAAACCGTGACGGCGTCAACCGCCCGAAAAGGATGCCCCGGTTGCCGAAGCCGGACCAGCGCAAGCCGTGACGGCGTCAGCCGCCCGCAAAAGATGCCCCGGATCGTCGAAGCCGGACCAGCGCAAGCCGTGACGGCGTCAGCCGCCCGTGCGCGTCAGACGCCCGAAGAACGGATGCCCCGGATCGTTGAAGCCCGGCGTGGACGGATGGCCGCTCGCCACCAGCGAATCGACGAACGCCTCGTCGGCTTCCGTCAGGCGATAGGCCAGCGCCGGCAGATAGTCGTCCCACTGTTCGAGCGTGCGCGGCCCGGCGATGGCCGAGGCGATGTAGCGGCTGTTCAGCACCCAGGCCAGCGCGAACTGGCTGGCGCTCAGGCCACGCTCGGCCGCGTGGGCATGCACGCGCCGCGCCAGCTCGATCGTCTCGGGCCGCCATTCGGTCTGCAGCAGGCGGCGGTCGGCGCGGCCGGCGCGCGTATCGGCGCCGGGCTGCGCACCCGGTTCGTACTTGGCCGTCAGCACGCCGCGCGCGAGCGGGCTGAACGAGATCACGCCGAGGCCGTAGCGATGGGCCGACGTCAATTGCTCGGCCTCCACCTGGCGATTCGCGAGGTTGTAGAGCGGCTGGCTCGCGGCCGGCCCGTCGATGCCGAGCGCCTGCGCCGTGTGCGCGAATTCGGCGATCTTCCAGCCGCGAAAATTGGACAGCCCGTAATAGCGCAGCTTGCCGGCGCGGATCAAATCGCCGAGCGCGCGGATGGTTTCTTCCGGCGGCGTCAGGTGATCCTCGCGGTGCACATAGACGATGTCGAGATAATCGGTGCCGAGCCGCTTCAGGCTCGCGTCCACCGCCTGCACGATGTGCTTGCGCGACGCGCCGCGATCGTTCGGGCCGCTGCCCTGCGGGTTCGCGAACTTGCTGGCCAGCACCCAGCTATCGCGGCGCGCGGCGATCGCACGGCCGACGATGCGTTCGGATTCGCCGCCCGTGTAGGCGTCGGCCGTGTCGATCGAATTCACGCCCTGCTCGAACGCGCGATCGATGATCGAGGCCGCCGTGCGCTCGTCGGTCGGGCCGCCGAAGTTCATGGTGCCGAGCGTCAGTTCGGACACCTGGAGGCCGCTGCGGCCGAGTTGTCGGTATTCCATTCCGTCATCCTGATGAAAAAAAGAAAGCATTACTGCACTGCATTGATCGTGCGGGCGCGCCGCGCTCACGACACCACGTACACGTCGGCCAGATTACCCTGAAGCCCGTCGGCCGTAAGCGTGTGATTGCGCACCCGCCGGTTGTAGATCGTCACCTGCTTGAGCGTGACCAGATTGACGATCGGCAGGTCGCGCGCCACCTGCTGCTGGAACTGACGGAACAGCGCGACGCGCTTGGCCGGGTCGATTTCCACCGCCGCCGATTCGAGCAACCGGTCCACCTCGGGGCTGTTGTAGTGCGTGGCGTTCGAGAACGGCACGCCGGGGCGGAAATTCTTCGACCAGTACAGGCGTTGCACGCCCACCGTCGGATCGAACGTGTTGCCGAGGAAGTTCGCATCCAGGTCGAACGCGCGATCGGTGTAGATCCGCTTCACGTACGACGCGAAATCCTGCGAGCGCACCGTGGCGTCGATGCCGATGCCGCGCAGCGTCTGGCGCAGGTATTCGGCGAGCCGCGCGAAGGTCGGATCGTACGGGTTGTAGTCGATCGTCAGCGGAAAACGAAAGCCGCCCGAGGCGCGCGGGTAGCCGGCCGCGTCGAGCAGCTTTTGCGCCTGCGCCGGGTCGAACGCGGGCACCGGCGTGGTGGCGTCGTGGAATTGCGTCAGCAACGGGCTGATCGGCGTGGGCGAGACGATGCCGTAGCCCTGCCACACGGTGCGCAGGATCGCGTTGCGGTCGATCGCGTGCGCGATCGCCTGGCGCACCGGCAGCTTCGCCAGATAGCGGTTGTCGAGGTTGAACTGAAGCTGCGTTTGCGCGGCGTCGTAGCTGTAGCCGCGCGTTTCGACGGCCAGGTGCGGCAGCGCCGCGAGCCGCTTGATGTCGGTCAGCGGCACCGGGTTCTCGCCGGCCAGATCCAGTTCGCCGGTTTCGAGCGCCGCCGCGCGCGCGGCCGGGTCGCCGATGAAGCGCACCACGAGTTCGTCGAGATACGGCTTCGGCGCATCCCAATAGTCCGGATTCCGTACGAACGTGACCGCGCTGCCGCGATCCCAGCGCACGAAGCGGTACGGGCCGGTGCCGATCGGCGCGAGATTGTTCGGGTTCTCCAGCGGGTTGCCGCTCGCGTAGCGGTGTGCGGGCAGGATCGGCGATTCGGATGCGGCCAGCGCATACAGCAGATACGGCGCGGGCTTCGACAGTTCGAACACGGCCGTGTGCGGATCGGGCGTGTGCACGGCGGCGACGTTGGCGAACGTCGCGCGCCCCCGCGCGTGGTACTGGCGCAGCAGGTCGATCGACACGGCCACATCGCGCGACGTGAACGGCTGGCCGTCGTGCCAGCGCACGTTGCGGCGCAGCTCGAAGCGGTATTGCAGGCCGTCGGCGCTGACCGACCACGCGGTGGCAAGCTGCGGCTTCGGCTTGACGTCGAAATCGTAGGCGAGCAGGCCTTCGGTCACCTTCGGCGCGATCTTCTCCTCGGCGCCCGCAGTCGTCGCGAAATCCACCAGCGCGTTCGGCTCGGGATTCACGAGCAGCGTGACGCGCCCGCCGCGTCGCGGCGTGCCTTGCGCCGCGTCGGCTGCATGCGAAAGCGGCGCAAGCGAACCGAGCACGGCAGCAGCGGCGGCCGCCTGCAACGCACGGCGACGGGTAAGACTCACGGGATCGTGACCGGACATGCGAAGCGCTCCTCGAACGAGATGCCGAACTGTCGGCTGGAAAAGAGCCACCGACAATAGCAGCGCGCTTCGCGATGCTTAACCAATCAATTGGGGAATGCTTTTCCGGGCGTTCACGTCACGTCACGTCACGCCACCGCCTGCGCGGCATGCGGCAACGCGAGCGGCGGCAGTTCCAGGTTCGAGCGGAAATCGTCGCCCACGTAATCGTGATCGATGATGTTTCGCCGCCGCAATTCCGGCAGCAGGCCGTTGACGAGCAGGTCTTCCTGATCGGGCTGCCCGAGCCCGTGCAGCGACAGCACGTCCACCAGCCCGGCGCGGTAGCGCGCCTCGATCGCGTCGGCCAGTTGCTCGGGCGTGCCCGCCACCGACCAGTGCCCGGTGTCCTGCGCGCGCACGATCAGCTCGCGCAGCGTCAGGCCCTGCCGCGCGAAACCGACGAAGATCGCCACCCGACCGCGCCGCCGGTTGACAGCCTCCACGGAAGGCAGCAACACCTCGGGCAACGGCCGATCGAGCGACAGCTCGCGCAGGTCGAGGCCGCCGCCGAGCATGTCGGCCAGCTTGAGCCGGCCCTGCTCGTAATCGATCCGCTCGTGACGTTCCTTGAGCCGGCGCGCGACATCCGCATGCGATTCGCCGATCAGCGAATGAAACGAGTTCATCACGAACGGCAGCCGCCCGGCGCGCCCGAACGCGGTGGCCTGGCGATGCAGTTCGGTGACGAACGCGCGCGCCTCGTCGAGCGTCGGCTGCGAGGTGTAGACCACCTCCGCATGCCGCGCGCCCAGCGTCACGCCGGCCGCCGATTGCCCGGCCTGAAACTGCACGGGCCGAAGCTGCGGCGACGGCGGCACGTTCAGCGGCCCGCGCACCTGGAAATGCGCGCCGCGATAGTGGATTGCGCCGAGCTTGCGCGGATCGACCGACACGCCGCCCCCCGCCTTGCGGGTGGTGGCCGCGGGATCGTTGGCGTCGTACAGCGCATGCACGATCTCGACGAACTCGGCCGCGCGCGCATAACGTTGCGCCGGATCGGGCAGCGCGCCCTCGCCGAAATTCTCCTCGCCCACCGACGACGTCACGGCATTCCATGCCGCACGGCCGCCGCTCACATGATCGAGCGTGCCGATCAGGCGGGCCAGGTTGTACGGATGGTGATAGGTGGTGGAGACCGTCGCCACCAGGCCGATGCGTTCGGTTGCCTGACTGAGCGCGGCCAGCGCGACGATCGGCTCCTGGCTGCCGGTGATGCCGGCCAGGCCCTCGGGGTCCGTCTGCAGCAAATCCGCCGTGAACAGCCCGGTGATGCGCTCGGCCTCGGCCTTGCGGGCCAGCGCGGCGGCGCGGCGGATGCCCTGCGAGGGGTGGGCATCGCCCGTGGCGTGAATCACGCTGGTCGCGCCAACCAGCGTCTTCAGGCGGCGGGGTCTCGTGTCGTTCATCTGGTTTCCTTATCGATTTGCGCGGGCCGGCGCCGCACTCGAACGCGGCAGCATCGAGATGCACGCCGCAGCATCGATACGCACTCCGATGCAGTTTTCCGGCGCGGCATCGCCCGCTCGCGCCCTCGACCTTACTGCAACGTGCCCGGCGTGCAGGAACCATTATTTTTGGCTTTGGATATTCCTCTTGCTTGTTTGACCGGGCCACGCGCGGCGAAAAATAATCCGGCATGTCCAACCCGGCAATCGCCCTGCCGCCGCCCGCACCGATCGCCTCCGGCTCTCCATGACGTCAACCCTTCGCTCCTTCCCCACCGACCTGCGCGCGCTGCCGTTCCGGCTCGGCGTGCTCGACAAGAGCCCCGTCGCGCCCGGCGAATCGGCCGGCGACGCGCTGACGCGCAGCGTCGCGCTGGCACGCTTCGCCGATACGGCCGGCTACCACCGCTACTGGGTGGCCGAGCATCACAACTCGCCGGGCCTCGCGTGCCCGTCGCCGGAAATCCTGATCGCGCATTTGCTCGCCCACACGGCGCGCATCCGCATCGGCTCGGGCGGCGTGATGCTCCAGCATTACGCGCCGTACAAGATCGCCGAGAACTTCAACCTGCTCGCCACGCTCGCGCCGGGCCGCATCGATCTGGGCATCGGCAAGGCGCCGGGCGGGCTGCCGCTGTCGACGCGGGCGCTGCAGGGCGATTACGACCGCGCGCGGCGCGGCAGCTTCGCCACGCTCGCCGAGCAACTGGACCACCACCTGCGCACCGTCGGCACGCCGCCGGCCGGCACCGAAAACGACGAGAGCGCGCTGCGCGCCACGCCGCTGCCGCCCGCCGCCGCGCGGCCCTATCTGCTCGGCGCGAGCGTGGACAGCGCCACGCTGGCCGCAAGTCTCGGCTGGGATTTCGTCTACGCGTCGCACATCAATGCGTCGCGCACCGATCTCGAACAGGCGTTCGACGCCTACCGTGCCGCATCGGGCGGCCGCACGCCGCTGCTGGCGATCGCGGCGATCGTCGCGGCCACGCACGACGAGGCCGTGCAACTGGCGAGCGGCTACGAGCGCTTTCGCGTGCAGGTCGGCGATACCCCCGCGATCAACGTGGGTAGCCTGGCGCAGGCGCATGCCTATATCCGGCAGGCCGGCGGCGGCGAGCACCGCATCGAGGAACGCGAGGCCCGCATCGTGCACGGCACGCGCGACGCCGTGCTCGACGAATTCGATGCACTGCACCGCCGCTACGGGATCGAGGAATTCATCATCGATACGCCGCTGGCCGAGGCTGCACCGCGCGTTGCGTCGCTGCATCTGCTGGCCGGGAAATCGACGAGCACGCGCGCGTTTGAAACCGCGCCGTCGCACGCACTCCACACCGAACCGGCGAACGCCTCATGAGCGACACGATCCGCATCGCCACCGCCGCCGACGCGCCGGCGCTGTATGCCCTGCTCCAGCAGTCGTATGCGTCGCTGGCGCAGCACGGCGTGCATTTCACGATCACGCGCGCGCCCGTCTCGCAGGTCGAGCAGGCCGTCGCCAGCCAGACCAGCTTCGTGCTCGAGCGTCCCGGCGACGATGGCCGCCCGGTGCTCGCCGCCACCGTGACGGTGCGCTTTCCGTGGGTGGACAGCGACCGGCAGCGCACGCCGTACCCGTTCCTGCACTGGTTCGCCGTGGCGCCCGCGTTCAAGCGGCAAGGCCTCGGCTCGATCGTGCTGGCGCACGTCGAGGAGCAGTTCCTGGCCGCGCAGGTGAAGGCGCCGGCCACCTACCTCGCCACCGCGATCGAACATCCGTGGCTGCCGCAGTACTACCGGCAGCGCGGCTACGTGCCGTTCGACCGCTCGGTCAATGCGCTCGGCACCTCGCTCGTGTGGCTGCGCAAGGTGCTGATTCCCGAGTTGTACGAAGCATCGGCGCAGGCCGATGCGGAGCCCGCGGGCATCGCTTCGATCAACTGAACGACGCGCGGCGATACGCTCGCCGCCGCGCCCCGCCCCCGAATTTTTTCCACCACGCCACCCCAACATGACGTCTCCGTTCCTCCCGCTTTCCGCTTCGCACCGCGCCGCCGCGCTCGCCGCCGCTGCGCTCGCGCTGTCGCCGCTGGCGCACGCGCAGGCCCCCGCCACCGGCGGCACGCTGACCTGGGGCGTGGAAACCGAGCCGCGCACGCTGAACCCGCAATTGAACGGCCAGGACAAGGTGGAGCTGCTGTTGCGCAACGCCTATGAAAGCCTGCTCGCGCAGCGCCCGGACGGCAGCTATGTGCCGTGGCTGGCCACCGCGTGGAAGGTGTCGCCGGACGGCAAGACCTACACGTTCACGCTGCGCGACGGCGTGAAGTTCAGCGACGGCGCGCCGTTCGACGCCAAGGCCGTGGCCCGCAACTTCCTCAACGCGCGCGATCTCGGCTACTCGGGCGGCAGCAACCTGGCGCGGCTGATCTCGCACGTGGCCGACGTCAAGACGCCCGACGCGCACACGCTGGTCATCACGCTCGACGCGCCGTACGCACCGTTCCTGACGTTCTCGGGCCGCCTGCCGCTGCTCTCGCCGAACGCGTTCGACAAGCCGGACCTCAAGGCGGGCGGCGTGGACATCGCCGGCACCGGGCCGTTCGTGCTGCGCAAGTACGTGAAGGGCCAGCAGATCGAATTCGATCGGAATCCCGACTATCGCTGGGCGCCGGCCACGGCCGGCCATCAGGGGCCGGCGTATCTGGACCGCGTGGTGTATCGCTTCCTGCCCGAATCGTCGGTGCGCACCGGCGCGCTGCTGTCGGGCCAGGTGGACGTGATCGAGGGCATCTCGGGCAACGACGCCGGGCTGATCCGCTCGAACCCCGATCTGAGCTACCAGCACGCGCTCAACACCGGCACGCCGTATTCGCTGTTCCTGAACGTGACCTACGGGCCGACGCAGGACGCCAAGGTGCGCCGCGCACTGCTCGAAGGGCTCGACGTGTCGGGCATCGTGCAATCGATCTATCGCGGCGAGCGCACGCGCACCTGGGGCATCACCTCGCCGATCGATCCGCTGTACGACCGCGGCATCGAAAAGACCTACGGCAACGATCCGGCGCTCGCCAACCGCCTGCTGGACGAAGCGGGCTGGAGCGCGCGCGATGCGGGCGGCTATCGCGCCAAGGGCGGCGAGCGGCTGACCGTCACGGTGATCCAGGCGCAGGCCACCGTGCGCGACCAGCGCGACGTGCTGCTGCAGGCCTTGCAGGCGCAGGCGCGGCAACGGCTCGGCATCGACCTGAAGATCCAGTATGTGGACGACGGCACCTACACCGATGCGCGCAAGAGCGGCAAGTTCGGCTCGATCGCGAATTCGAACACGCCGCCCGACGGCATCGACATCGAAGGCCATTACCTGCCGATCGATCGCGGCGGCGCGCTGAACTACAGCCGGGCCTCCGCGCCCGAACTGACGCGCTGGCTGCAAGCGGCGGCGGCCACGCAGAACCTGGCCGAGCGCAAGAAGCTGTACGGCGAATTGCAGCACTTCGCGATCAAGGAACAGGCCTACGCGGTGCCGCTCTACGAGCCGGAAGATCAGATCGCGGCGGCCAAGGCGGTGCAGGGGCTGCGGTTCCGGCCCTACGCGCAGATGCCCGAAAACCCGTACGACGTCTGGATCAGGAAGTAAGCGATGCGCCGCGCAACGGGGGCCATCCTCGCGTCGATCAAGTCGATCGCACCGCTCGCGCTGCTGGCCGGCTTCGCGCACGCCGCGCCGCCGTCGGGCGGCACGCTGAGCTGGGGCGTGGAAACCGAACCGACCACCTTCAATCCGCAACTGAACGGGCAAGCCAAGGCCGAACTGCTGCTGCGCGCGAGCTTCGAATCGCTGCTCGCGCGCCGGCCCGACGGCGGTTACGTGCCGTGGCTTGCGCGCAGCTACAGCGTGTCGGCCGATGGCAAGACGTTGAGCTTCACGCTGCGCGACGACGTGCGCTTCAGCGACGGCCAGCGGCTCGACGCCAACGCGGTGGCCGTCAACTTCACGCACATGCGCGACCCGGCCTATTGCGCCGGTTCCAGCTATTGCGGCATCGCCGCGAGGCTCGTCGAGGCGCGCGCCACCGGGCCGCTGACGGTCGCACTGACGCTGGCCGAGCCGTATGCGCCGTTCCTGTCGTTCGCGGCCGGCTTGAAGCTGATCTCGCCGGCCGCCTACGGGTCGCCGCAACTGAAGGCCGGCGGGCCGGCCGTGGCCGGCACCGGCCCGTTCGTGCTGGCGGCCTATCGCAAAGGCCAGGAAGCCGATTTCGTGCGGAATCCCGACTATCGATGGGCGCCGGCCACGGTCGGCCATCAGGGGCCCGCGTATCTCGATCGCGTGGTGTACCGCTTCCTGCCCGAATCGTCGGTGCGCACCGGCGCGCTGCTGTCGGGGCAGGTGGATGCGATCGAGGGCATCTCGGGCAACGACGCCGCGCTGATCGAGCGGCAATCGAACCTGCGCTACCAGCGCGCGCTGAACACCGGCTCGCCCTATTCGCTGTACCTGAACACCACCTGGGGGCCGACGCGCGACGTGCGCGTGCGGCGCGCGCTGTTGCAGGCATTCGATCTCGATGGGCTGGTGGGCGCGATCTATCGCGGCAAGCGCGTGCGCGCGTGGGGCATCACCTCGCCCGTCGATCCGCTCTACGACCGCACGATCGAAAAGGCCTACGGCAACGATCCCGCGCTCGCCAACCGGCTGCTCGACGAGGCCGGCTGGACCGGGCGCGACGCGGCCGGGTTCCGCACCCGGCGCGATGCGAACGGCCAGGCCGAGCGCCTGACGATCGACGTGGTGCAGGCGCAAGCTACCGTGCGCGACCAGCGCGACGTGCTGCTGCAAGGTTTGCAGGCGCAGGCGCGGCAACGGCTCGGCGTCGAGCTGACGCTGCGCTACGTCGATGCGGGCACCTATGTCGAGGCGCGCAAGACGGGCCGCTTCGGCGCAATCCCGAACTCGAACACCGATACCGACGGCATCGATACCGAGAACCACTACCTGCCGCCCAATCGCGGCGGCGTGATCAATTACAGCCGCGCCACCGACCCGCGCCTGAGCACGTGGCTGCGCGAAGCGGCCGGCACGCGCGACGACGCCGCGCGCGGCAAGTTGTACGCGCAACTGCAACGCTTCGCGATCGTCGAGCAGGCCTATGCGATTCCGCTGTATCAGCCCGAGGACGAGATTGCCGCCAGCGAGCGCGTGAGCGGCCTCGCATTCCGCAGTTTCAAGCAGATGCCGGATGCGCCGTACGACGTGCGCGTGCGGCCGGACTGACGCGCCCGCGTGCGTACCCGAACCTGAAGGAATCCCGATCATGACCCGCACCGCGCCGCTCGCCGGCCCTGCTTCAACGTCATCCTCGCCGCCACCGCAAACGGCGGCCACGCGACCCCGCCGCCTGCGCTCGCCCGTCCTCACGCGCCTGGGCACCGGCCTGCTGGTGCTGTGGTCGGCCATCACGCTGTCGTTCGTGGCGGTGCAGGTGGCGCCCGGCGACATCGTCAGCCTGTTGATCGGCGAGCAACTGAGCACGCCCGAGATCGAGGCCGCGATCCGCAAGGAATGGGGCCTCGACGAGCCGGTGTGGCTGCAATACGTGCACTACGTCTGGCGCATCCTGCATGGCGATTTCGGCCGTTCGTACATCCTCAACACCGAGGTCGCGCCGCTCGTGATCGGCCAGCTGTGGCCGACGCTGAAGCTGACCGCCGCCGCGCTGGTCGTCACGCTGGTGTTCTCGGTGAGCCTTGCCGTGCTGACGGCCGGCCGCCGCTGGGGCGGGCGCGCGGCGTCGGGCACCGAGCTGCTGCTGGCGTCCACGCCGTCGTTCTGGCTCGGGATCATGCTGCTGTTCGTGTTCAGCTTCACGCTGAAGCTGTTCCCGGTGGCCGGCGACCGCGGGTTCTCGTCGCTGGTGCTGCCCGCGCTGTCGCTCGGCCTCGCGCAAGGCGCCACCATCGGCCGCGTGCTGCGCCTGGGCATCGAGCGCGCGCTCGACGAGCCGTATGCGCTGACGGTGCGCTCGTGGGG
>NZ_BAAILN010000155.1:303012-314871 GCF_054589155.1 Burkholderia sp. 3C
CGCTGCGCGCGCGCCATGCGCTGCGCCACGCGGCGCTGCCCGCCGTCACGCTGGCCGGCTGGCTGGTGGGCGGCCTGTTGAGCGGCGCGGTGATCACCGAGCAGGTGTTCGGGCGGCCCGGCCTCGGCAAGATCACGGTCGATGCGGTGCTGGCCAAGGACATGCCGGTGATCCTCGCGATCGCGATTCTGTCGGCGGCGATCTACGTCGCCCTCAGCACCGCCGTCGACCTGCTTTACCTGCTGATCGACCCCCGCCTGCGCGAACCGCGCGCACGGCGCTGACCCGGAGCCCGCCATGTCCGTCCCCCTCGACCTGCCCCTGCGCGCACGCCCCGGCCTGCAGGCATTCGGCTGGCTGCGCCGCCACCCCGGCCTCGCGCTGGCCGCGCTCTACCTGTTGCTCAACGCCGTGGCCGTGTTCGCGCCGGGCTGGCTCACCCATTACGACCCGCTCGCGGCGGACCCGGTGTCGGCCCAGCTCGGCAGCAGTGCTGAACATTGGCTGGGCACCGACCAGTTGGGCCGCGACATCTATGCGCGCGTGATCTACGGCGCGCGCCATTCGTTGTCGATCAGCGCCGCCGCGATCGGCATCGCCACACTGGCCGGCACCGTGCTCGGGCTGGCTGCCGGGCTCGCACGCGGCTGGCTCGACGAGCTGGTCACGCGGCTGCTCGACGTGGTGTCGGCGTTTCCCGACCTGCTGCTGGCGTTGATGCTGATCTCGTTTACCGGCCCCGGCGCGGTCAACCTGGTGTTCGCGCTCGGCGTGGCGTCGGTGCCGCGCTTCGCGCGCGTGGTGCGTGCGCAAACCTTCGTGGTGGCCGGTTCGGGCTACGTCGAGCAGGCGCGCACGCTGGGCCTGCCGCCGCTGGTGCTGATCTGGCGGCATGTGCTGCCGCACGCGATCGCGCAGGTGCCGGTGCTCGCCACCATCGGGCTGGGCACCGCGATCATCGGCACCTCGGGCCTGAGCTTCCTCGGCATGGGGCCGCAGCCGCCCACCGCCGAGTGGGGGCTGATGCTGGCCGAGGGCCGCAACTATCTCTACAACGCGTGGTGGATCGCCGTCTGGCCCGGCGTGGCGATCACCGCGACCGTGGTGGCCGTCAACGCACTGGGCGGCTACTGGCAGCAGCGCTTCGAGCGCCGGGAGGCATCATGAGGAACGCAGCCGTTGTGCCGCCGTTGGGGGGTGGGAATCGTATCGGGCGTGTCGGAGCCGGCGCGCCTGCATCGCGGGAGCGTGGGCCTTCGTCCGCGTCGCCGGGATCATCGAATTCGCCCGACTCGCCAGGCCGGCGCGATTCTGCCGATACGATCGGTTCTCCTGACCGGTTCGAGGCCCCCGCTCCGCGCGGCGACATCGCCTCGCCCCGTAGCGCCGGCGCCGTGCTCGCACGCATCGAAGGCCTGACGATCGGTTTCGCCGGGCGGCACGGCACGCGCGCCGTGGTCGGGCCGCTCGATCTCGAGGTGCGGGCCGGTGAATGCGTGGCGCTGGTCGGCGAATCGGGTTCGGGCAAATCGGTCACCGCGCGCAGCCTCGTGGGGCTGAACGGCGCGAACGCCGTGGTGCAGGCCGAGCGCTTCGAGATCGCGGGCGTGGACGCGCGACGCTTTCGCGAGCGCGATTGGCGCGCCATCCGCGGGCGCCGGATCGGCTACGTGCTGCAGGACGCGCTGACCTCGCTCGATCCGCTCTGGCGCGTGCGCGACCTGCTGGCCGAGGCGCTGCACGACACGCCGCGCCGCGAGCGTGCCGCCCGCAGCGCCGAGATTTTGCGCGCGGTCGGCATCGACGAGCCCGAGCGCCGCCTGCCGCAATATCCGCATCAGTTGTCGGGCGGGCTGCGCCAGCGCGTGCTGATCGGCACCGCGCTGGCCGGCGGCGCGAACCTGCTGATCGCCGACGAGCCGACCACCGCGCTCGATGTGTCCGTGCAGCGGCAGATCCTGTCGCTGCTGCAGGCGCGACGCGAGGCCGGCGACGCGCTGCTGCTGATCAGCCACGACCTGGCCGTGGTGGCCGAGCTGGCCGACCGCGTGCTGGTGATGCGCCACGGCCGCGTGGTCGAGCAAGGCGACGCGCGCGCGGTGCTGGCCGCGCCCGCGCATCCGTACACGCGGCAACTGCTTGCCGCGATCCCGACGCCGGCCTCGCGCGGGTTTCGTTTGTCGCCGCAGGCGCGGGATGAGGACCTGGCGGGTGACGTCGCACCCCACGCATCCGACATAACGCAGGCCCGCCTGCCGCTGCCCCTCAAACGCATCGACACAAGCGCCCAGGTGCTGACCGTCGACGCCGTCACCAAACGCTACGGCCACGACGACACCGCGCCGGCCGTGGCCGACATCTCGTTCACGCTCGCGAAGGGCGAAACGCTCGGCATCGTCGGCGAATCGGGCTCCGGCAAATCGACCGTGGCGCGCATCGTGCTCGGGCTGGTCGCGCCCGACGCCGGCCGCGTCACGCTCGGCGGCGAACCGTGGAGCGACGTGTCGGAAGCCGCGCGCCGGGCGCGCCGCGCCGGCCTGCAACTGATCGCGCAGGACCCCGGCAGTTCGTTCGACCCGCGCTACACCGTCGAGCAGATCATCGGCGAGAGCCTCGACGCCGTGCGCGTGTTCGGCGACGCGCGCCGCCACCGCGTGCGGCAACTGCTCGACGAGGTGCGGCTCGGCGCCGGCTGCCTGACGCGCTACCCGCGCGAGCTGTCCGGCGGCCAGCGGCAGCGCGTGGCGATCGCGCGCGCGTTCGCACCGAACCCGTCGCTGCTGGTGGCCGACGAGCCCGTCAGCGCGCTCGACGTGTCGATCCAGGCGCAGGTGCTCGATCTGCTCGCCGATCTGCAGGCCGAACACGGCACCGCGATGCTGTTCATCTCGCACGATCTCGGCGTGGTGCATCACGTCGCCGACCGCGTGCTGGTGATGCGGCGCGGGCAGGTGGTCGAGCACGGCGCGGTCGAGGCCGTGTTCGCCGCGCCCACGCATCCGTACACCGCCTCGCTGCTGGCCGCGCTGCCGACGTTGCCTGCCCGCTCCGCGACCTCTTCCGTTCACCACCCGGCCGCGCCGCTCGCGTCGCCGGCCTGACCTTTCCGCTCTCACGCCATGACCTCAACCACTCCGTCATCGCCGCGCCGCGTGCATCTCGGCGCGATCATCCAGGGCGCTTCCGGCAACATGTCGGCCTGGCGCCACCCCGACGCCGTCGCCGACGCCAGCATCAACCTCGGCTTCGTGCGCGAGCTGGCCCGCCAGGCCGAGGCGGCCCGCTTCGATCTGCTGTTCGTGGCCGACGGCCTGCATATCAACGACAAATCGATCCCGCACTTCCTGAACCGCTTCGAGCCGATCACGCTGCTGTCCGCGCTCGCGCTCGCCACCGAGCGGATCGGCCTGGTCGGCACGCTGTCCACCTCGTACAGCGATCCGTTCACCGTCGCGCGGCAGTTTGCCAGCCTCGACCACCTGAGCGACGGCCGCGCCGGCTGGAACGTCGTCACCTCCCCGCTCGAAGGCTCCGCCGCCAACTTCTCGCGCAAGCAGCATCCCGAGCACGCGCTGCGCTACCGGATCGCCTCCGAGTTCCTCGACGTGACCAAGGGGCTATGGGATTCGTGGGAAGACGACGCGTTCGTGCGCGACAAGGCCAGCGGCCGGTTCTTCGATCCCGCCAAGCTGCATGCGCTCAATCACGCGGGCGAGTTCTTCCAGGTGGCCGGCCCGCTCAACATCGGCCGCTCGCGTCAGGGCCGCCCGGTGCTGTTCCAGGCCGGCGCGTCCGACGACGGCAAGGGCGTGGCCGCGCGCCATGCCGATGCGATCTACACGCGCCAGGAAACCATTCCGCTCGCGCAGGCGTTCTATGCCGACGTGCAGCAGCGACTCGCCGCGCACGGCCGCGCGCCCGGCAGCCTGAAGATTTTCCAGGGCGTGAGCGTGATCGTCGCGCGTTCGGCCGCCGAGGCCGAGTCGCATTACCAGGACACCGCGCGGCTCGTGACGATCGACAACGCGCTCGATTACCTGGGCCGCTATTTCGACCATCACGATTTCTCGCGCTACGCGCTCGACGCGCCGTTCCCCGACATCGGCGCGCTCGGCAGCAACCAGTTCCGCAGCACCACCGACACCATCAAGCGCGACGCTGCCGAGCGCCGGCTGACGCTGCGCGAGGTCGCACTCGAAGCGGCCACGCCGCGGCCGAGCTTTTCCGGCACGCCCGAACAGGTGGCCGACGGCTTGCAGGCGTGGGTGGAGGCACGCGCCACCGACGGCTTCATCGTGCGCGGCGGCACGCCCACCGCGTTCGCCGATTTCGCCGCACAGGTGGTGCCGGTGCTGCAGGAACGCGGCGCATATCGGCAGGATTACGAAGGATCGACGCTGCGCGAACACCTCGGGCTGGATGTGCCTGTCAACCGCTATGCCCAGGCTCGGGATGCGGCCTGAGCGTCGCCCCATTCGTTGTTTTTTGTCTTCATGAATTCAGGAATCCACACCATGAGTCGCGACCTTTTGATTCTGCTCGAACCGGGCTTCACCGATCCGGCCCATCCCGGCGAGCGCTTCGTCTGCCCCGACGGCATTCCAATCGAGGGCCTGCTCGCCTCCGATCCGGCCCGCGCGGCGCAACTCGACGTGCAGCGCGTGCCGTTCGCGCGCCCGCGCCAGACGGCGATTGCCGCGCTGGACGAGGCGCATCAGGGGCTGCCGGTGCTGGTGCTCGGGGATGAGCATCCGGTGCCGGACGATGCGCAGCGGCTTGGAGACAAGCGGTTTGTGACGGAAACGAAGCGGATTCTTGCTTTGTTGGCAGAACGGCATGGGTTTCCGAAGGTGCATTGACGAGGGCTGACGGCGGGCAGGTGCCGGTCAGGCCAACGCGGACGCCGCCATTCGTCGAGCCCGTCGCCGCAAATACAGGTTGTTGAGAACCAGGGCAGACGCCGTTATCGCCGCACCGAGTATTTGCGCTCCGCTCGGCACGACGCCTGTCAATGCAGACACGGCAAACGTAGTCACGGGCACCACGTCCATGAACAGCACGCCATTCATCGGCCCGAGAATTCGGTTACCGGAAATCCAGCAGAGAATGGCCACGAAACCGGCGATCGGCCCCATGTAAATCAGATGCGGCGTGATCGTCCACCATGCCGTGAGCGTGGGAGCGGCGACGGCGTGCGTCGCGACGAGCAGCACATTCACGCTGATAACGGTGGTCAGGCCCAGCCATGTCGTCACTGTCGTGTATTTCAACGCCGACCATCGTGTGAAGTACGCGGAGCCGAACGTATAGACAACCCAGCAGAATGCCCCCAGAACGATGAGGCCGCTTGCCGCGTAGTGTTGTGGCGCGGCCAATGCAGCCAGAAAATCCCCCCGTGTGATGACGAGGGCGACGCCGGTGAACGAGATAACCACGAACAGAAATGAAGGAAGCGGGGGCGCGGTTCTCCGCACCAGCGCATTGAGGAGCAAGCCCATCATCGGTTGCGTCGCCATCATGATGGACGCGGCAAGCGCCCCTTGCTCTCCCGCCAGTTGCTGCCCCAGAAAGACAAACGATCCAAACCCGCAGAACCCCACCGAGCCGAGCAACCAGGCAATCAACAACGATTTGCCGTCGATTCGCAACGCGCCGAGTCCTTCCCGTCTCAGCAACAGGACGACAAAGGCCGTACCGGCGATCAGGTAACGGAGCGAAGTAAAGGTAAAAGGATCGATGTAACGCAGCGCGTCCGTCATGACCGGAAACATCACGCCAAACAGGATGGTCGCGACGAGGCACGCCGCAATCCCGTTCCAGTAGCCCAAAGACCTCGAAGCCAAACCGGTTGATGAATTCATGAACGATCATTCTCAAAATAGATAAAAAATTGGCATCCGCTGTTCGCGAATGCCACCGGCCCGGCTACGACACGCTCAGACGCGCTACGTCAGTGCCCGCAACGCCATCTCGACAATGGATGCGAGTGCGGCCTCGCTCATGTCGACCTTGCCGAGCACGCGTATGCCTTGAACCATGCACAGCAGGAAACGCCCGACTTCCTCGGCGTCGAGGTGACGATCGAATTCGCCTGCCTGTTGACCTCTTGCTATCGCGAGACTGAACTGCGTCGCGATCCGCTGCAACGTCGATTCGATACGTGAGCGCA
Organism: Burkholderia sp. 3C; assembly: GCF_054589155.1. NCBI lineage: Bacteria > Pseudomonadati > Pseudomonadota > Betaproteobacteria > Burkholderiales > Burkholderiaceae > Burkholderia > Burkholderia sp. 3C. Next base: position 309,182 of record NZ_BAAILN010000155.1, read on the forward strand.
GAACATCATCGCCCGGCAGGTGTTCGATCACCGTATTGGTAATGAAACAGCCGTGGCGCTCCGACAGGTTCACGCTCACCTTCGTATAGTGCAGCAGCGCTTCGCGAAGCGCCTGCCTTGGAGGCAAATCGGCGGCCAACCGCTCCTTCAGTCGGGCAACGGCGCCTTCCGCGTAACGATCGAACGCGGCGACGAGCAAACCGTGCTTGTCGCCGAACGTTCTGTACAAGCTGCCGCGAAAGACCCCGGTTGCGTCACATAGCGCATCGACGGGGGTCGCGTGGTAGCCGTTTTCCCAAAACACTCGCGCGGCAGCCTCGACCGCCTGGTCGACGTCGAATTCTCGTGGACGCCCACGCTCGGCGGCCCGCTCGCTGCGAGGGCGGGGGGTGTCAGTTGTCTTCATGCAGGCGATATTAGGACTAATTAGTCTCAAAATCAATGCTCATGCGATGTCGATGAACCGCTGCCGGCTGGTTGTCGCGAGCGCGTGCTGGTCACGGACAAGCGTCAAACCCGCTCACGAGCATGTCGAGCCTTCATGGCCTCGATGCCTTCAACCCACGACACTTCAGGCCGGTATCCAAGCTGACGCTGCGCCTTGGTCGTGTCGAGCGTGAAGTCTTTCCCGATCAGCCGCAGGAGCTGCCGGGTGATGGGCGGCTCTCCCGAACGAGACAGTGTTTTCCAGAGCCGTTCCATCAACGCGGCCATGATCCAGGCCATTCTCAATGGGATGGATCCCGTTGGCGACTTCACGTCCTGAGTATCGAGAAATGCAGCAAGGACTTCACGGAACGTTCGCGCCTCGCCATCGCCAACGAAATAGGCTTCGCCGCCCCGCCCTTTTTCGATGGCCAGTTCGACCGCATGGCAGACGTTATCGACATGCGCGGTCGACATCACGGCTTCTCCATGGTTCACGAACCGGAATTGCCCTGCCTTGACTGCATCGACCATTCCCGAAAGCATGGGCATGCCGGCTCCCCAGATCATGGGCGGACGAATGACCATCGTCTCGAACACCTCGGAAATGTTGGCGCCGAGCACGAGTGCTTCACTACGCGCCTTGGACGCACTGTAAGGTGCCCATGACCTTTCGTGACGCGGCAGCGTCTCGGTGATTCCGCGAAGATCCACCATGTCCCCCATGACCACGGCCGCGGCACCCACCTGCACGAATCGCCTGATGCCGGCGGCCCGCGCCGCTTCCAGCAAGGTTGCCGTGCCGCGCACATTGGCTTGCTCGAATTCCTCTCTCGTGCCCCACAGCTTGAACAGTGCCGCCACATGAATCACGACATCGCAACCTCGAAGAGCAGCCAGCAAATGCCGCTCGTCCGTCAGTTCGCCACGCACCGGCTGCGCACCGAGCTTCCGGATCTTTTTTTCGGCCACGTCGTTGCGCGCCAGCGCCCGCACTTGCCACCCCTGCCGGAGCAACCGCTCGATCAATCGACCACCCACGAACCCGGACCCACCGGTCACGAAACACGTTCTGTGTGTCATAGGAACCTCTTATATATCGTTGATACACAAAATGTATATCGATGATATAATTCGCGTCAAGCGCAAACTTTTCTATCCATCATGGACAACGCATCCGCAATTCTTGTTGCCGCAATGCTTCTTCTCGAAGAGCAAGGGCCCGATGGGCTGACGACGCGTGCCGTCTGCGAGGCAGCCGGGATCAAGTCGCCCACGCTCTATCACTATTTTGGCGGCAAGGAAGGTCTTGAACGAGCGCTCATCGAGCGAGGCGTGGCGGAGTTCATGCAGAAGAAGCGTCTGCCGCCCGAGAACGCCGATCCGCTGGATCAACTTCGATCGGGTTGGGACATTGCGGTGGACTTCGCCTTGAAGCGGCCAGCGTTGTGGCGCCTGTTCGCGCAACATGCCATCGTGCACCCGGATCTACATGACGACGGTTATGCGTTGATGCGATCCCGGGTTCAACGACTCGTGGATCTCGGGCGCTTTCAGGGAACAGCGGACGCCGCTGCTCAAGCCGTGTGGGCAGCGAATCAAGGGGTTCTCGCGCTGATCACCGCAGGGCACGCGCCCAATGAAGTCAGGGCGATGAGCGCGTTCATGTTTCAGGCAGTGACGGCCCGATTGATGCAGGTGCGATGATGAGGTAGTCACTCCCGCGATAACAGCGGCCGCAGCGCGTCGATCAATTCCGTGGCGCCGTGGCAGACTTCACCCACGTTCTCCTCGACGTCGATCACACCACCTTGATTCACCGCCTCATTGGCCTTGATCAGCAGTTCCGCAAGGCTTGCCGGCATGCTCCGCTTCATGATCGCGTCCCATTGCGCGCGAGGTATGGATCGCGCCTGAATTGTCCGGCCCGACAGTTGGCTCAGCACCGTCGCTACATCGTTGGCACTGTAGCGGCGCGGTCCTTCCGCATGATGGATTTCCAGATCCTGCGTTCCATCGGCTCGCAACAACAACGCTGCCGTGATCCAGCCGAGGTCTGGCGCCGAGATCATGGGAATCAACCTGTTCGCAGGGTCGTTGAACGTCGGCAGACTGCCGGATTCAATGGCCGCCGGTATGACTCGCGCCCAATTTTCCATATACTCCGCCGATCGCACGACCAGCGTGTGGCCGCCCACCCGAGCGAGTCGCTTTTCGAAGTCACGGAAAATGCTGGGCATGCCGATATCACACGCAACATGCGCACCGTAGTCGGAAACGGCCAGCACGTGCTGCGGGCGCACGCGCTCCACCGCCATGACCAGGCTCGCGATCGATCGGCGCAGGTCTTCGGCGGGATCGCTCGCCTGCGGAGACAGCGGAGCGACGATTTGCACGGCATCCGCACCGGCCATTGCCTTCGCAAGCGCTTCGGAATCCTGTAGATTGGCGCACACGATTTCACATCCGATTTCGGCGAGCGCCGCCGCCTTCGACTCATTGCGCAGGACGGCCCTGACTCGCGCGCCCGACTGACGCAGCAACGATGCGGTTGCATAGCCGACTTTTCCGGCGGCGCCTACGATTGCGTACATATCGATTCCCCGTTGAGGTAGAAACCCAACGATCGCGGATTCGACAAGGCCGGTCGCACAAATTCGGCCCGGCTTTTGCAAATTCGGGCCGATTTCTCAATCCGGGCGAAGCATCTGGCTCGGAATCAGGCCGAGGACGCGTCGCATCGTGCTGCTCATGTGGCTCTGATTGGCAAAGCCTGCGGCAAGGGCTACCTCGCTTGCCGGCATTTTTGTCGTGGCGATCAGCACGCGTGCGTACTCGACGCGACGGCGAATGACGTATTGATGGACGGGCATGCCCGTGCTGTTGCGAAACAGCGTTTTCAGACGCGTCACGCTGACACCGACCACCGCTGCCAGCTCTGCCAGACGCAACGGCTGATCGAGGTTGCTTTCGATGAACTCGGTCAGCAACGTCAACTGGCGTGGAGCGAGCCTGGGCTCGCCGTATCCCTTCGAAACGAGACGGCGGTCAGTGGCGGTCTCGATCAGTCGAACCGCCAGTGCGCTTGCCAGATGGTCGATAAAAAGCGGATCGGAAGGGGTATCGGCCTCAAGATCCGCCTTGATGGCGAAGCCGATCGCTTCCATCCGGGCGTCCCGAAGCTGAATGCGTGGAATGACGTCGATCCTGGAGGGGTCGCCACCCAGTTCCTCGGCCGCCTGTTCCAGAAGCGACGGTTGAAGGCCCAGTCGCAAAATCCGGCATTCCGCATCGTCCTCCCAGGAAGAATCCATCCCTGCCGGAACGAAGCCCAAATCGCCGAGCTTTTGAACACGCCGCAACCGCGTTCCGTCACACATGCAGTCGGCGTTGACCGGCGGCCCGAAATGCATGCCCAGGGTGTGAACGTCGGCGGCACGCACGTTCGACACGCCGCGCGGGATTTGCACGAAAGCGGCGGTCAGGGCATTCCATCCTCGACCGGCGCTTGAATGAAGGACTTTGGCCAAGGGCTGCACGGAGCTTGTCATGATGGAGTGCGTTCAGGTGATCCAGCCGCTGCGGCGAGAACTCGCAGCGCAGTGCACTACCGGTTCGGATCTGTCAACGATGTCCTTACCGTTGATTAGCAGTGCGGTTCATTTCCAACGATATGGCTATGCAGCGTCCGGCATCACCCATGATTTCGGCAAATCGGGAAAATGGCCCCACTGCGACCATGAAGTGCCCACCTGCCCTGCCGGTCGCGACGCGAGCCCCCATTCCGGCGGGTCTGGAAAACCATGCCAGATGTTTTGGATCAGGATGAGATCCTCGCTATCGAAGGTCGCGTAAAAGGCAATGTCATTCGAACGGAACCAATCGCAGTCACAGCCGAAGAGGCCCGACTGCGGGAAATCCCGCCATGGCGTGCGGGTCCACGGGATCGGCTTCATGGCACGGTCATGAAAACCCAGTTCCTGTGTGTCGGCAGCCGCACCCTGCATATTCCACGGGATGGGTTCCCACGCAGGAAATACATAGTGTCGGCGGTAGATGCTCATGGGGCTGTAAATTTGGAGGCGGGGGCCTGCGGTCGACTTGCTTGCTCCCAAATGCGACCGGCTGTTAGCAACCCATTTCGATCAATTAAGATTTTTGAAAGCGGATGCTCAAGATCCACTCGATTGTTAGGGTGAGCGGCTTACAGATTGGATGCCGCATATTGCTCTCCCCTCAGCGACGGTAAGCCAACGTTTTTCGACGGCGATTGCTCGGTGAAGTAGACGATGACAGTTTGCACAGAGTAGAGCCAAGTCAGAGATGCCCGTGATTCGGATACCCGTATTTGAAAGTGGAATGATGTGATGGGCTTCGAAATGCGCTTCCTTAAGTTCCGCATTGGTGGAAAGCGGTGGAGCGCCACACATTTCGCAGAACAACTTCCCACTGCTACGCCTTGACGACAATAGTCGTTCCCTCAACTTTGGCTGTCGCTCCCGGCGCGAATGTAACTCGGTGATTAGACGCCCCTCCGTGAACTCCGCATCGAGCTTCAATGGTTCGGTGGACTCGGATGCGGTGAGTCCAACGCGGATAAGATTAGCCAGTGATTTAACGGATGTGGGCACCGCCCCAAATTCAGACCACACTGCTCGATCTGTTTCTGAAACATTTCCTAACCCCTTGCCCGTTGCAATTTGCCGCAAATTCTGGAGTTTGAATGCTACGCCATCGGGGTTTCGAAAAGACTCCTTCCTTGATGCCTCTGCGTGATAAGGAAATCGACGAAGAACTTCGGATAGCGCCTTTACCCGTTCATCAGAACCGGATGGAATTCTTCCATCCAGATCGAAGTAGAGATCAAGCGCGAGAATCGTCTCGTCGCGTGTCCAGTTTGGATTCCCGTGTCCGTGCGTGCGGGCCATAGCTAGCGTGTCCTATATCGATAATCGAGGATCTTACTCTTTGTGCCGAACATCCGATCATTGCTCAACCGGCACCTCTTTCCTGGCCGGCGATCTGCTGGTCCTCTTGCCGCTCGGAATTTCCGAAACCGAATGCAGTCGTGAGCGTTGAGGAAAGCTGTCGCTCAACGTTATATCTCAGAGGGAAAAGCGCAGATTTTTGACGATCAGGGTCAAGCCTCTATTGAACAATCCTGTACCTACGACGTCTCCCCACCCTTGAGTAGCGCGACGCTTTAGAGTCCAATCACGTAGTCAGGAGATTGGGCATGAAGAAACGATTCACCGAAGAGCAGA
>NZ_BAAILN010000156.1:0-1170 GCF_054589155.1 Burkholderia sp. 3C
TCAGCACCGTCGTGATTGCTGCCGTCAGCGTCGTCTTGCCGTGGTCAACGTGACCGATCGTACCAACGTTGACGTGCGGCTTGGTCCGCTCAAACTTTCCCTTGGCCATTTTCAACTCCCGTAAGGAATTTCACATATTGCGCGGCGCGCAAACAGACACTGACAACCTGCTGGTGCCCATGGGCAGGATCGAACTGCCGACCTCTCCCTTACCAAGGGAGTGCTCTACCACTGAGCCACATGGGCGAAACAAGTACTTACTGCGTAGAACTTGGAGCGGGTGAAGGGAATCGAACCCTCGTCGTAAGCTTGGAAGGCTTCTGCTCTACCATTGAGCTACACCCGCACGGGCCACTTAACGATCCCTTTACCGCTCTATTTGTCTGGTGGAGGAGGTTGGATTCGAACCAACGTAGGCGTAAGCCAACAGATTTACAGTCTGCCCCCTTTAGCCACTCGGGCACCCCTCCGTAGAGAACTGACGATTATGGTTCTATGCCGACCTTGTGTCAAGTACTCTGAGGAGATTTTTTTATCTCGTTGGCAGCACTTGCGCTCGACATATCATGCCGACCGCCTGCTTGACGCTTCGTGATTCGACACCCTGTAAAAGCGTCGCGATTCATCAAACCTGGCGACCGGAGCGGAAATCAACCCGCCCAGACCGTCATTCCAATCTCTGGAAAGCTTCTCAGAAAATTGGAAAGACGTGAATCATAAGGGGTCACGACGAATAAGCCAAGTGGTAAACCGCGTTTTTCGAAAGTTTTTTTGATGCTGATGTGTTGCGGCGGAAAGTTTGAGGCGCGGCGGCAGATTGAAACAGTGAACGCGAGATTGCGGAGAGCTGGAGTGCAGCCCCGTGGGCAACGTAGACGTTCTCTGAATGTGCCGGGAGCGCGCGCAGCGGGCCCCAGCGGGCATCCACAACCGAACAACAACGTTGTAGCCGCCAGGCCTCTCCGGACCTGGTGGACGACCAGGCTGCAGAGCATGAGGGTACGATCCACAAGGGTCTGCCGGCGACGAGGTCGGAGCTCGACAGGCGCGCGATACGAGCGCGTGTTCCGCGGCCGAAAAGACAAAACCCCCACTGCATTCGCAGCGGGGGTTCTGAAGGGGAAGCCTGACGATTACCTACTTTCACACGGGCAATCCGCACTATCATCG
>NZ_BAAILN010000157.1:0-237 GCF_054589155.1 Burkholderia sp. 3C
ATTATGAAGAACATTTTGAAGCGCGTCAACTACTTTTTTCAGCGCTTCGATCAACAGACTGCATCGATCGAGTTCTTCACCAGTTCAAAGAAGCAGCCTCAATTCCGGCGCTCTCCTTGTCCTGCCTAGCTTCCCCTCTCGTTCTGCGTTTCCGTCATCGCGAGAGAGGCCGAATTCTAAGCACCCATCCCGCTTCGTGCAAGCGTTTTCGCAAAGAAAATGCATAAAGGGCGCCGC
>NZ_BAAILN010000158.1:0-222 GCF_054589155.1 Burkholderia sp. 3C
ATTATGAAGAACATTTTGAAGCGCGTCAACTACTTTTTTCAGCGCTTCGATCAACAGACTGCATCGATCGCGTTCCTCACCAGTTCAAAGAAGCGGCCTCAATTCCGGCGCTCTCCTTGTCCTGCCTGGCTTCCCCTCTCGTTCTGCGTTTCCGTCATCGCGAGAGAGGCCGAATTCTAAGCACCCATCCCGCTTCGTGCAAGCGTTTTCGCAAAGAAAATG
>NZ_BAAILN010000158.1:402-2902 GCF_054589155.1 Burkholderia sp. 3C
CGGCGTCGACGCCTGATAGAAGCGCGCAAGATCGCCCTTCATCGCATGCAGCGCAGCGTCGTCGAGATAGATCATGTGGCCGGTCGGGTAGTAGCGCAGCGCGAGGTTCGCGCGCAGCGAGCGGTCCAGGCCGAGATGCGACAGCGCATATTCGGTCGCGTAGAACGGCGTCGCCAGATCGAAATAGCCATTCAGCGACAGCACACGCAGCTTCGGGTTCTGCCGCATCGCCTCGGCCAGGTCACCCGCCGCATACGGCACGGCCAATTGCTCGCCCCACCAGGCGCGATGCTTCCAGTCCCATTGGCGCAAGGCCGCGTCGTTGAACACGCGATATCGATCGGTCGGCCGGTAATCGAGATCCTGCGCGAGATGTTGGTGCAGGGCCGCGTCGAATACGCTCGAAATGCTCGTCGCCGACACGTCGTAATCGGGGCGCTCGCCCGCATCGTCGTAATCGATGCCCTCGAAGCGCGCGTCGTAGCGGCCCAGGCTGCGCGACTCGCCGCGCAGCAACTGCTTGCGGAACCGCGACGGCCCCACGCGCAGCCGTGCATCCTTGATGAACTGCACGTCGAGCCCGGTGTAGCCGGCGATGCGCGCGGCGATCGCGTCGCGTTCGGCGTCGGGCAGCGCGTCGCCCGCGGCGAGCGCCTGTTGATACGGGCCACGCGCGAACGCCCGCACCTCGTCGAGAAACGCGGGCAGGTTCGGCGGCTTCGGCGACAGGCGATCGTGATACCAGGCAATCGCGGCATACGTCGGCAGATAGCTTTCGCTCTCGAAATCCGAACCGGGCGAGAACGCCGCCGAATCGAGCACCGACGACATCAGGATCACGCCGTTCAACGCGATGTTGCTGTCGTTCAGCCGATGCGCGAGCATCGCGGCCCGCGCGGTGCCATACGATTCGCCGAGCAGGTACTTCGGCGAATCCCAGCGGCCGTTGACGGTCAGGTAGCGCTCGATGAAATGGTCGAACGCGCTCAGGTCGCTGTCGACGCCCCAGAAGTTCTTGCCCGTCGCGTGGCCGACCGGGCGCGAGAAGCCGGCGCCCACCGCGTCGATGAAGACGAGGTCGGATTGGTCGAGCAGGCTGTCGGGGTTGTCGGCCAGCGGGTAGGGCGCCGGCCCGCTGACGGCGGGGCTTGCCGTATGTGCCCGCTTCGGGCCGAACGAGCCCATCATCAGGAACATCGTGCCCGCGCCCGGGCCACCGTTGAACAGGAACGTCACGGGCCGCGACGCGGCGCGCTTGCCGTTCGCGGTGTAAGCAATATAGAAGACGCTCGCGGTGGCCTCGCCTGCATCGTCGCGCAGCAGCAGATTGCCGGCGGTGGCGGTGTAGTCGAGCGTGCGGCCGTCGAGCCGGATCGAATGGCGCGTGACCGAGCGGGTTTCGGGCGGTACGGGGATGACGTGGCCGGTGTCGTCGCTCCCATGCGATGGGGTGGCAGACGCATCGGCGGCGCGCGGGCGATGTGCGGACGGCGCGCTCGCGGCGGACGGCGCCGATGCGGCCTGCGCGGGCAAAGCGGATGAGGCCGATGAAGCCGACGCAACGGGCGATGCAGACGCAACGGCATCCGAAGCCGGCCGCGCAACCGCCTCCGCCGCACCGGCCTCCCCCATCGACAGGGCAACCAGCCACCCCACACTGCACAACGATGCGTTCAAACGTAGCGGCATGACATCCTCGGTCGGCGAACCCGCGCATGAATGGTCTGCGGATTGTCGACAGATCGCCCTGGCGCGTCAACGGCGCGCCGCCGCCCATCCATGACAAAACGGGCGAGCCATCCGGCCCGCCCGCTTATCCGCCTTCAAACATTACATCGAGCAACTCAACGCCGGCCCAGCATCCGCACCGCCAGCGCCGCCAGCGAGGTGGCCACGGCCAGCACAACCACCGCCGTCCAGCCCCACTGCGCGAACAGCAAGGTCGCCAACCCCGCGCCGGCCGACATGCCCACGAACATGCCGACGAACAGCACCGCGTTGAGCCGGCTGCGCGAGGCCGGATCGATGCCGTAGACGATGGTCTGATGCGCGATCAACGTGGACTGGAAGCCGAGGTCGAAGCCCACCGTGCTCAACGCGATCAGGGCAAGCTGCGCCGTCACCGGCAGCCACGGGGCGAAACCCATCGCGGCGAACGACACGGTGGCCACGCCGATCCCGAGCCGCGTGACGAATTCCGAGCCACGGCGGTCGGCCAGCCGGCCAGCCAGCGGCGCGGCCAATGCACCGGCCGCACCGGCCAGGCCGAACGCACCGGCCGCCGCGCTGCCCAGATGGAACGGCGCGCCGTGCAGCATCACGGCCAGCGTCGTCCAGAAGCCGCTGAAGCCGATCGCGAGGATGCCCTGCGCGAACGCGGCACGCCGCAGCGCCGGGTGCTGACGCCACAGCGCGCCGAGCGAGGCGATCAACGCGCGATACGGCAACTGCGTGGTGGGCCGGAAGCTCGGCAGGCCGCGCGCGGCCGCCACGCCGAGCG
>NZ_BAAILN010000158.1:3034-15586 GCF_054589155.1 Burkholderia sp. 3C
GGATGCCGAGCAGCAGCCCCGTCATCACGGTGCCGACCACCTTGCCGCGATGCGCGTCGGGCGCGAGCGTCGCACCGGCCGGCACGACGTCCTGCGCGAGCGTCGCGGCCAGCCCCACCGCGAAGCTGGCGGCGAGCAGGAAGCCGATCGACGGCGCGAGCGCGGCCAGCAGCAACGCGGCCACCAACACGCCGGCCTTGACGAGAATCACGCGCCGCCGGTCGAAGCGATCGCCGAGCGGCGCAAGCAGCAGGATGCCGAGCGCATAACCGAGCTGGGTCAGCGTGGGCACGAAGCCGACCAGCCGGTCCGACGCGCCGATATCCGGCCCGAGCACGCCCAGCATCGGCTGGCTGTAATAGAGCGGTGCCACGCCGAGCCCGGCGGCGGCGGCCAGCAGCAGCACGAGGCGCGGCGTCAGCACGGCCGGCTGGCCCTGGCCGGCGGAACCAGCGGCGGCCGGCGCGGCCCGATGCGCGGGCGGCATGACGGCTTCGCGGGCCACGCCGCCAGCAGGTTCGAAGTCGGGGGTCGAGCTCATGATGGGATTCCATCTCGTCGTGAATCAGGAGACGCGAGTGTGACGGCTGCTGCACCGGCCCGGTAGTGGCACAGCCCGCACATTTGATATACGCTCCGCGCATGACCCTCAAATCGCCCGCCAGCCCTGCCTCTGGCGCACCTCACCGGGTTTCGGAAGCCTCGCCCGACGATGCCGGCTATCGTTTTCAACTGATGGAAACGTTCGTACGTATAGTCGAATCGGGCAGCCTGTCGGCGGCGGCGGCCTTGCTGCGCACCACCCAGCCCACCGTCAGCCGGCGCCTGCAGGCGCTCGAGCGCTCGCTTGGCGTGCGTCTGCTGCATCGTTCGACGCACTCGATGCGGTTGACGGTGGATGGCGAACGCGCGTTCAAGCGCGCCAAGGAATTGCTGGCCAGTTGGGCATCGTTCGAGGCCGATCTGCGCGGCGCGCAGCAGGAGCCGGAAGGCCCGTTGCGCGTGACGGTGCCGCATGCGTTCGGCCAGCAGATCTTCGTCGAGCCGCTGATGCGCTTCCTGCGCGCACACCCGCGCGTGACGGTGGAATGGCTGCTGCAGGACGAAGTGCACGATTTCATCGGCACCGGCATCGATTGTGCGATTCAGATAGGCGAGCCGACCGACCCGTCGGTGGTGGCGATCAAGCTGGCAAACGTGCCGCGCATCGTGGTGGCCGCGCCGTCGCTGCTGGAGGGCGGTGCGATCCCGGCCACGCCGGAGGCGCTGGCCCCGCTGACATGGCTGGCGCTGCGTACCTATTACCGCAACGAGATCGCGCTCACGCATCGCACGACAGGCGAGACGCGCCGCTTCACGATCCAGCCGCGCATGAGCACCGACAACCTGTTCGCGTTGCGCAGCGCAATGCTGCACGGGATGGGCGTGGGCATCAGCTCGTCATGGCTGCTGGCCGACGATCTGGCCGCCGGCCGGCTCGTGCACGTCGCGCCGGAATGGCGCGCCGCGGCGCTGCCGGCCTACCTCACGTATCCGCACGCGCAGTTCTACCCGTCGCGGCTGCTGCGCTTCGTCGCGACGATGCGCGAGGCGGTGCCGGGCCTGGTCGAAAGCGATACGCTGCCCGGCCAGGACCTCAGCCCTTGACCAGCCCGCCGTCGACGATCAGGTTCTGCCCGGTCACGGCGCGCGACCACGGCGACAGGAAGAACAGCACGGCATCGGCGAATTCCTCGGGCGTGGTCACGCGGCGCAGCGGCGTGAAGCCCGCAATCATGTCGAACACGGCCTCGGGCGTGGCGCGGCTCGCATCGGTGGTACGCAGCAGGCCGCCCGACACCATGTTGACGGTGATGCCGTCGGGGCCGAGGTCGTTCGACGCGGTGCGCGTCAGCGCCAGCAGCGCGGCCTTCGACGCCGTGTAGTCGTGATACGGCACCACCGGGTTCTGAACCAGGTTGGTGCCGACGTTGACGATTCGTCCGAAGCCGCGCTCGCGCATGCCGGGCAAGGTGGCCTGCATCGTGTTGAGCGCGCCCTTCACGGCGCCTTCGAGCTGCTGCTGCATGCGCTCCCAGGAAATCTCGCCGAGTTGCGGCCGCGCGTCGCCGTCGAAGCGGAAGCTGGCCAGCGCATTGTTGACCACCGCCGCGATCGGCTCGCCGGTGCGCTCGCGCGCCGCATCGACCATTCGGCGGACTTGCGCGGCGTCGGTCACGTCGGCCGGCAAGGCGATCGCGCGCGGGCCGAGTTCGGCGACCAGCGCGGTGGCTGCCGCTTCGCTGTTCAGGTAATTGACGATCACGCCCGCGCCTTCACGCACCAGCGAACGCACGATCGACGCACCCAGCCCGCGCGCGCCGCCCGTCACGAGCACCCATTGTTCCGATAAGTTCATTTGCCGCGTCTCCGGATCGTCAAAGCGCGATTATCTCGCGCGCAGCACGATCCGCGCAGAACAACGCGCCGTAACGCTCAAGCTTGCCGGAGGCGCGCGTCCGCCCATGCAGCAAAATCATCGACGATCTCGCCGGTCAGTTGATGGCCGACCGGATAGCGGCGCACGGCGTGCGGCACGCCGAGTTCGGTCAGCATCGCGTCGGCACGCTCGGCCCAGGTGACGGGCAGCTTGTCGTCGTACTCGCCGTGCGCGATGAACGCGTCGAGGCCGGCCAGCGCCTCGCGCGGCGCGACGTGCGGCGCGATCTCGGGCAGGATTCGGCCGCTGAGGATCGCGAAGCCGCGCACCTCGCCCGGCGCGCTGAGGCCGACGCTCGCGCTCATGATGCCGCCCTGGCTGAAACCGCCGATCAGCGTCGGCAGCGGCGCGGCGCCGTCGGCCGTGCGCAGCGCGCGAAGCAGATCGATCAAATGCAGGCGGCTCGCGTCGGCCTGCGCGGCATCGATGGTCGGGCCGTTGGGCCCGAAGCGCACGTTGAACCACGCGAACTGCACGGCGCCGAGCGTCAGCGGCCCGCGCACGAACAGCAGATCGAGATCGGACGGCAACGCATCGGCCACCGCCGCCAGGTTGGTTTCGTTGCCACCCACGCCGTGCAGCAGCAACAGCCGCGCGCGCGCCACGCCGGCGGCCGGGCGGCGGCGGAACGCGAGCGTCGAGCCGGGAAGCTGGGTCAGGTCGGTCGTCATCGAATCGGGCTCCGGGTTGGCGGCCCGCTGCTGGAGCGAAGCCGCTCTATATATAGAGGGGCGGTTCGTGCGGCTGCGCGAACCGGAAGCGCCAGTCTGAATCAATCTCCGCAAGCAATAAACCACTGACGGGAAATGAATTGACTCCTTAACGGAACGAATTGCCGGGACGGCTCGGTTTTTGCCCCGCGCGACGCCAAGCCGCGGCGCACAATGGCGGCTTCCCGACCGCGCGCGCCGCCGCCTCCCTCCGACGATGAGCACCCTGTCCGACTCGCTTTCCACCGAACCGTCGCCTGTCGGCGTCTATGCACGCGACGATGGCGCCTGGCTCGTCAGTCATTCGGACCGGCCGCGCAGCTACCGAATTCAGCATCGCCGCGCCAGCGGCGACATCGATATCGACACCGTCATCGACCTCGACAACCTCGACACGAAGCTGCGCAAATGGCATCGCGAAGGCTACGCGCGTCGCGACGACCATGGCGAGGCCGCTGCGCCGCCGCATCGCGCGCGCTTCCTGGCCGACCTGCACGCAGCCGCCCGCGAGACGGCGGCCGAGGCCGCGCAAGCCGCCGATACCGATGCCGACGCCCGCGTCACGATCGCCGGCGTGCCACTCGCGCGCGGTGCGGGCGGCCCGCTGGTGCCCGCGACCAACCCGGCCTACCTGTTCGGCGAGCGCGCGGCCAACGTGGTGCGCGACATCGCCGAAAACCGCCGCCTGCTGCTGATCGGCCACACCGGCACCGGCAAGACCAGCCTGATCGAGCAGACCGCCGCGCAGGCCGGCCAGGGCGTGCTGCGCGCGAACATGAACGGCCAGACCACGGTGGGCGATTTCGTCGGCTTCTGGACGGTCAAGGGCGGCGAGACGATCTGGGTGGACGGCGTGCTGCCGACGGCGATGCGCGCGGGGTTGTGGCTGATCGTCGACGAGGTGGATTTCGCCGAGCCGGCGATCCTCGCGGTGCTGACCGCCGTGCTCGAACCGGGCGGCCGCCTGCTGCTCAAGGAAAAGGGCGACGAGATCGTGGCCCCGCATCCGGCGTTCCGCCTGTTCGCCACGGCCAACGCGGCCGGCGCGATGAGCCGCTTCCGGCATTTGTATCAGGGCGCCAACGTGATGAACGACGCGTTTCTTGATCGCTGGCGCGTCTACGAGATCGGTTACCTCTCACCGTCCGAGGAGGCCGACGTGCTGCGCCGCACGTTCGGGCCGCGCGTCAGCGTGCCGATGGCCGAAACGCTGGCCGCGATCGCCGCCGCGTGCCGCGAAGCGTTCGAACGCGACGACCTGGCCAGCGCGTTCTCCACGCGCCGCCTGATCGACTGGACCGCGCTGATGCTGCGCACCGGCGACCCGGAAATCGCGGCCGGCCCGACGATCTACGCGAAGGTGAGCGCCGACGACGCCGCGTTGATCCGGGACATCGTCCGCCATTACATCGGGCAGGAGCCGGCGTGAAACCGGCCGGGGACGAAGCCGGGGTCGGGGGCCGGGGCGGGGGTGCAACCGAAGGCGGAGTCGGAGCTGGAGCCAGAGTCGCATCTGGAGCCGAAGTCGGAGTCGGAGCCGCAGCCGCAGCCGCAGCCAAAGCCAAAGCCAAAGCCGGAGCCGGAGCCGGAGCCGGAGCCGGAGCCGGAGCCGGAGCCGGAGCCGGAGCCGGAGCCGCAGCCGCAGCCGAAGCCGAAGCCCGAGCAACCGCCGCAACCCAACCCGCCCCCGCACCGTCCAACGACGACCCCGGCGAGCAACTCGGCAAGCTCGCGCGCGTGCTGACCGGCGACCCTCGCGTGCAGGTACGCGTGTCGCGCGACGGCCCGCGGCTCGATCTGGCGAACGACGCAACCGGCGCAACCGGCACGACCGTCCTGACGCTGCCCGCCACCGCAGGCGACACGCCGTTGTCGGCCGACGAACTGGCGGGCTGGGTCGATCTGCTGGCCGCGCGGCTGCGCTTCGGCGAACCGGCGCAACGGGCCGGCGTGGCCGCCGAGGTCACGCGCGCGCTGGCCGAAACCATCGACGATTACCGGGCCAGCCGCGCGCTGGCCGCGCAATTCCCCGGCGCGGCGCCGCTGCTCGCGCGTCAACGCGAGGCCGCCGCGCGCGAGATCGCCCGGCGCTGGCCCACGCTGAACTGGCGCGACCGCCTGATCTGGCGCATCGCGCGCGAGCTGCACGGCGAAGCGCCCACGCAACCCGAACGCGTCGCCTCGCTCGACGCCACGCTGCACGCCAGCGGCACGCTGATCGACGCGGCGCGCGCCGCGCGCTCGACGGCGGACAGCATCGAGGCAGCCGGCCGCCTGGTCGCGCATGTGCGCGGGCTCGCACGCGGCAACGCCAACAACATGATGATCACGGTCGATCGCGAAACCTCGCTCGACACGCCCGATACCGCGATCGAGATCGACCCCGACGACGCGTTCGGCAGTGCACCCGCCACCGACGCACCGGCCGCAAGCGCCGAGTTGTCGAACGCCGCGACGCCGGCCGACAGCGCATCCTCGGCCGACGACCAGGCCAGCGGCGACAGCGCACCCTCGCCGTGCACCACGCAAACGAACGCCCCGCCGGTTCGCTCGATCCCGATCACCACCGCGTTCGACACCGTCACCGACCTGACCGGCAGCGGCGACGCCACCGCCTGGCGCAAGCTGCGCAGCGCGGCACGCGCGCAAACCGCGCGCCTGAAGGCGCAACTCGAACGCGCGCTCGAAGCCGACGAACACCTGCACTGGCGCACCGAACAGGAACGCGGCGAACTCGACCGCCGCGCGCTGGCGCGGGTTGCCACCACCCCCGGCTATCGCACGCCGTTCCGCACGCGGCGCACGACATCGGGGCGCGACACAGCCGTCACGCTGCTGATCGACCGCAGCGGCTCGATGGCCGGCCGCAAGATCGAACTCGCGCGGCTTTGCGCGGCGGCGCTGTGCGACGCGCTCGCGCAACTGGGCTTTCCGTGCGAGGCGCTCGGCTACAGCTCGATCGACGACCCGGCGATGCGCGCGTTCCGCGACCGCTGGCTCGCGCAGGGCCACGCGCCGCGCGGCTACAACCGCTTCGTCGAACGGCTCGATCTGGAAATCTACAAGCGCTTCGATTCGGACAACCCGAGCGGCCTCGCGCGCCTCGAATGCGGCCACGAGAACCCGGACGGCGAGGCGCTGAGCTGGGCCGCCGAGCGCCTGCTCGCGCGGCGCGCGCAGCGGCGCATCCTGATGGTGCTGTCGGACGGCTATCCGGCCACCGGCGACGGCGACCCGGCGCGGCTGCGCGCGGACCTGCGCCTGCGCATCGCGGAGGTGCGCGCACAAGGCATCGAGTTGATCGGGGTGGGCATCCTGGACGATGCGGTGGAAGCGTTCTATCCGGCCAGCACCGTGGTGGAACGGCTGCCGGATCTGCCGGCCGTCGCGTTCGAGGCGCTCGGCCGCGCGCTGCTCGGTGAACGCGGCCGGACGCAATGGCCGACCGGTTTTGCCGGAAGCCCGAGGCGCTTGAGAATGAACTGAGGATTCGAAAAAACGCGCCGCTGCGCACGGTTTACCGGGCCAGCGGCGGCGATTTGTGCAGAATCAGTGCAGAAACTGCAGCGAGCCGAGCACGCGCGCGGTGTCGTCGTCGTTGCCGACGATGCCCTGGGTATCGGCCACCACGGCCTGCGTGCCGTTGCTCAACACCGCCCACAGACATTCGCCGCCTGCGGCGTGAAAACCGGTTTCGGGATCGCTGACGCCGCAGGTCTGCGTGGCGCGCATGCCTTGCCAGCCGCGGCCCGCGAAACGCTCGACATCGGCCGGCGTGCCCGGCCCGGCGCTCGTCACCCATTTGCCGTTGTCGTCCTGCTTGAACAGTGCGTCCCGCTGCGCCACGGCTTCCAGCCCACCGCTCACCACGTTCAGTTCCACGAAGTAATCGCTGTTGTCCATGCCCCGGCCGACCAGCGCGACGCAGCGCTTTTCGCCTGTGCCCGGGCACGGCGTGACGGGCTTGCGGTTGGACGGGTAATCGAACGCGATGCCGAGCGCCGCGCTCGAATAGCGGCGCCATTCGGCCGACTTGACGGCGGCCAGCGCGCCGAGCCGGTCGCGATAGGCCTGTTCGATGCAGGCCGCATCGCCACAGCGGTTGCGTTCGGCCAGCCAGGCGCGCTGGCTGCGCGACACGGCGGCCGGGTCCGCCGCGCGGGCGACGGTCTGACGATAGGTGGCATCGAGTTGCGAATCGAGATCGCCAAGCGCGGGATGGCTGCAGATGCTGCGTTCGACGCCGGTGCGCGCCGCCTTGCAATCGAAACTGGCCGCCTGCGCGGCGCTCGCGCCGATCCCCGTCAAGGCCGCCATCAGGCAGGCGGCCGCGAAATGCCGTGCTCTCATCGGTTATTACCCTCGTTTTTCGATTGGATCGGGCGGGCGGCGGCCGGAACCCCTCGCCGCCGCGCCGGTCGCACAGGATACCGGCTCGCCGGCCCGAGGCCGAACCTCCGGCTTCGTCGCACATTGTTCACACAACGGAAACGAAGTGTTCGGCCAGGCAGCGATGATCGCGCCGGCGAATTCGCGGATACTTCCGCCTGTCCCTGTGCGGCGCCACGCGCCGCCAACCCAGCCAGAAAAACGCCCTATGTCTTCCAGAACGCCGCTTACCGTCCTGCTCGCGGCCTGTCTGACGCTGTGGCTCGGTGCATGCGCCAGCGTGTCCGAGGTCAGCGCCACCGACAAGCCGCATACCTACACCGTCAACACCAGTTCGCACGGCGCCGTGCTGTCCTGGGCCGCCGCGCATCAGAAGGCGATCAGCACCGCCGATGCCTACTGCGCCCAGCAAGGCATGCGCGCGAGCCCGGGGCTGGAGCATGTCTCCGATCGCGAGGCGCGCCTGACGTTCCAATGCCATCCGTCCCTGTGAGCATTGGCTGATCGCCCCGGCCGCGCGCGGGCATGACGCCCCACGCGCGGCCTGCCCGCACTACGCCTGCGCCGCTTCCTGCGTCACTTCCTGCGCGCTCGCCAGCACCGCGTGCAGCAGCACGTTGGCGCCCGCCTCGGCCCATTCGGGCGTGATCGCTTCCGCTTCGTTGTGACTGAGACCGTCCACGCACGGCACGAAAATCATGCCGGCCGACGCGACGCGCGCGAGATAGCACGCGTCGTGGCCCGCGCCCGACACGATGTCCTGGTGCGACAGTCCGAGCGCGGCGGCCGCATCGCGCACCGCCTCGATGCAGCGCGGCGCGAACGGCACCGGCGCGTAATCGAAGATCTGCTCGATGCGCACGCCGAGGCCCGCGCCGCCCGCGATCCGCGCCACTTCCGCGCGCAGCGCCGCATCCATTTCGGCCAGCACGGCGGCGTCGGGATGGCGAAACTCCACCGTGAAGAAGCACTCGCCCGGCACCGTGTTGCGCGAGTTCGGGCGCGCCTCGATCATGCCGACCGTGGCGCGCGCGTCCGGCGCGAGGCGGCGGCCGAGCCCATCGACGAAATCGACCACGCGCGCGGCGCCAACCAGCGCGTCGCGGCGCGCGTCCATCGGCGTGGTGCCCGCGTGGGCGTCCACGCCCGTGAACGTCAGTTCGTACCAGCGCTGCCCCTGCCCGGCCGTGACCACGCCGATCGTGGTGCCGGCGCGTTCGAGAATCGGGCCTTGCTCGATATGCAGTTCGTAGGCCGCGTGCACGGGATAGCCGCCCACCGGCGCGTCGCCCGCATAGCCGATCGCGGCCAGCGCATCGCCCAGCGTGACGCCCTGGCGATCGGTGCGCGAGCGGCCGTAGTCGAGCGTAAACACGCCCGCGAACACGCCCGAGGCCACCATCGCCGGCGCGAAGCGCGAGCCTTCCTCGTTGGTCCACAGCACCACGTCGATCGGGCGTTCGGTTTCGATGCCCGCGTCGTTCAGCGCGCGCACCACTTCGAGGCCGCCGAGCACGCCGTAGATGCCGTCATAGCGGCCGCCGGTCGGCTGCGTGTCGGCGTGCGAGCCGGTCATCACCGGCGCGGCATCGGCCACCCGGCCCGCGCGGCGCGCGAACACGTTGCCCATGGCGTCCACGCGAATCGTGCAGCCCGCCGCGCGTGCCCATTCCACGAACAGGTCGCGCGATTCGCGATCGAGTTCGGTCAGCGCGAGGCGGCAGACGCCGCCCTTCGGCGTCGCGCCGATGCGCGCCATCCGCTCCAGCGAATCCCACAGCCGCGCGCCGTCCACGCGCAGCGCCGCATTGCGTTCGTTGCGTTCACTCGCCATGATTCGGCTCCTTCGCTTCGCGCACGGCGTAGCGGAAATCGCAGCGCTTCGCGCCCTGCATGATGGTGGTGGTGCGCGTCAGCGCGACGCGCGGGTCGTAGCCGCGAATGAAGTATTCGTCGCGCGCGCAACTGAGCAGATGGCCGATCTCGCCGAGCCCCATCGCGTGATACATCTCGGCGTAAGCGCAGCGATGCACGTCGTAATCGTAGTGATCGGCGTCCTCGCGCTGCACGCTCACGTCGAGCGCGTCGTCCTTCTCCCACAGCACCTGCAAGGCCACGAACGAAGCGATGCTCGCGCCGTTCGGCTCCTGCGCCGCGAACGTCTTGCCCGCATCGACGGCCGCGCCGCGCACCGCCTCGGCGATCACGGCCTGCGCGCGCTCGGTGCCGAACTCGCGCTTCATGATCTCGTAGATCGGCTTGATGATTTCCGCCTCGATCCTGCGTCGCGCGAGGATGCCCAGGCGGGTGTCGGTATCAGCGTCACCGCTCGGGGCGGCGGGTTGGGTCGGCTCGGTCATGGGAGCTCCTGACTTGGGGGTTCGTGTCGTTATGGTTGTGGGGAATCGGCAAACCGGGTGCGAAGGCCGGAACCTCGGAGCGGCGAGCGGGCCGCTCGTATCGCTACGCTGATATGGGATCGGCAAGCCAGACGCGGAGGCCGGAACCTCGGAGCGGCGAACGGGCGGCGCCGGTTCGTCACCGGCTGCCGCCCGCTCACGCCGAAGTCCGGCCCTGGGCGTCAATTCGCCGGCGCACCCGCGCCGCCGCCGAGCACGTCAACGACGTTCCACTTGCCGTCGCGCACCTGGTAGATCGTGTAGGCCGGGTCCTTCAGGTTGCCCTGCGCATCGAACTGGATGCGGCCGGTCACGCCCTGCCGATCCACCTTGTGCAGCGCGGCGACCAGCTTGGCCGGATCGGTCGAGCCGGTTTGCTGCGCGACGGCGATCAGCGTGGCCGCCGCGTCGTACGCGAACGGCGCATGCAGTTCGATCGGCGCGTGATAGCGCGCGCGGTATTGCGCGTCGAACGCCGGGCCGCCCGGCATCTTCGCGAGCGGCCGGCCCGGTTCGAGCGCGGTCACGCCCTCGCCGTCCTTGCCGGCCAGCGACAGGAAGGTCTGGCTGACGAAGCCGCCCGCGCCGAGCAGCGTGGCGTCGATGCCGAGCTGATGCATGCGGCGCGCGATCGGCGCGGCCTGCGCGTCGAGGCCGCCGAAGAACACCACGTCCGGCCGCTTGCTCTTGATGGCGGTCAGCACGCCGCTGAAATCGGTGGTCTTGTCGGTCACGTATTCGCGATCGACGATATTGCCGCCGTCCGCCTTCACGCCCTTCACGAACTGGTCGGCCAGGCCCGAGCCGAACGAGGTGCGATCGTCGAGCACGGCGATGCGCTTGGCGTGCAGCGTCTTGACCGCGTATGCGCCGGTGTAGGCGCCACCGGTGTCGTCGTGGCCCATGATGCGGAACGCGGTGTCGAAGCCTTGCAGCGTGTACTGGTGGCCGGTGGAGGCCGGCGCGATCTCGGGGATGCCCGCGTCGTGATACACGCGGGCGGCCGGCACGCTGCAGCCGGTGTTCCAGTGGCCGACCACGCCGATCACGTGCTGCCCGACCAGATCCTGCGCGACCGTGACGGCCGTGCGCGGGTCGGATTGATCGTCGACGGCCACCAGCTTGTAGACGACCGGCTTGCCGCCGATGGTCGGATGTGTGCGGTTGGCATCATCGACTGCGAGCTGCGCGCCGTTCTGCAGATCCTTGCCGATCCGTGCCGACGGGCCGGTCAGCGGCGCGGCCAGGCCGATCAGCACGGTTTGCGGCGCGTCGGCCGCCATCACGGCGGGCGCGCCCAGCGACAGCGCGAGGGTGGCGGCGGCCGCGATGGCGGTGCCGGAGAACGGAGCGGACAGGACGATTTTTTTCATGGTCGGGGGAGCGTGTGGCGGACGATTAGAACATGAAAAATATTAAATAGTCGATTGCCGACCGGCAAATATCCTTTGATTGAATGCTTATGCCCGACAAGCCAAATTCACCAAAATCCTTACCCATCATGCCTTTCAAAAGACAGCCCAATCCCCGGATTATTCGATAGAATTCAAAACATGAAAAATATCGAACAATTATCCAACGATCCGCCGCTGCGCGCGGTGCGTGCGTTCGAGGCTTTCGCGCGGCTGGGCTCGGTCACGGCCGCCGCTGCCGAGCTCGACATCACGCCGTCGGCGATCAGTCACCAATTGCAGTTGCTCGATGCGTTCATCCGCACCCCGCTGACGGTGCGCGAGGGCCGCGCGCTGGCGCTGACCGACGAGGGCCGCGATTATTACCGCTCGATCAGCGCGGCGTTCTCGGTGCTGCGCAGCGCCACCGGCTTCGTGCGCGACCGCTCCTCGCTGCGGCAGATCACCGTCAGCCTGATCCCGTTGTTCGGCATCGGCTGGTTCGTGCCTCGGCTGCATCGCTTCCTCGACGCGAATACCGATGTGGACGTGACCGTGCTCTACGCGAACCACCGCAACTACCGCAGCGACGCGTCGGATCTGTCGATCCGCTTCGGCGCGGGCGACTGGCCCGGCTACCGCTGCGAGAAGCTGCTGCCGGGCGCGATGGTGCCGGTTTGCCATCCGTCGTTCCGGCGGCGCTTCGGCCCGTTCCGCAAGCCGGCCGACCTGGCCGTGGTGCCGCTGGTGCACGACGAGGATCGCAGCACCTGGGTCAACTGGCTGCGCAACGCGGGCGTGCGCAACGTGCCGCCGGTGGTCGGGCCGATGTTCGAGGATGGGCAACTGACGCTCAGCGCGATTCGCGCGGGGCTCGGCGCGGGGCTGATGCGCGCGCCGCTGATCGAGGCGGAGATCGCGAGCGGCGAGGTGGTGCAACTGTTCGACACGGCGCTCGACGACGGCCGCGACTACTACCTCTGCACACGCGACGACGCCGATCTGCCCGACGGCGCGCAACGGCTCGCGCAATGGCTGCGGGAGACGGCGGCGGAATCGATGCGGCTGACGGCGGCGGGCAAGCGCTGAACGGGTGCCGCGCGGGAACGGCGGCTGGTCGGCTGGGGTTTCGGCTGCGCTACCGGCTGACGCATCGGCCGATGCATATCGCCGAGCCGCGGCTC
>NZ_BAAILN010000158.1:15696-28956 GCF_054589155.1 Burkholderia sp. 3C
TGAGGATTCCGACACGAATGCATCGGCGCAGCGCGCCAGATGCATTCGTTTCGTGAAATAAGGGCTCCGGCACGAGCGTAGCGTGTCGGAGCGGTTGCCTGCCGCGCCACAGGCATGCGGCCGCAAGCTCTGCGGGTTTAGGGGTGATGACCCAGGCACTCGCGCAGTAATCCCGGCACGGCAAAAAGACGAAGGGGTAAGACAACGCCGTGCACTGCGAAGCATGGTCGCCTGCCGGCGGCCGCGCGTATAGCAGCAGGCAGCGGAAAAACAGGCGCAGCAGATCGGCCGCCGCACTGCTGCGCTGTTTTTCACACGATCTGCTTCTTGTCGCCCCCGGGCCGCCGCCGTAAGTTCGTCGCTTCCCGGCGCGCGCGCCGAGCCTTCTCCTGTGCCCCATGTATCGATATACCGACTTCGACCGCGCCTTCGTGCGCAGTCGCGCCGCGCAATTCCGCGACCAACTCGAACGCTGGCAGGACGGCCGGCTCGGCGAGGACGCGTTCCGCCCGCTGCGGCTCCAGAACGGCTGGTACGTGCAACGCCATGCGCCGATGCTGCGCGTGGCGGTGCCATACGGCGAACTGTCGAGCGCGCAGTTGCG
This sequence comes from Burkholderia sp. 3C, assembly GCF_054589155.1. Classification (NCBI taxonomy): domain Bacteria; kingdom Pseudomonadati; phylum Pseudomonadota; class Betaproteobacteria; order Burkholderiales; family Burkholderiaceae; genus Burkholderia; species Burkholderia sp. 3C. Next base: position 16,301 of record NZ_BAAILN010000158.1, read on the forward strand.
CGTGCTGGCCCGCATCGCGCGCGACTACGACGTGCCCGAGCCCGAGGTGTACCGCCAGGCGCTCGACGCGCAGCGCGCGCTCGGCACGGTGCGCCTGCCCACCCGCCACGCGCACTTCACGACGCGCACCAATGTTCAGTTCAACTGGATTCCGCTCGACCGCGCGGCCGACGTGATGGACCTGCTCGCCACCGTCGACATGCACGGCATCCAGACCAGCGGCAACTGCATCCGCAACATCTCGTGCGACGAACGCGCGGGCGTGGCGCCCGACGAGATCGCCGATCCGCGCCCGTTCGCCGAAATCATGCGCCAATGGACCACGCTGCACCCCGAGTTCGCGTTCCTGCCGCGCAAGTTCAAGATCGCGATCAGCGGCGCGGCCGAGGATCGCGCGGCCACCGACTGGCATGACGTGGGGCTGCGCCTGCTGCACGACGCGAACGGCGAACTGGGCTTTCGCGTCACGGCCGGCGGCGGGATGGGCCGCACGCCGCTGATCGGCACGCTGATGCGCGCGTTCGTGCCGTGGCGCGACATCATGAATTACATCGAGGCGATCGTGCGCGTGTACAACCAGTACGGCCGTCGCGACAACAAGTACAAGGCGCGCATCAAGATTCTCGTGAAGGCGGAAGGGCAGCGCTTCATCGACGACGTGGATGCCGAATTCGCGCAGATCGTCGGCCACGACGGCGGCCCGCACACCATCCCCGACGCCGAACTCGCGCGCGTGCAAGCCTGCTTCGTGACGCCCGAGGCCGTTTCGCGCCGCGCACCCGATGCGGCCGCCGCCGAGCGGCTGGCCGCGGCGGCCGCGCGCACGCCGGCGCTGGCCGGCTGGCTCGCGCGCAACGTCGCGCCGCATCGCGACCCGGCGTTGCGGATCGTCACGCTGTCGTTCAAGCGCACGCTGCAGGCGCCGGGCGATGCGTCGGCCGATCAGCTCGAACGCGTCGCCACGCTGGTCGATCGCTATTCGGCCGGCGAGGCACGCGTCACGCACGCGCAGAACGTGGTGCTGCCATGGGTGCATGCCGACGACCTGCTCTCGCTGTGGGAAGCCGCACGCGCCGAAGGGCTGGCGAGCGCGAACGTGCATCTGCTGACCGACATGATCGCGTGCCCCGGCGGCGATTTCTGCGCGCTGGCCAACGCGCGCTCGCTGCCGATCGCCGACGCCATCGCCGAGCGCTACCAGGATCTCGACGAACTGGAAGACCTCGGCGAGATCGACCTGCATATCAGCGGCTGCATCAACTCGTGCGGCCACCACCATAGCGGCCATATCGGCATCCTCGGCGTCGACAAGGACGGGCGCGAGTGGTATCAGGTCACGCTCGGCGGCGCGGACGGCTCCGCGCGCGGCGGCGAGGCACGCGCGGGCAAGGTGATCGGCCCGTCGTTCTCGGCGCGCGAGGTGCCGGACGCGATCGATGCCGTGCTCGCCACCTATCTGGCGCTGCGCGCGCCGTGCGGCGAGCGGCACGAACGCTTCATCGAGACGGTGGGCCGGGTGGGCATCGAACCGTTCAAGGCGGCCGCACAAGCCGCGCGCATCGTCGAGGAGAACCCGGCATGAGCGCCACCGAACGCATCCGCCTGTTGAGCGCCGAGGCGCACGCGGCCGAAGCCGCGCAGGCCGAGGGCACCGTGCTCGCGCTGGCCAACGACGCCGACGTGAGCGAGCATGCCGAGGCGATCGCCCGCGCGGCGCGTGTCGAACTGCACTTCCCGGCGTTCACCGACGGCCGCGCCTACAGCCAGGCGTATCTGGTGCGGCGGCGGCTCGGCTTTCGCGGCGACCTGCGCGCCACCGGCGAGGTGCTCGCCGACCAGTTGCAGATGATGGAGCGCACCGGCTTTTCTAGCGCGGTGCTGGCCGAGGGCGTCGCGCCCGACGATGCGCAGCGCCAGCTCGATCGCTTCCCGGCGTTCTATCAGGCCGACCTCAGGCAGCCCGCGGACTGAGTGCGGCGCAGGCGTTGCGGTCGTTGCGGTCGTTGCGGTCGTTGCGGTCGTCGCGGTCGTCGCGGTCGTCGCGGTCGTTGCGGTCGCCGCTGTCAGCACGGTCAGCGCGGCCGTCGCGATCAGCGGCCGAGCGTTCGACGATCGCCGCGAGCCGCATCACGAGCGCATCCATCGACGTTCCCGGCCCGAACACGGCGCGTACGCCGGCAGCCGTCAAACGGCTCGCGTGTGCATCGGGCACGATGCCGCCCACCACCACCGGCACGTCGATCGCACGCGCGGCCAGCGCATCGAGCAGCGCCGGCACCGTGTCGAGATGCGCGCCGGACAGCGTCGACACGCCAACCAAATCGACCGGGCCATCCACCGCCTGCTCGGTAACGCGCTCGGCCAGCAACGCCGCCGAAGCGAACAGCGGCGAACGCACCACCACGAACCCGGCATCGGCCAACGCCGACGCGATCGCGTTGAGGCCACGGTCGTGGCCGTCCTGCCCGAGCTTCGCGAGCACCACCACGGGCGGCCGCCCGAGCCGCGCCACGAGCGCCTCGACACGCGTGCGCGCAGCCTGCCATGCGGCGTCGCCATCGCGCGCGTCGGCATAGGCGCGCAGCGGTTCATCGTCGGGCAACGCATAGCGCGGCCACACACGTTCGAGCGCGGCCGTGCATTCGCCCACCGTGGCGCGCGCCCGCATGCAATCGATCGCGAGCGCCAGCAGGTTGCCCGAGCCCGGCCCGCCGCGCGCGGCTTCGCCGAGCGCCTGCAGCGTGGCGGCAACCCGCGCCGGATCGCGCCGCGCTCGCGTGCGTTCGAGCCGCGCGCGCTGCATCGCACGCACATGGCGGCCGTCGATCTCGCGACAGCCCGGCGGCGGCCCGGCATCATCGGCCACGAAGCGGTTCACGCCGACCACCGTCTGCGCGCCGGTATCGATGCGCGCCTGCACGGCCTCGGCGCCCGCACGTATGCGCCGCCGCACCCAGCCCGATTCGATCGCCGCCAGCATGCCGCCCTGCGCATCGATCTCGCCGAGAATCTCCCGCACGCGCGTGGCAATGCCCGCCGTCAGCGATTCCATCAGATACGAGCCGGCCCACGGATCAGCCGTATCGCACAGCCCCATCTCGTGTTGCAGGATCTGCTGCGTGTTGCGGGCGAGCCGCGCCGCGCCCGTCGACGGCAGCGCCAGCGCCTCGTCGTACGCATTGGTGTGCAGCGATTGCGTGCCGCCGAACACGGCCGCCATCGCCTCCACGGTCACGCGCACGATGTTGTTGTCGGGCTCGCGCGCCGTCAGCGACCAGCCCGAAGTCTGGCAATGCGTGCGCAGCGCGCGGGCGCGCGGCGAGCGCGCACCGCAGGCGGCCGCCAGTTCGGCCCACAGCAGGCGCGCGGCGCGCAGCTTGGCGATCTCCGTATAGAAATCGGTGCCCACGCCGAAGAAGAAACTGAGCCGCGCGCACACCGCGTCGACATCCAGCCCGGCCGCCACGAGCCGCTCGACGTAGGTGCGCGCGTTGGCGAGCGTCAGCGCCAGTTCGAGCACCGGTTCCGCGCCCGCCTCCTGGAAGTGATAGCCCGAGACCGACAGCGCGTTGAAGCGCGGCACATGTTCGGCCAGATGCGCCACCACGTCGGCCACGATCCGCATCGACGGCTCGGGCGCGTGGATCCACGTATGGCGCACCAGGTATTCCTTGAGGATGTCGTTCTGGATCGTGCCGGTCAGTTGGGCGGCCGGCACGCCGCGCTCGTCGGCGGCCACGATGAACGCGGCCAGCACCGGCAGCACCGCGCCGTTCATCGTCATCGACACCGAGATGCGGTCGAGCGGGATGCCGTCGAACAGGCGCAGCATGTCGTCGGCGCTGTCGATCGCCACGCCGGCCAGCCCGACGTCGGCCGCCGCCTCGGGGTGATCGGAATCGTAGCCGCGCTGGGTCGGCAGATCGAACGCGACCGACAACCCGTCGGCCTGCCCGGCCACCGCCGCACGAAACGCGAGGTTGGTTTCCGCCGCGTCGGCATGGCCGGTGTACTGACGAATCGTCCAGGGCCGCGCGGTGTACATGCCAGGATGCGGGCCGCGCACGAACGGCAGTTCGCCGGGCTCGGCGCTGCCGTCGAGATGCGCGAGGCCATCGAGATCGGCCCGCGTGTAGACCGGCTTCAACGGCACGTCGCGCACGCGCGGGGCGGGCCGGGCCTTCGAATCGTCGTCGTTCATCAGGTATCCCAACGTTTTTCGGTGATCACGTCGGCGATTTTCATGCCGTCGGCGCCGCGCACGATTTCGCTCCAGTGGCGCAGCCGCGCCGCGTCGAGCCGTTCGATGCGTGCGCGCACCGTCAGCGTGTCGCCCACGTCGAGGTTGCCGTGGAAATGCAGCGAGCGCGACACCAGCGCGGGCGGCTTCGCGAAGCGGTGCCGCTGCCATTCGGCACGATCGACGAAGGCCTGGAAGCTCGCGAAATAGAGCAGATCCGCGCCGTTGAAATCGTTGTTCGGGCACGGCAGGAAATCGGTGCAGGCGAGCGGCTCGAAGGTGCCCTGTGCGTCGCGCGCCCAGGCCGGCAAGGCATCCATGTCGCCATCGCGCAGGCCGCGCCCGCGAGCGGTCAGTTCGGCCAGCGCTTCGGGCACTTCGGCGGTGGCACCCGCCAGCCCGCCAATGCGCGCCCGCGCCACCGAACGGTTGTGGGCCGCCTCACGCGTGACGAAGGTGGACAGCATCCGCACCGAGCCGAGCACCGCGCCGTCGCGCACGATGCGCTGCTCGCTCGCGTGGCGCACGGCTCCCACGCGGCTCAGGTCGAGATGGATCTCGAACCGGTCGTGCTCGTCGATCGCGCCCGGCGGCGGCAGGTTCACGCCCACCGCCACGAACGCGGCATAGGCGGGCCGCCCGCGCTCGTCGGTGAAATCGGGCGTGTCGCGCCCTGCATGCGCGGCCAGCGCCTCCCAATGACGGTGACCGCATTCCTTGAGCAGCCAGTTCTCGGCCAAACCGGTCAGGCCCAGTTGCGGCATGCCGGCCCGGTAGCGATGAAGGGTCGTCTGCATCGTGTCGCGCCCGTGCTTCAGGCCGCCGCGTCTTCGGCCAGCAGCGTGGTGGCGTCGGCGGTCGTGCGAATCCGCTCGACCAGGTACTCGGCGTCGCGCGCCACGCCCGAGAAGCGCCCCGAGCCCCAGGTATGCAGCCACGGCAGGCCGACGAAATACAGCCCCGGCGCACCGGTCACGCCGCGCTCGTGGGCCGGATAACCGCGCCCGTTGAACACCGGCACGTCGATCCAGCTGAAATCGGGCGTGAAGCCGATGCACCAGACGATCGACGTGATGCCGCTGTCGGCCAGCGCGAGCGTGGCGCGCTCGGCCGACGGGCGCCACACCGGCGCGTAGCGCTGGCCCGGCGGCGCAGCGATGCCCTGCTTCGCGATGAACGCGTCGATGCTGGCGTTGATGCCGTTGTAGGTGTCGTCGGCGCTGTCGAGGCAGGCGCCCAGATCGGTGGCGAAGCGCAGCACGCCGTCGCGGCAATCGTCGAGGCGGCCGTACAGTTCCATGCCTTCGGCGGCGAAGCGGCGCAGATCGATATCGCGCCCGCCGTCGCGGCCGGTCACATAGTGATTGGTGTTGTCGCGCACGCCCTCGCGCAGCGGATGCTGCCCGACCGGCATTTCGTAATAGCGCATGTCGGCCAGCCAATCCACCACGTCGCGGCCGCGATAGAAGCGCGCGCAGCGCGGCGCGTCGCCCACCGCCAGCGTCACGCGCCGGCCGGCCAGATGCAGGTCCTCGGCGATCTGCGCGCCCGATTGCCCCGAGCCCACCACCAGCACGCCGCCTTCGGGCAGCGCGGCCGCGTTGCGATAGTCGGACGACTGGATTTGCGCGATGCCGGCCGGCAGCCGCTCGGCCATGCGCGGCACGATCGGCGTGTGATAGCCGCCCGAGGCCACCACCACCTGATCGGCCGTAAACGTGCCACGCGAGGTGACCACGCAGTAGCGGCCATCCGCGCCGCGCGTCACGCGTTGCACGGCCGTGTGTTCGAGCACCGGCGCATCGACGGCGGCGATGAAGCCATCGAGATATTCGATGATCTGATCCTTGGTCATGAAGCCGTGCGGATCGTCGCCGCGATACGGATGGCCCGGCAGCGCGCATTGCCAGTTCGGCGTGACCAGGCAGAACGCGTCCCAGCGTTGGCGGCGCCAGGTGTGCGTGACGGTTTCCTTCTCGAACACGAGATGCGCGATGCCGGCCGCCTTCAGGTAATGACTGACGGAGAGACCAGCCTGCCCGCCGCCGACGACGAGCACGGGATAGTGCGGGATCTCGCCCGAGGGCGAGGCGGACAGAGCAGCGGAAGCGTTCGACATGATGGGACTCCTGAAGATGGACGGGCGCGGGATACCGGCGGGCAAGCCGGCGCGGTCATTCGAGCGCGAGTACGGTGACGGCGGCGTCGGGCGCGGCGCCGAAGCGTTCGGCCAGCGTCTCGATGCGCGCGAGTTCGTCCATCGCGGCCGAGCAGGCGAAGCCGAACTTGGCGCGCACGCGCTCGGACGCGATGCCGAGCGATTCGCGCGAGCGCGTCACGAAATCGTCGAGCGCGTAGCGCTGCCCCGGCGTGAAGTAATCGGCCACCACGGTGGACGGCGAATAGCAGCGGGTTTCGCTGTCGTCGGGCCAGCGGACCCGGAAGTGCATGACGGGCATGATCAGGATTCCTGTTCGGTAACAAGGGGAACGGCGGCGGCGCGCTCGTTCAGCCATTGACGGTAGATCGCCGCGTGCGCGGCGGCGCTCGCGGCCCAACTGAAGCGCGCGAGCAGCGCCGGCACCGCCGCGTGGAAATCGGGCGCGCGGCGGCCGTCGAGCGCGTCGTGCAGCGCCTGCTCGATCGAATCGATCGAGCCGGGGTCGGCCCACACCGCCGTGCGCGCGTCGAGATGCTCCGTGAACGGCGCGATGCGCGACACGGCCACCGGCTTGCCGCAGGCCAACGCTTCGAGCACCACCAGCCCGAAGCCCTCGCGCAGCGACACCATCGACACCGCATCGGCCGCATGCAGCAGCGCGACGATCGCGGCATCGTCGAGCGGGCCGGTCACCACCACCGCGCCGCCCACGCCAACCGGCAGACCCAGTTCGGCCGCTCGGGCGAGAAAATCGCGCGTATAGGCATCGTGGTCGAGCAAGCTCGCGCCGCCAGCGATCACGAGTTGCGCGTGCGGCTTCGCGCGCCGCAATTGCGCGAACGCGTCGAGCAATGCGCGCGTGTTCTTGCGCGCCTCGATGCCGCCGATCGCGAGCACCGTCGCGCCGTTCGCCAGCAGTCCGAAGCGTTGCCGAACCGCGTCGATCGCGGCGGCCGGTGCCTGTGAAAAACGTTCGATGTCCACGCCGTTGGCCACCTGTTGCGCGGCCACGCCATGCTCGTCGCGCATGCGCGCCGTCCAGTCGGCGCTCACGCACAGCACGCGGTCGGCATCGCGCCACGCGCGGCGCTGCCACGCATCGAGGCGCGGATGCGCGAACGTGTCGAGGTGATGCACAGTGCGCACGAAACCGGCGATCGCGCCCTCGGCCTTCCAGTCGGCCAGCGCGTTGCCGCTAATGCTGTCCTGCGCGTGGAGCACGTCGAAGCGGGCCAGCGCGGCGCGATCGAAGGCCCGCCGGATCGCGGCGATCCGCGTCTCGACCATGCCGACCGTATCGAACGGCGTGGCCCCGGTGCGCGCCAGCACGACGCGGTAGCCGTCCATCTCGAAGCGGTCGTGCTCGCTGCCGCCGTCGCGAAACAGCCGCTCGCCGGGGCCGGCCGGCGCGACCACCGTCACGTCGTGCCCGGCCCGGCCGAGCGCGCGCGCCAGCTCCAGCGTATGCACCACCCCGCCGCGCGGGTTGACCGAGTGCGTGAACAGCGCGATGCGCAACGGTGCGGCGTTCATCGCGCGGCTCCCGGCGCTGCACCGATGAACGGCGTCTCGCGCAAATCCCACAAGCGCGCGGCCTCGCCGGCTTCGGTCAGCACCACCTCGCGCGTCGCATCCACCGTGCCGATCGCCGCGCAGGCCAGCCCGCGCGCGGCGAAGCGCGCGATCACGGCATCGGCTTGCGCCTCGCGCACCGACATCAGGAATCCGAAGCTCGGGAACGCGCCGAGCCAGCGGTCGAAATCCACGCCATCGGGGCGCGGGATCGCATCGAGATCGATGCGCGCGCCCACCTGCGACGCTTCCAGCAGCATCAGCGCGGTGCCGATCGCGCCGGCCATGCTGATGTCCTTGGCCGCATCGCACAGGCCGTCCTCGGCCAGCATGGGCAACAGTTCGAGATCGTCGCGCAGCCGCTGCGGCGGCGCGCCAACCGATGCATTCCAGAACGGGTACGGATCTTCGAAGCGGCCACGCAGGTCCACCGCCATCAGCAGCCGGTCGCCCGGCTGCGCCGCGAAGCTCGACAGCAGCCGGCGCGCGCGCCCGAGGATCGCCACGGCCAGTTGCGCGCCATCGGCCCGCGCGTTGCTGTGGCCGCCGACGATCGGCACGCCGTAGGCGGCCGAGGCCGCCGCCATGCCGTCGAGCACGGCGCGCGCGGCGTCGAGGCCCTCGCTCCACAGCGCGTCGACCACGGCGATCGGCCGGCCGCCCATCGCGTAGATGTCGCTGATATTGACCATCACGCCGCTGTAGCCAGCGAACCACGGCATCGCCTCGACGAAATCGGCCACCAGGCCCTCGATCGCGAACAGCAGGTAGCCGTCGCCGTCGGCGATCGCCGCGCAGTCGTCGCCCACCGCCACCGCCTGCGCCAGATCCGCCGCGCCGTTCGGCAACGCGCGCGCGAGCGCGCCCACCACGCCGGCGATATCCGTCTTGTGCGCGAAGCCGCGGCTTGCGCGCAGCGTCGCGATACGTTCGGCGAGGCTCATCGTCCCCCTCCTGCCGGCAACACGAAACCGGTGTACGGCGTGGTGCACGGCGGATAGTGCGCGAGATCGGCCAGCATCCGATGATGCAGGCGGCCGTGCAGCATCTCCTCGCCGAGCGATTCCCAATGCAGGCGGCGAAACAGCGGCACGTTCTGCGCCTGCACATGAGCATGGAATTCGCGGCAGCCGAGCGCATGCGCGCTGCGCACCGCGAGCAGGATCAGCGTGGAGCCGATCCTGCCGTGCGTGCGGAACGCCGCATGCACCGCGAGCCGCGAGCCGAGCCACACGCCCGGCGCGGTTTCGTGAATTCGCACCGTGCCCACCACCTGATCGGGCAGCCCCGCGCAACCGCTGACGGCCACCAGCGGTTGCGCGTGCGTGTCGATCTCGTCGCGGTCGTCGCCGACGAACACGCCCTGCTCGACGCAAAACACAGCGCGCCGCAACCGGTAGGCCTCCTGAACTTCCCACGGCAGCGCGGCCCACTTGATCCGGAATTCGGCGGGCCGGTAGGCGAGCGCCGCGCCGCTGTCCCACATCGCTTCGCAGTCCATGATCAGGCCTCGTAGGTGGACAGCGACGAGCACGCGCCGCACTTGCCGCAACCGGCCTTGATGTCGGTCGAGCGCAGGCCCGCGTCGCGCAGCATCGCGCCGAGCGGCGCGAGCACCGAACGCATGAACTCGGGCGTGGGCGCCGGATGGCTTTCGAGCGGCGTGCCGCTGATCGGCACGAACGGCACCACGAACGGATAGACGCCGCGCGCCACCAGATCGGCCGACATCGCGAGAATTGCCTCGGGCGTGTCGCCCAGCCCGGCGAGGATGTAGGTGCTGACCTGCCCGCGCCCGAACACCGCCACCGCCGCGTCGAACGCGTCCAGATAGCGCGCGATCGGCACGCTGGCCTTGCCCGGCATGATGCGCTCGCGCACGGCGGGCGTGACCGCCTCCAGGTGCATGCCGAGCGTGTCGATGCCGCTCGCCTTCATGCGCGCGAACCAGGCGTCGTCGTCGGGCGGCTCGCATTGGCCCTGGATCGGCAGATCGACCGCCGCCTTGATCGCGAACGCGCTGTCGCACAGCAGGCTCGCGCCGCGATCGCTGGTGGCCGGCGTGCCGGTGGTCAGCACCATGTGCTTGACGCCGTCGAGCAGCACCGCCGCGCGCGCCACCTCGGCCAGTTGCTCGGGGGTCTTGCGCGCGATGGTGCGGCCCGCCGCGAGCGACTGGCCGATCGAGCAGAACTGGCACATCTTGCGGCGGCTTTCGTAGCGGATGCAGGTTTGCAGCACCGTGGTGGCGAGCACGTCCGCGCCGTGCAGCGTGGCGATCTGCGAATACGGCACGCCGTCGAGCGTCTGCAACGCGTAGAAGCGCGGGTTGGCCGGAAAGCGGATCTCGGCGATCGGGATCGCGCCGCGCGTCAGCGTGCTCGCGCCGAGCGCGTCGGGCGCGCCGGCCACGAACGGCGAATCCCACGCGGTGCTGGTATGCACCGGCACCATCACGGTCACGCCGTCCACCGTGACGGCCTTGTGGTCGGACGGCCCCGCGCCGCCACGGCGGCTTGCGGCGCCGGCCTTCGGATCGACGAGCCGCAGCCCGACCGACTGCAGCTCAGTGATCAGTTGCCGGCTCTGTGCCGACGGCTTCGCGATGGCGTTCATCGATCGCTCCTTCGAAAGCGGGGAAAGGGGATGCAGCGGGGGATGCCACGGCGCCGCCCGGCGCCATCGGCGTGACCGGCATGGCGGGCCGGTCGTTGATCGCGAGACTGAGCAATTCGGGGCGCGCGTAGTGGCCCACCGAATCCATCATTCGCTTGCGCTTGGTGATCAGCGACATGTCGAGATCGGCGACCACCAGGCCCTCGCCCTCGCGCAGCGGCGTGGCCAGATGCTGCCCCTCGGGCGAGACGATCGCCGTGTGGCAGCCGCCGCGCAGCGCCTTCTGCAATTGCGGGTCGGGCGTGATCGAATGAATCTGCGCGTCGGTCAGCCAACCGGTTGCGTTCACAACGAAACAGCCCGATTCGAGCGCGTGATGGCGGATCGTCACGTCCATCTGCTCGGCGAAGATCGGGCCGACCAGCGAGCCCGGAAACTGCGCGCAATGGATTTCCTCGTGCTGCGTCATCAGCGCATAGCGCGCGAGCGGGTTGTAGTGCTCCCAGCAGGCCAGCGCGCCCACCCGGCCGATGGCCGTATGCGCCACCTTCAAGCCCGCCGCGTCGCCCTGCCCCCAGATCATCCGCTCGTGATAGGTCGGCGTGAGCTTGCGGCGCTTGAGGAGCAGTTGCCCGTCGGCGTCGAACACGAGCTGGGTGTTGTAGAGGCTGCCGTGATCGCGCTCGTTGACGCCGAGCACCACCACCATGCGGTGCAGCCGCGCCCGCTCCGCCACCGCCTGCGTGACCGGCCCCGGCACCACCACCGCGTCCTCGTAGAGCCGCATGTGATCGGCGCCCGCCGCCACCGGCGGACGGACGAACGAGAAGTACGGGTAGTACGGCACGAAGGTTTCCGGGAACACGATCAATTGCACGCCCTCGCGGGCCGCCTCGTCGATCGTGCTGCAAACCTTCTCGAGCGTCCCGGCGGCGCGCTCCAGATCGGGCGCGATCTGGGCGGCGGCGGCGCGAACGATGCGCTTGTGGCTCATGGAAAACTCCGCGCGGCCGTCAGACGGTCCAGGTGTGGATGATCAGTGCGTCTTCCTTGCGATGCAGCAGCTGGATGTCGAGCACGTCGAGCGGATTGATCGGGCGAATGCCTTCGATCAGCGAGGCCTCTCCGTGGCCGTACAGCGCCTGCAGCGCGAAGCGGCACGCGTACACCTTGCCGCCTTCCTCCATGAACTTCACGAGTTGCTTGTTGAAGTTCAAGTGGCCGGGGAACGCTTCGTCGCCGAGCGTCGGGAAGCCGCGTTGCAGGCCGAGCGTCACGCCGGGGCCGTACAGCAGCACCGAGGTTTCGAAGCCCTTGCGTTGCAGGCGCGTGGCCTGCAGCAGGTTCACGAAACCGATCGAGCCCTCGAACGCCACGGTATGGAACGTGACGAGCGCCTTCTCGCCCGGCTCCGCCTTGACGTCCTCGAATACCTTTTCTTCGTAGTCGACCAGTACGTCGCCCTTCTGGTGCTGCGGATGATTGACGGCAGGCATCGTGTTCTCCAAGTGTCTGTGAATGATCGGAAACGCCGGGCCAGGGTTGCCCGGACGCCTTCCATTACGCATGGGACATGCCGTGCCGGCGCACGGCGATGCGATCACTGTCCAATCATCGAGAACGCTGCACTTCGAAACGGTGGCTCATCCGCCGTGCCAGGCGGGCCGGCGGCACCCTGGAAACGCGCCGCGCCAGCGCATCGCGCACCGCGCTGGCGCAGCGCCATGCGCGCCGGCTGTGCGCGCATGCATCAAAACGATACGTGGCGCGATCAATGCAATCGCTTTTCGATTCGGTATCCGATCGATTTTTTTTCGCGTGGATTCGCGTGTTAACGTGAATTGGTGAATTGCATCGACGCCTGGAAACCCCACATGGATCACTCACTCGCTCACTGGTCGAAGCGGCTCGCCGAGAGTCGCAAGCCGGCCTACCTGCTGATTCCCGACCTGATCGAGGAGGATGTGGCGGTGGGGCGGCTCAAGCCGCGCGACCGCATGCCGGGCCTGCGCGAGCTGGCCGACGCGCTGCAACTGAACTACACCACGGTGGCGCGCGCCTACGCCG
>NZ_BAAILN010000158.1:29037-36631 GCF_054589155.1 Burkholderia sp. 3C
AAGCGCGGGCTGATCGACAGCCGCGCGGGCAGCGGCACGTTCGTGCGCGGGCCGACCCAGACCTTGCCGCTGTCGGGCGGCAGCAGCGTGGAGATGTCGATGAACATGCCGCCCGAGCCGCCCGTGATGGCCACGCGCCTGACCGATTCGGCCGCCGCGCTGCTGGCCGGCGCCGATCCCTACCAGTTGCTGCGCTATCAGGATTTCGGCGGCGCGCCGGCCGATCGCGCGGCCGGCCGCGCGTGGCTCGGGCGGCGCCTGCCGGGCTGCAACGGCGAGGCCGTGCTGGTGTGCCCCGGCATTCACAGCGCGCTGGTGGCGCTGGTGTCGCTGCTGGCGCGCCCCGGCGACACGCTCGCGCTCGACGTGCTCGCCTACCCCGGCATCAAGGCGATCGCCTCGCAGCTCGGCGTGCGCCTGCAGGCGCTGCCGCGCGACGAGGACGGCCCGCTGCCGCACGCGTTCGAATCGCTCTGCAAGGCGCACAAGCCGGCCGCGTTCTACTGCAACCCCACGTTGCAGAACCCGAGCACGCTGACGATCCCGTTCCGCCGCCGCGAGGCGCTGGCCGACGTGGCGCTGCGCTACAACGTGCCGATCATCGAGGACGACGCCTACGCGATGCTGCCGCAGAACGCGCCGCCGCCGCTCGCGCTGCTCGCGCCCGAGCTGACGTATTACGTGACGGGCATGTCGAAGAACTTCGGCGCCGGCCTGCGGATCGCCTACCTGCTCGCGCCGTCGGCGCGGCAGGCGCAGCGCATCGCCGGCGCGCTGCGCGCCACCACCGTGATGCCGAGCCCGTACACCATGCTGCTGGCCACGCAATGGGTCAACGACGGCACTGTCGCCGCCATGCTCGATGCGATCCGCGCCGAGGGCCGCACGCGCCTCGCGATCGCCGCGCAGGTGCTGCACGACTGGCCGTTCGATGCGAACCCCGATGGCTTTCATCTGTGGCTGCCGATCCCGCCCGACTGCCACCGCTCCGCGCCCGATCTCGCGCAGCAACTGCGCAACCGCGGCGTGGCCGCCGTGGCCGGCGCGGCGTTCTCCACCGACGGCAATCCGCCCAACGCGTTGCGCCTCTGCCTCGGCGGCCCGCAAACCCCCGACGATTGCCGCGAGGCGCTGCGGCTGGTGGCCGACGCGCTCGGCGATCCGCATCATCTGGCGTCGCCGGCCATCTGAGCCGCGCATCCAAACGAAAACGGCGCACCGCCCCTTGAGGAGCGGTGCGCCGTGCGAGGCTGCCGAACGGGCTCGTCAGTGCTTGGTCAGTCCTTGGCGAGCGCGCGTTCGATCGACATGTGGGTCGGCATCATGTTGACGTTGGCGTTGTGGATCACCCACAGCGACAGGCCGACGATCACCGCGATCAGGAACCCGGTGCAGATGAAGATGCCGGTGTTGGCGCGCTGGCTGCGCGCCGTGCCGATATGCAGGAAGTAGAACAACTGCACGATCAACTGCGCGACGCAGGCGATGGTGATGGCGGCCAGGCCGTACTGGCGCGGCACGATATGCGTCATCACCACGCCGAACGACACGAAGGTCAGCAGCACCGACAGCACCATGCCGATGCCATAGCCCTTCAGCGAGCCGTGCGCGGCGTCGTGCCCGTCATGGGCGGCGTGGCCGGAATGCGAATGCGGGCTGGGCTTCATACGAACTCCCGAAGATAGACGAAGGTAAACACGCAGATCCACACCAGATCCAGGAAGTGCCAGAACATGCTGAGGCAGGCCAGGCGGCGCTGCACCATGCCGTTCAGGCCGAACTTCCACACTTGGTGCATCATCACGCCGATCCAGATCAGGCCGCAGGTCACGTGCAGCCCGTGGGTGCCGACCAGGCCGAAGTACGCGGACAGGAACGCGCTGGTTTGCGGGCCGGCGCCGTCGGCCACCAGCTTCGCGAACTCGTGCACTTCCATGCCGATGAAGCCCGCGCCGAACACGAACGTGATCGCGAGCCATGCGATCACCGTGCCGCGCCGGCCGCCCTTCATCGCCAGCATCGCGAGGCCGAACGTGAAGCTGCTGACCAGCAGCAGCATGGTTTCGCCGAGCACGTAATCGAGTTCGAACAGGCTCTGCCCCGTGGGGCCGCCGGCCGTGGCGTTGGCGAGCACCCCGAACGTCGCGAACAGCGTCGCGAAGATCAGGCAGTCGCTCATCAGATAGATCCAGAAGCCGATGGCGGTCTTGCTGCCGTCGTCGTGATGGCCGTGGTCGTGGCCATTGTCATGGCCGTGTTCAAGGCTATGGGCGCTCATCAGGCCACCTCGGTTTCATTGAGCGGCACGGGAGCGTGACGCTTCAGTTGCGCGAAACGCGCGTTTTCGATCCGCTCGACTTCGGCGGCCGTGACGTAGTAATCCGTATCGGTGTCGTAGGTGCGCGCGAGGAACGTGCCGACCATGCCGATCAGGCCCAGCACCACGAACGGCCACATGTGCCACACGAACGCGAAGCCGAACACGGCGCTGAACGCGGCGATGATCACGCCGGCGCCGGTGTTGCGCGGCATGTGGATAGCTTCGTACTGCTTGGGTTGCACGTAGGCGCGGCCCGATTCCTTGTCGTCCCAGTGTTGTTCCACCGAGGTGATGGTCGGCACAATCGCGAAGTTGTAGAACGGCGCGGGCGACGAGGTCGACCATTCGAGGCTGCGGCCGCCCCAGGGGTCGCCCGTCACGTCGCGCAGCGCATCGCGGCGGCGCACGCTCACATAAATCTGCACCAGCATCGCCAGGATGCCGAGGCCCACGAACACCGCGCCCACCAGCGCGATCACCAGCCAGGGGTGCCATTCCGGCACGGCGTAGTGGTTCATGCGGCGCGTCATGCCCTCGAAGCCGAGCACGTACAGCGGCGTGAACGCGAGCCAATAACCGATCAGCCAGCACCAGAACGACACCTTGCCCCAGAACTCGTCGAGCGTGAAGCCGAACACCTTCGGGAACCAGAAGCTCACGCCGGCCAGGCAGCCGAACACCACGCCGCCGATGATCACGTTATGGAAGTGCGCCACCAGGAACAGGCTGTTGTGCAGCACGAAATCCGCGCCCGGCACGGCCAGCAGCACGCCGGTCATGCCGCCCACGGCGAACGTGATCATGAAGCCGATCGTCCACAGCGTGGCGCTGTGATAGCGGATGCGGCCGCGATACATCGTAAACAGCCAGTTGAACAGCTTCACGCCGGTCGGGATCGAGATGATGGTCGTCATGATTCCGAAGAATGCGTTGACGTTCGCGCCCGAGCCCATCGTGAAGAAGTGATGCAGCCACACGAAGAACGACAGCACGCCGATCGAGGCCGTGGCGTACACCATCGACTTGTAGCCGAACAGCGGCTTGCCCGAGAACGTCGCGATGATCTCCGAGAACGCACCGAACGCCGGCAGGATCAGGATGTACACCTCGGGGTGGCCCCAGACCCAGATCAGGTTGATGTACATCATCGCGTTGCCGCCGAGCTCGTTCGTGAAGAAGTGCATGCCGAGATAGCGGTCGGCCGTCAGCAGCGCGAGCGTGCCCGTCAGCACCGGGAACACGGCGACGATCAGGATGTTGGTAATCAGCGCGGTCCACACGAACACCGGCATCTGCATGAGCTTTTGCGTCGGCGCGCGCATGCGCAGGATCGTCACGATGAAGTTGATGCCGGTCAGCGTGGTGCCGAGGCCCGATATCTGCAACGACCAGATGTAGTAATCCACCCCGACCGTCGGGCTGTAGCCCAGCTCCGAGAGCGGCGGATACGCCACCCAGCCGGTGGCCGCGAAATCGCCGACGAACATCGAGATCATCACCAGCCCCGCGCCCACCACCGCGAACCAGAAGCTCAGCGAGTTGAGGAACGGATAGGCCACGTCGCGCGCGCCGATCTGCAGCGGCACCACCACGTTCATCAGGCCGATGATCAGCGGCGTCGCCACGAAGAAGATCATGATCACGCCGTGCGCCGTGAAGATCTGGTCGTAGTGATGCGGCGGCAGGTAGCCGGCCGCGTCGTTGTTCGCGACGGCCTGCTGGGCGCGCATCATGATCGCGTCCGCGAAGCCGCGCAGCAGCATCACGATCGCCATCACGATATACATCACGCCGATCTTTTTATGGTCCACCGAGGTGAACCATTCGCGCCACAAGTACGTCCACTTGCCCGCGTAGGTGATCGCGCCGAACAGCGCCGCACCGAGCACGAGCACCACCGCGAGCGTGCCCATGATGATGGGTTCGTGCCAGGGTATGGCATCGAGAGTGAGCTTTCCAAACATGATGATTACCGGGTAGCCAGAAGGGGCGAGCGCGCGCCGCCGGAAGAAAGGGAAATCGAAGCCGCGTCGGCCGACTTGATGGTTTTCGCCACCACGCCCGGCTCCGCCGCCGTGCAACTTGGGTTGGCCGAGCCGGCCCGCATCGAGGCGGCGACGACGTTGTCGAACAGGTCGGGCACCACGCTCGCGTACAGCGTCGGCGCGTTCTTCTCGCTCGGTTGCGCGAGCCGTGCGTAGGCGGCCACGTCGAGCGAGACGGCCGACTGGCGGGCACGCGCCACCCAGGCGTCGAACTCGCCGCGGCTGGTTGCGTGGGTCTTGAAGTGCATGTCCGAGAAGCCCGGGCCGCTGAACGCCGCCGACTGGCCCAGATACGTGCCGGCTTCATCGGCGATCAGGTGCAGGCGCGTCTGCATGCTCGGCATCGCGTAGACCTGCGTGCCGAGCTGCGGGATGAAGAACGAATTCATCAGCGATTCGGCCGTCAGCCGGAAATCGACCGGCGTGCCCACCGGCACCGCCAGTTCGTTGACCGAAGCAATGCCGTAGTCGGGATAGATGAACAGCCACTTCCAGTTCAGCGCCACCACGTCCACCCGCACCGGCTTCTCGCGCGATTCGATCGGCTTGTAGGGATCGAGGCTCAGCGTCGTGCGCCAGATCAGCATCGCGAGCACCACCACGATCACGCACGGGATGGTCCACACCACCACTTCGATCGCGGTCGAATGCGACCAGCGCGGCGCGTAGGTCGCGCTGCGGTTCGTGGCGCGGTAGTGCCACGCGAACCACAGCGTGAGCGCGATCACCGGGATCACGACCAGCAGCATCAGGCCCAGCGCGATCAGGATCAGGTGCTTTTCCTGCACGCCGATATCGCCCTTCGGGTTCATCAGCACGCTGCTGCAACCGCCGAGCAGCAACAGCGCGGCGGCCGGCAGCGTGCGCATGGCGGCGGCCAGCGGGGAGGCGTGGGAAGACGGGGACTGCGGTGGCCCGGATTCGACACCGGGCGGGGTTCGGGAAGATGGTGTGCGCATGGATTGTCCGTGTTGGCTTGACGCGCAAACCCGCCCATCCGCATCGATGCCCGTTCGTGCCGGCCCCCGGAACGCGCGGCCGGCGTGGCCGTGCATACAAATACTTTATGTATGGATTTACGCGCTTCGATGTCGGATGGTAGAGTAAGACATGACACACACATACCGCGACAGAATGCCGCAAAATCTTTCGGAACCCTCACATGTATGGCAAGACGCGCTGGCCGATGGCCGGGGGCCGCGTTACTTGCAGATCGTCGCGTTCATCGAGCGGGCGATTGCCGATGGCCGCTTGCAGCCGGGTGACCGCGTGCCGCCGCAACGGCAGATCGCCGCGCTGCTCGGCGTCGACCTGACCACCGTCACGCGCGGCTTCAACGAGGCGCGCAGCCGCCATCTGCTCGAATCGCGCGGGCCGCTCGGCACGTTCGTGTCCGCGCCGAAGGTGGAATTGGCGCAGCGCGTGGATCTCAGCATGAACATCCCCCCGCCGCCGGCCGGCGTCGACCTGGAGATGCTGCTGCGGCGCGGCATGTCGCAGGTGCTGATGCGCAGCGACATCGACCTGCTGATGACCTATCACCTCGGCGGCGGCAGCGAGGCCGACCGCGACACCGCCGTCGGCTGGCTGCGGCCGATGCTCGGCGAGGTGCCGCGCGCGCGGGTGGTCGTCAGCCCGGGCGCGCAGGCCACGCTGGCCGCGCTGATCGTGTCGATGACCGCGCCCGGCGACACGGTCGCCTGCGAACCGCTCGTCTACCCGGGGCTGCCGCTGGCGGCCACCCAACTCGGGCGCGTCGCGCGGCCGATCGAGACCGACGCGCAGGGCATGCGGCCCGACGCGCTCGACGCCGCCTGCCGCGAGCCGCATGGCAGCACGGTGCGGCTCATCTACCTGAACCCGACGTTGCAGAACCCGACCGGCGCGACGTTGCCGGCCGCGCGCCGGCAGGAGTTGCTGGCCGTGGCGCTGCGGCACGGCGTGCGCATCGTCGAGGACGATCCGTATTGGCTGTTCGCGCCCGACGCGCCGCCGCCGCTCGCACGGATCGCACCGGGCCAGGTCGTGTATGTGTCGACCTTGTCGAAATGCCTGTCGCCGGGGCTGCGCACCGCGTTCGTCGCGCTGCCCGACGAGGCGTTGCGCGATGCGTTTTTGACCGCGCTGCGCTCGTTTTCGCTGATGTCGCCGCCGCTGACCAATGCGCTCGTCACGCAATGGATCAACGACGGCTCGGCCGCCCAGGTGCTGGACGGCGTGCGCGCCGAAGCGCGCGAACGGCTGCGCGCCGCCGCGCAGATGCTCGGCACCACGGGCGGCTGCGAGGCCGGCATTCATCTCTGGTATCCGCTGCCGAGTTACTGGGCGCCCGGTGAGCTGGCCGCGGCGGCCGGGGCCGAAGGGCTGGCGGTGGCGCCGTCCACGGCGTTTTACCTGGGCGCGAGCGCGCCGAACGCGATTCGCGTGTCGCTCGGGGCCACGCCGGACCGCACGCAACTGCATGCGGCGCTGCGGCGGCTTTCGCTGCTGCTGGCGAGCGATGTGTCGAGCGGGCGGGGGTTGATCGTTTGAGGTGGGAAAACGAAACGGGCCGGGGAAGCGTGGAAGCTTTCCCCGGCCCGTTTGGCATGTGTCGATCGGTCGGGTTGACGCGCCGGTGTGCGAATCGGGGCGCGCAGACATCAGGGGATGAGCAGGAGCGTGCGGGACAGCCGGCGATGCGCCGAACATTGCGTCAAGAGGCATGCCGGCCAAAGCCGACACGCCGCCGAACGCCGCCTGCTGCGAGGCCGGCATTTCGTGGCCTGCAACATCGCCCTTTCCGCCATCCGTGCCTGCATTTGCGCTTGCATCCGGCGCGCCATGGCGGGCGACGCACCGCTGCCACTCGTCTGCATCGCGAAGCTTGCCGCTTCGCGTTGCATCGGCATTCTCCTGTCGTTATCGCTTGTCGGCACGGGAGGCGGAAATAACGCGCGCAGATGGTCGGGGAGGATGCTTAAGCGAAACTTAAGAAATCGCGGATGGCGTGAACGAGGCCAACCGGGGACCCGCGCCGCTCCCCTCCAAGAACCCTCCAAGAACCCTCCAACGAACCCTCCACGGAACCCTCCATGAAAATAAAAATGTGACTACAAAACAAAGCCTTACGTCACATTTTCGGCAACACCGGACCCTCCATTCAACCCTCCAAACCCGCGCCCCCCCGCCCCTCCATCGCAAACGCCCGAAACCGCTCCACCGCCGGGCTGTCCCGCTCCACCCGCCA
>NZ_BAAILN010000159.1:0-47859 GCF_054589155.1 Burkholderia sp. 3C
GCGAACCTTGCGCAGCCATCACGGCCGGGCTGGTGTAGTTCTCGGAAGCGATCAGCTCGATGTGATCTTCCTGGCGCTGGTTTTCGTGCTGGATCGCCTGCCAGAGGTCGGGATCGACGTTCGCGATGGTGCTTTGGGCTCTGTCAAACATACGGTTTCCGTCAAGTGTGTACAGGTTGACCGGGGCGGCCGAGTACATTGCGCAATGCTGGCGGCATGGCCAGCCCGGCGCGACGGAAAAATCCGGTTGACGCAAGGCGGACAGCCACCGGCAATGTACGCAACGGCGCACAACGGCTGCCCAGGCGAACGGCAAAAACGAAGCCCTGCGCTTCACGGTGGGATGCTCCACCTTGAACCCGAGGGTTCTATCGCCAGTCACGCAGGGGCTGATGAGCGCCGTAGTTTATTGGATGCCCGATGAATAGGCAACCGGCCGGCCACCCCGCCGAAGCAATAGGGGCACGAACAAAATCAATCCGACTCCCAAGCCGGACGCGGCTTTCCGAGCGGTCGGCACACGCTTGGCCGGCCCCGCGGCCGGAGCATGTCGCCTTGCCGCAACGCGGCATTCTCAGTAGGCTAACGATCCCCCCTATCGTTTCACCCTATCGACCAGGAGCAGCAATGATCGTGTTCGTCACCGGCGCATCCGCAGGATTCGGCGCCGCCATCGCCCGAGCGTTCGTCAAGGGCGGCCACCGCGTGGTCGCCAGCGCCCGCCGCAAGGACCGCCTCGACGCACTCGCCGCCGAACTGGGCGCAGCCCTGCTGCCCGTCGAGCTCGACGTGCGCGACCGCGCCGCCGTCGAGGCGACGCTGAACGGCTTGCCCACGGAGTTCGCCGATGTCGACGTGCTCGTCAACAACGCCGGCCTCGCGCTCGGCACCGAGCCGGCGCAGCGCGCCAGCCTCGACGAATGGCAGACGATGATCGACACCAATTGCTCGGGCCTCGTCACCGTCACGCACACCTTGCTGCCCGGCATGATCGCGCGCGGTCGCGGCCACGTCTTCAATCTCGGCTCGGTGGCCGGCACCTATCCGTACGCAGGCGGCAACGTGTACGGCGCGACCAAGGCATTCGTCCGACAATTCAGCCTGAACCTGCGCACCGATCTGCTCGGTACGCCGCTGCGCGTGACCGACATCGAGCCGGGCCTGTGCGGCGGCACCGAATTCTCGAACGTGCGCTTTCGCGGCGACGATGAAAAGGCCTCCAATGTCTACGCGAACGTCCAGCCGCTCACGGCGGAGGACATCGCCGACACGATCTACTGGATCGCGACGCGCCCCGCCCACGTCAACATCAATACGGTCGAAATGATGCCGGTCGCGCAAGCGCCGGCCGGCCTCGCAGTGCATCGCGGCTAAATACGCTCCCGGCCTGCTCCCATGCCCCTCGGCGGGGCCGGGCAGGTCGTCGCGCGCGCAACATTCGGTTACCAAACCCGGCCGAAAGCGGCGAAACGTTCCGGTAGAATGCGCTGCCATGACCGACGCCGATCGTAAGCCCGAAGCCGCGTTTGCGTTCCACTGGCCAGTGCGTGTGTATTACGAAGATACCGACGCCGGCGGGATCGTCTTCTACGCCAATTATCTGAAGTATTTCGAGCGCGCCCGCACCGAATGGCTGCGCGCCTGCGGGCTCGATCAGCATCATCTCGCCGCGGAAACCGGCGCGATGTTCGTGGTGCGCGACACGGCGGTCGATTACCGCGCGCCAGCCCGGCTCGACGATCTGCTGACCATCGTCAGCCGAATCGAGCGCTTCGGGCGAGCCTCGCTGATCTTCGTTCAGGAGGCCTGTCGCGGCGACGCGCTGCTGGTATCCGGGCGCACCGGCATCGGCTGGGTCGATCGCGCTTCGCTGCGGCCGGTGGGCATCCCGGCTGCCGTTCGCGGTGCACTGGAACGGGGTCCGGCCTCGAATCTGTCAACGGCCGACGCATCAATACCGTTTATCTAAAACCGGTGAAACTTGCGGCCCCGATCCGGGATCGATAAGAGCAGCGAACGGAAACGCAGCAACACAGGGCGTCGGCAGACGACCTGCCATAACCGTCCGGAAGCCGGACCCGTAGCGCCAGCCGTGCGACAACTCGGCGCGACGGCCAAGAAGGCATGACAACCACACACCTATGAATTCTGCTCAAGACTTGTCGATCGTTTCTCTCGTCCTCAATGCGAGCTTGCTCGCCCAGGCCGTGATGGGGCTGCTGCTGCTGCTGTCGCTGTTCTCCTGGACGATCATCTTCCGCAAGTGGTTCGCGATCCGCCGCGCCCGCATCCAGACCGAACGCTTCGAACGCGAATTCTGGTCGGGCGGCGACCTGCAGGCGTTGTATCAGAGCGCAGCCAACAATCGCCATACGATCGGCTCGCTCGAACGGATCTTCGAATCGGGCATGCGCGAATTCCTGAAAGCCAAGGAAAAGCGCATGACCGATCCGTCGCTGATTCTCGACGGCGCCCGCCGCGCGATGCGCGCCTCGTTCCAGCGCGAGCTCGACATGCTCGAAAACAACCTCGCGTTCCTCGCCTCGGTCGGCTCGGTCAGCCCGTACATCGGCCTGTTCGGCACGGTCTGGGGGATCATGAATTCGTTCCGCGGCCTCGCCAACGTGCAGCAGGCCACGCTCGCCAACGTTGCGCCGGGCATCGCCGAGGCGCTCGTCGCCACCGCGATCGGCCTGTTCGCCGCGATTCCTGCCGTGGTGGCGTACAACCGCTACGCGCACGACATCGATCGTCTGGCCAGCCGCTTCGAAACCTTCGTCGAAGAATTCTCGAACATTCTGCAGCGCCAGGCGCAATAAGGAGCACGCGATGGCCGGCACTCCCTTTCGTTCCAGCATGCGCGGCGGCCGTTCGCGCCGCTCGATGTCCGACATCAACGTCGTTCCCTACATCGACGTGATGCTCGTGCTGCTCGTGATCTTCATGGTCACGGCACCGCTCGTCGCGCCGTCGATCGTGAACCTGCCGACGGTCGGCAATGCCGCCCCGCAGGATCAAACGCCGCCCGTGGTGGTCAACATCCAGGCCGACGGCAAGATGAGCGTTCGCTACAAGAGCGAAGCCGGCGCGTCGCAGGAAGACGCGATGACGAAAGCCGAACTCGACGACTTCATCGCGTCGCGCCAGGCCGATCATCCCGACCAACCGGTTGTGATCGCAGCCGACAAGACCGTGCAGTACGACAAGGTCATGACCGTCATGTCGGACCTGAAAGCACGCGGCGTCAAGCGCGTGGGCCTCCTCGTCAAATCGAAATGAATCAGCGCAAACAACGCACCGCCTCGCCGTTGAGCCCGCCGCAAGAACGCGGCACGGGGCGCGCGTTCGTGCTGGCCGCGTTGATGCACGTGCTGCTGATCGCCCTGCTCTATCACGGCGTGCAGTGGCAAAACAGCACGCCGGCCGGCGCGGAAGCCGAGCTGTGGACCGAAGTGCCGGATTCGCCGGCACCCCAACCGGTTCAGCCCGCCCCGCCCGTCAAGGTCGCACCCGCGCCGCCGCCGCCGATAAAGGACGATAATGCCGATATTGCGCTGCAGCAAAAACGCCGCCAGCAACAGGAAGCGGCGGCACGCGAAGCCCAGCTCGCCGAACAGCGCCAGCAGGCACTGAAAGCCGAGCAGGAAGCGCAGGCCAAGCGCGCCGCCCAACTGGCCGCGCAGCAACTGGCCCAGCAGCAAGCGGCGGACAAGCAGGCCGAGAAGCAAAAACAGGCGGACAAGCTGCGGCAACAACAGCTCGCCGACCAGCAGAAGAAACTCGAACAACAGCAGAAGCTCGACCAGCAACGCAAACAGGCGCAAGCGCAGGCCGAAGCCGAGAAGAAGGCCGAGGCCGACAAGGCCGCGGCGGCGGCCAAATCGGAAGCCGCCGCCAAGGCGAAGGCCGAAGCCGCCGCGAAAGCCAAGGCCGATGCCGCTTCCAAGGCCAAGCTGGACAAGGAACGCCAGGCTCGCCTCGCCCAGTTGCAGGGCGCGGCCGGTGGTTCGGGCGGCGCCGACGGGCTCGCAAAGAGCGGCACGGGCAGCGGCTCGGGCGGCAACGCCGCCTCGCCGGGCTATGCCGACAAGGTCAAGCGCCGGGTGAAGCCGTTCATCACCTGGGGCGGCTCACGCGAAGGTCTGGAAACGCGCGTGCAGGTTCGCTGCTCGCCGTCGGGCGATGTGCTCGGCGTGACGGTAACGCGGTCGAGCGGCAATTCGGCCTGGGATGACACGGTCGTGAGCGCGGTGCGTAACGCCTCGCCGCTGCCGCCCGATACTAACGGAAGCACCCCGGGCAACATTGCAATTACCTTCCGGGCGGCCGGCGACGCGAATTAAGCATTACACTCGCGCGCAAGCTGTTCGGAACGAATCGACTATTGTCGAGTCTCTGCGCATGCGCAGTTACATACGGGAATCGGTAAGCATGAGTTTGATGACGAAGCTGGGTTTCAGGGCACTCGTGGCCTCGTGTCTGATCGCGGCGGGCAGTGCCGCGAACGCGCAGGTCAACGTTCTCATCACGGGCGTCGGATCGACCCAGATTCCGATCGCCACCGCGAATTTCGTCAACGAAGCGGGCCTGCCGCAATCGGTGACGGCCGTGGTGCGCTCGGATCTGTCCCGCACCGGCAAGTTCTCGAACATCGACGCGGGCAGCACCCCGGTGCCGGAAACGGCGCCGGTGGACTACGCGGCGTGGAAGGGCAAGGGCGCGAACGCGTTCGTCGCCGGCACCGTGGATCGCGAAGGCGGCCAGGTGAAGGTCAACTTCATGCTGTTCGACACGAACAAGCAGCAGAGCCTCGGCGGCCTGTCGCTGACGGCGTCGGGCGATGCCGAAAGCATGCGCAAGACGGGCCACAAGATCGCCGATTTCATCTATCAGAAGCTGCTCGGCGTGCGCGGCGTGTTCAACACGCGGCTCTCGTACGTGACGCGTTCGGGCGGCAAATACCGCCTGCTGATCTCCGATTCGGATGGCGAGAACGCGGTGCCGGCACTGACCAGTTCCGAGCCGATCATCTCGCCGGCGTGGTCGCCGAGCGGAACGAAGGTTGCTTACGTATCGTTCGAACTGCGCAAGCCGGTGGTGTATATCCACGACCTGCCCACCGGCCGCCGCTACGTGATTTCCAACCAGAAGGGCAACAACAGCGCGCCGGCCTGGGCGCCGGACGGCCAGACGCTGGCGGTCGCGCTGTCGTTGTCGGGCAACACGCAAATCTACTCGGTCAGCGCGACGGGCACGGGCCTGCGCCGGCTCACCCAGAGCAGCTCGATCGATACGGAACCGTTTTATTCTCCTGATGGCCGGTGGATCTACTTCACCAGCGATCGCGGCGGTGCGCCGCAAATCTACCGGATGCCCGCCCAGGGCGAAAGCGCCGGTAGCGCGCAACGCGTGACGTTCACGGGCAACTACAACACCAGCCCGCGCATCAGCCCCGACGGCAAGCTCCTCGCGTACATCTCGCGTACTGGCGGGGGCTTCAAGCTGTATGTCCAGGATCTGCAAACCGGCGCCGCCAACGCGGTCACCAATACGACGCATGACGAATCGCCGAGTTTCGCGGCAAACGGTCAGTACGTGCTGTACGCGACCCAAGCCAATGGCCGCAGTGTGCTTGCCGCCGTCCCGTCCGACGGCAGTTCGCCGCCGCAGATTCTGCCCGTCCAGGGCGGCTCGTTCCGCGAGCCGTCGTGGGGGCCGTTCATGCAATGACCAACAGGAGATTCACCATGAAGACCAATAAAGCTCGCCTCGCACTCGCCGTCATGATGTTCGCGGCACTCGCCGCCTGTAAGTCGGGCGTCAAGCTCGACGACAAGGCGAACCAGCAAGGCAACGCGCTGCAAACGCAACCGAACCCGAACGACGTCGCGCAAGTGAACGTCGATCCGCTGAACGATCCGAACAGCCCGCTGGCCAAGCGCAGCGTGTACTTCGACTTCGACAGCTACTCGGTGTCGGATCAGTATCAAGGTCTGCTGGGCCAGCACGCTCAATACCTGAAGAGCCGCCCGGCGCGCCACATCCTGATCCAGGGCAACACCGACGAGCGCGGCACCAGCGAGTACAACCTCGCGCTGGGCCAGAAGCGTGCCGAAGCCGTCCGCCGCGGCCTGTCGCTGCTGGGCGTGCCGGATTCGCAAATGGAATCGGTGAGCCTGGGCAAGGAAAAGCCGCAAGCGACCGGTCATGACGAAGCTTCGTGGGCGCAAAACCGCCGCGCGGACATCGTCTATCAACAATAAGTAAGGGACGAACCGCCGTATGACGCACCGCTTCCCCTGGCTGCGTGCAGCCGCCGCGGCCTGCGTCGCGGGTGTCGCGCTCGGCGCGGCGCCCGCGCACGCGGGCATGTTCGACGACGACGAAGCCCGTCGCGCCGTGCTCGACCTGCGTAGCCGCACCGACAACCTGACCAATCAGGTGTCGGCCGCGCAACGCACGATCCTCGATCAGTCCGCCCGTATCGACCAGCTCAACCAGCAGGTTGCGACGCTGCGCGGCCAGAACGAGGATCTGACCAACCGCCTCACGACGCTGGAGCGTCAGGAGCGCGACGCCTACTCCGATCTCGATACGCGTCTCAAGAAGTTCGAGCCGCAGCAGACCACGGTGGATGGTGTCGAAGGGACGGTCCAGCCCGGGGAAACGGACGCGTTCAACGCGGCCTCCCAGCAGTTCCGCGCCGGCGACTTCAAGGGCGCGGCCGCTTCGTTCCGCGCCTTCATCGCCAAGTACCCGCAAAGCCCGTATCAACCGGTCGCGCAGTACTGGCTCGGCAACGCGCAGTACGCGCTGCGCGACTACAAGGGCTCGACGGCAACCTGGCAGGCGCTCGTGAAGGCCTTCCCGCAGCACCCGCGCGCCGGTGACGCCCTCGTGGCGATCGGCACGAACCAGCTGGAGCAAGGCCAGAAACCGGCCGCGAAACGCACGTTCGAGCAGGTGGTGTCGCAGTTCCAGGGTTCGAGCGCGGCGCAGGCGGCGCAGGCGAAGATCGATTCGATCAAGTAGAAGATGGCAGGATCATGTCGTTAAGGGTCGAGTGCTTGACGATCCCGAAAATTAGCGGCTATAATTTCGCCTCTTTGGGTCGTTAGCTCAGCTGGTAGAGCAGCGGACTTTTAATCCGTTGGTCACAGGTTCGAATCCCGTACGGCCTACCAAAGCATCAAACAGAAAGCCCGGTCGAAAGACCGGGCTTTTTGCTTGATGGCCCGCCAGGTTCCAGCCCGGCTCGGCATGCACGCGGCATCGAACCGGAGTGCTATGCTGCCCGACTTGAACACCGCATCCGGCTTGGGCCCGCACGGCGAGGCGTTCGAACCGACGCACTCGCCAGGCGCTCGCCCCGAGTCTGCCCGACAGGCCTTGCGCCACGTCCCGGCAATGACGGGCCGGCATCCGGCATGCTCGCGGGGCCTACGCCCCCGCCTGTCTCAACACCGCCACGACCACGACGCCGTGGCCACAGTATTCGAGTCCCCATGTTACGGCTAAGCGAAGTCAAACTCCCCCTCGACCATGCCGAGAGCGATCTCGAAGCCGCGATCCGCGCGCGCCTCGCGGAACTCGGCCTGGGCGCCGATGCGCTGCTCCGCTACAACGTGTTCCGCCGCGCGCACGACGCCCGCAAGCGCGCCGACATCAAGCTGACGTACATCGTCGATATCGAGGTCGAGAACGAAGCCGCGGCGCTCCAGACAATCGCCGGCAAGCCGCATTGCGGCCCGACGCCCGACATGGCCTACCGCTTCGTCGCGAAGGCGCCCGAACACGGCACGTCGCTGCGCCCGGTGGTGATCGGCATGGGGCCGTGCGGCCTGTTCGCCGGGCTGATCCTCGCGCAGATGGGCTTCCGGCCGATCATCCTGGAACGCGGCAAGGCCGTGCGCGAACGCACCAAGGACACCTTCGGACTGTGGCGCAAGAGCGTGCTGAACCCCGAATCGAACGTGCAGTTCGGCGAAGGCGGCGCCGGCACGTTCTCCGACGGCAAGCTGTACAGCCAGATCAAGGACCCGAACCACTACGGGCGCAAGGTGCTGGAGGAGTTCGTCAAGGCCGGCGCGCCGGAAGACATTCTCTATCTGAGCCGCCCGCACATCGGCACGTTCCGCCTGGTCAGCATGGTGGAGAAGATGCGCGCGACGATCCACGCGCTCGGCGGCGAAGTGCGCTTCGAAACCCGCGTGGACGACATCGAGATCGATCAGGGCAAGGTGCGCGCGCTCACGCTCTCGAACGGCGAAACGCTGCGCTGCGACCACGTGGTGCTGGCCGTGGGCCACAGCGCGCGCGACACGTTCCAGATGCTGCACGACCGCGGCGTGTATATCGAGGCGAAACCGTTCTCGCTGGGCTTCCGGATCGAGCATCCGCAGGGGCTGATCGATCGTAGCCGCTTCGGCAAGTTCGCCGGGCACAAGCTGCTCGGCGCGGCCGACTACAAGGTGGTGCACCACGCCAACAACGGGCGCGCGGTGTACAGCTTCTGCATGTGCCCGGGCGGCACGGTGGTGGCGGCCACCTCCGAGCCGGGCCGCGTGGTCACGAACGGCATGAGCCAGTATTCGCGCGCCGAGCGCAACGCAAACGCGGGCATCGTGGTGGGCATCACGCCGGAAGATTACCCGGGCGGCCCGATGGCCGGCATCGCGTTCCAGCGCAAGTGGGAAGAGCGCGCGTTCGAACTGGGCGGCGGCGATTACCGCGCGCCGGGCCAGTTGGTCGGGGATTTCATCGCCGGCCGGCCGTCGACCTCGCTCGGCTCGGTGGTGCCGTCGTACAAGCCGGGCGTGAACCCCACCGACCTCAGCACCGCCCTGCCCGACTACGTGATCGAGGCGATCCGCGAGGCGCTGCCGCAGATCGACAAGAAGATCTCGGGCTTCGCGATGCACGATGCGGTGCTCACCGGCGTGGAAACGCGTACCTCGTCGCCGATCCGCGTTCGCCGCAAGGACGACTACCAGAGCATGAACGTCGAGGGCCTGTACCCGGCCGGCGAAGGCGCGGGCTATGCGGGCGGCATCTACTCGGCGGCGATCGACGGCATCGAGGTGGCGCAAGCGGTGGCGCTCGACATGACGGCGCCGCGCAAGTAAGCGGGTAAGCCAAGCAAGCCGCATCCGAAAACAACGAAGCCCGGTCGTTCGACCGGGCTTCGTGCGTTTACTTCTCCACCACGCCCAGCAGGCTCTGCTTGCCGCCGACGTAACGGTACAGCGAGATCACGCCATGCTTCAGGTCGCCGTTCGCGTCGAACTGCGTATCGCCGAGCACGCCCTGGTAATGCGTGGCCGGCATCGCGGCCAGGATCCTGGCCGGCTCCGTGGATTGCGCGCGCTTCATGGCGTCGACGATGATGCCCACCGCGTCATAGGCGAACGGCGAGTTAAGCACGGGCGCAAAACCGAAGCGCGCCTTGTAGCGCTCGACGAACGCGGGGCCGCCCGCCATCTTCAGCAGCGGCGCGCCGGCGATCGAACACACCACGTCGTCGGCCGCCTCGCCGGCCAGCTTGGCGAGATCGTCGGCGCACAGGCCGTCGCCGGCCAGCACCTTGGTGCGCATGCCGAGCGCGCGCGCCTGCTTGACGAACGGGCCGCCCGTGCCGTCGAGGCCGCCGTACATGATCGCGTCGGGCTTCTCGCCCTTGATCTTGGTGAGGATGGCGCGGAAATCGACGGCCTTGTCGGTGCTCGCGTCGTGCGACAGCACGGCGATGCCGTCGGCCTTCGCGCGCTTCTCGAACTCGACGGCCAGCCCCTGCCCGTAGGCGGTGGAATCGTCGACGATCGCCACCGATTTCACGTGCAGCGTGTGCGCCGCGTAGTCGGCCAGCGTCGGCCCCTGCTGCGCGTCGGTCGCCACCACGCGGTAGGCGGTGTTGAAACCCTGCTGCGTGTAGGCGGGGTTGGTGGCCGACGGCGAGACCTGCACGATGCCGGCGTCGTGATAGATCTTCGAGGCCGGTATCGTCGAACCGGACTGCATGTGGCCGACCACGGCCACCACCTTGTCGTCGACCAGTTTCTGCGCCACCTGGGTGGCCTGGCGCGGGTCGCCGGCGTCGTCCTGCGCGTCGAACGCGAGCGTGACCTTGCGGCCGCCGATCACGAGCCCGGCCTTGTTGATCTCCTCGATCGCGAGCCGCGCGCCGTTCTCGGTGTCCTTGCCGAGATACGAGGCCGGCCCGGTCACGGGCGCCGCTTCGCCGATTTTGACGATGTCGTCGGCATGGGCGGCCGTGGCCGCAAAACTGCCCGTCAAGCCCGCTGCTGCCGCGAGCATGCCGGCCGCGCACGCGCGGCGTCCCGATACGCTGTTCTTGTTCATGCTTCACCCGCCTGATGTGATGGCAATGGACCGGCGCAGGCACTGGAAGCCCGTCGCCGGGGCAGACACGGCCGGCCTCGCGCGCCGGGCGGCTTTCGTCTGACCTGGAAATCCCGCACACCGGAACCGGTGCGCGGTGCTGCGTCGACGGGATCGACTGTAGGCAGCCACAAAGCGGCGGCATTGAA
The DNA here is from genome assembly GCF_054589155.1 of Burkholderia sp. 3C. Taxonomy (NCBI): domain Bacteria; kingdom Pseudomonadati; phylum Pseudomonadota; class Betaproteobacteria; order Burkholderiales; family Burkholderiaceae; genus Burkholderia; species Burkholderia sp. 3C. The sequence goes on from NZ_BAAILN010000159.1 coordinate 10,548, forward strand.
TCGTTCTGCCCGGAAATAGAACAAATGCGCCAAGCGCGAGGCGCCGGCCCGCGCACGGCTACAATCGGCGCATGCGGCCTTGGCCGCCCCGCCCCACGCCGCCGAGTTCGCGCATGACCCACGCCGACGCCGTCTCACCACCCGCCTCACCGCCTCCGTCCTCACCGGATATGCCAACCGCGCCGAGCCCATCGAGTGCCCTGCTGGTCGATGCGCTCGACGCGCGCGCCTCGACCCGCGACACGCTGCCGAGCCGCTCGGCCGGCGCGGAACTGAGCGTGGCGATCGTGCTGTGGCCGAAATTCCCGCTGCTGTCGCTCGCCGGGCTGTGCGACGCGCTGCGCCACGCGGCCGATCGCGGCGACCAGAGCCGCCAGTTGCGCTGCCTGTGGACCATCGTCGGTATCGAGGGCGAGACGATCGAATCGAGCTGCGGCATTCCAGTGCCGGTGCAGACGCCGTTCCCCGATCCGTCTCGCTTCGACTACGTGGTGGTGATCGGCGGGCTGCTGCCGCATCTCGATCAGACCGACCCGCGCTACCGCGACTATCTGCTGCGCGCGGCCGAGGCCGGCACACCGCTGATCGGCCTCTGCACGGGCAGCTTCGTGCTGGCGCGCGCGGGCCTCATGGACGATCGCGTGGCCTGCATCCACAGCTTCCATGTGGACGACTACCGCCGCCTGTTCCCGTCGCTGCGCCTGGTCACGCATGCCGATTATCTGATCGACGGCGACCGCGTGACCTGCGCGGGCGGCATCTCGATCGTCGAGCTGGCCACGCGGCTGATCAGCCTGCACTGCGGGCCGGATCGCGCCTCGAAGGTGATCCACCAGATGACGGTCAGCCGCCAGAGCGGCGCATCGTTCGTGGAGCGGCGCGCGGCGCTCGGTTACCTGTCGGTGGACGACGCGACGGTGCGCCACGCCGTGCTGCTGATGGAAGAAAATCTCGAAGCACCCCTGACGATCGCCGTGATCGCGCGCATGACGGGCAGCAGCGTGCGCCATCTCGAACGCGCGTTCGCGGCCGAGATGCGCTGCTCGCCGAACGAGTTCTACCGGCGCATGCGGCTGCGCTACGCACGCTGGATGCTGGTCAACACCACGCGGCGTATCACCGATATCGCCTATGAATGCGGCTTCTCCGATTCGGCGCATTTCATCCGCGTGTTTCGCGAGGCCTATGGCGTGACGCCGGGCAAGCTGCGCGGCGCGCGCAAGGCCGGCAGCGGCGGTGAACGCGCCCCGGCCGACGTGCCCGAACCAGCCTGACGCAATTCTTCTATTTTCGGGCAGCGTCATGCAATGCGCGCCGCGCCGCGCGCCCTACAGTGTTCCGCATCGATTGCGAATCAAGCGGGAAGCCTGGAGAACGGCATGCATATCCTGATCGTCGGCGCGGGTGTCATCGGCCTGTCGAGTGCGTACTACCTGCAACGGGCCGGGCATAGCGTCACGGTGATCGACCGTCGCGACGACGTCGCCAGCGAAACGAGCGCCGCCAACGGCGCTCAGTTGTCCTACAGCTACGTCGCGCCGCTGGCCGGCCCCGGCGTGATCTCGAAGCTGCCGGGCTGGCTCACGCGCCGCGATGCGCCGGTGCGCTTCCAGCCGTCGCTGAGCCCCGACCAGTGGCGCTGGTGCTTCGCGTTCCTGGCGGCCTGCACGCGCTCGCGCAGCGCGCTGACGACGCGGCACTTGCTGTCGCTGTCGTTCCTGAGCCGCACGCTGATGCACGAGATGATCGCGGCCGAGCCGTCGCTCGATTTCGATTTCGTGCGCTCGGGCAAGCTCGTGCTGCATCGCGATCCGGCTGCCATGCGGCAGGCGGTGGGGCAGCTCGAACTGCAGCGCGCGCTCGGCTGCGAGCAGGCTGCGCTCGACATCGCGGAGTGCATCGCGCTCGAACCGTCGCTCGCGCGCTTCCGCGACACATTCGCGGGCGGCATCCACACGCCCAGCGAGGACACCGCCGATTGCCGGCGCTTCTGCCTCGGGCTCGCGGCGCTGCTGCGCGAGCGCGGCGTGACGATCGACACCGGCACGCCGATCGACGGCCTGCGCGCCGGCCGCGACGGGCGCGTCACTGCCCTGCGCGGCGGCGAGGCGATGCCGGCCGACCAGATCGTGATCGCGGCCGGCGCCGCCTCGGCCGCACTGCTGAAGCCGCTCGGGCTGCGCGTGCCGCTCTGGCCGCTGAAGGGCTACAGCCTCACCTACGCGCTGCCGCCCGGCGCCGACGCGCCGCGCACGAGCCTGACCGATTTCGCTCGCAAGGTGGTCTATGCGAGGCTCGGCAACCGGTTGCGCGCGGCCGGCATCGCCGATATCGACGCGACGACCGCGCCCGATCCTGCGCGCCTCGCCACGCTCGAAGCCGAAGTGGCCGCGCTGTTCCCCGACATCGCGCGTGCTGTCGAGCCGCAACGCTGGACCGGCCTGCGCCCCGCCACGCCCACCGGCGTGCCGGTCATCGGCCCCACCCGCTACCGCAACCTGTGGCTCAACGTCGGCCAGGGCGCGCTCGGCTTCACGCTCGCCACCGGCTCGGCACTGCTGCTGGCCGACTGGCTCGCCGGCGACGGCCAACACCCGCTGCGCGCGCGCTTCGCGCACTGAGCCGTTCCGGCGCGGCGCCTTCACCGTCTTCCGCCGCTTCCCGATCCCCTTCATTTCGGATAACGATGCAAACTCGTCCCCACCTCGCCGTGATCGGCACCGGCGGCACGATCGCGGGCCAGGGCGCCGCGGCAACCGATACCGCGTCCTACACCTGCTCGGTGCTCGGCATCGACGCCGTGCTCGACGGCGTGCCGCAGGCCGCGCAATTCGCCGAGCTGCACACCGAGCAACTGATGCAGACCGGCTCCGAGAATTTCGGCAACGCAGCGCTGCGCGAGATCGCCGAGCGCGTGGCGCACTGGCTGGCCGAGCCGCATATCGATGGCGTGGTGCTCGCGCAGGGCACCGACACGATCGAGGAGACCGCCTACTTCCTGCACCTGACGCTGAAGCAGACCAAGCCTGTGGTGGTGGTGGGCGCGATGCGGCCGCCGTCTGCGCTCAGTTCGGACGTGGCGCTGAACCTGTACGCGGCGATCGCGGTGGCCGCCGATCCGCGCTCGCACGGCCTCGGCACGCTGGTGGTGACCAACGACGAGATCCATTCGGCGCGCGACGTGGTCAAGCAGCACAGCTTCAAGCTCGATGCGTTTCGTTCTCCGTACGGTCCGCTCGGGCTCGTGGTGGACGGCGCGCCGCGCTATTACCGCCGCCCGGCGCGCGCGCACACCATCAACACGCCATGGTTCGCCGCCGCGCTGCCCGAGCTGCCGCGCGTGGACCTCGTGCAGGCCTACGGCGAACTCGACGCCGCCTGGCTCGACACCGCCACCGCGCAGTCGCACGGGCTGATCTTCGCGGGCACCGGCAACGGCAACGTGGCGGCCCACCTGGTCGACACGCTGCGCGCGGCCGCGCGGCGCGGCGTGTGGATCGTGCGCGCCTCGCGCACCGGCAACGGCGTGGTCACGCGCAACGGCGCGCAGCCCGACGACGCCTATGGCTGGCTCAGCGTGGACGACCAGGTTCCGCAGAAGGCGCGCATCCTGCTGATGCTCGGGCTGACGGTCAGCCGCGATCGCGCGGTGCTGCAGGCGATGTTTTCGAAGTATTGAGGAAGGACGGCGCGCCGGAATGGGCGCGCCGGGAATCGATGTCAGCCGTCCAGCCGCATCCGCACCGATTCGATATTCGCCGGCAGCTTCGGCGACACCGGCTTGCGCCGCGGCACATCGACGAAGCCGAGCCGGCGATACAGCGCGGCCGCGCGGGTGTTATCGAGCAGCACGTCGAGCACCACCTCGCGGCCGGCGCCCTCGGCGAACGCGCCGGCCTGGCGCGCGTCCTCGAACAGCGCAGTGAACACGCCGGTGCCGCGCCAGCGCGCATCGATCGCGCAGTGGGCAATGTGGGTCTGCGTGCGCTTCGGCGCCGGCAGCTCGCCTTCGAGCACCAGCCCGCGCAGCAGGCTGCCGACGGTATGGCCCAGCCCGAAGCTGCGCAGCAGCATCCAGGCGACATGCGGATCGTCGAAGCCGACCGTACGGCCGTCATGCGCGGCCAGCACGCCGGCCACGCTGCCGTCGGGCGCGACGGCCACGCGGTGACGACGCCACGAGAAACGACCATACGCAGACCGAAACGTCGTGCGCAAAAATGCGACGATCGCCTCGTCGGACGCACCGAGAAAAAACCCGAATTCACGCACGCCCGACGCGAAAATCAGCGGCGCGCAGGCCGCCGCATCGTCGGGCCGCGCGGCGCGGAAGGTCCAGCCGGGTGGAAGCGTGGTCATGGCGGTGGCGGCCCGGTGCGGGTTTGACGCGCTTAACGCGCGAGCCGCGCCAGCGCGGCCACGGTCTGGGTGATCTGCTCGGGCTGATGCGTCGAGCAGATGAAGAAGCGCAGCCGCGCCGCCTTCTCTTCCACGGCCGGATAGAAGATCGGCTGCACGTTGATGCCCTCGTCGAACAGCGCATTGGCCCAGCGCGCCGCCTTCAGCGAGCTGCCGGTGATTACCGGCACCACCGCGTAGCCCTCGCTGGTGCCGGTGTTCAGCCCGGCCGCGCGCGCTTCGTCGAGGAACTGCTTGCCGCGCTCGCGCAGTTGCGCGACGCGTTGCGGCTCGCGTTGCAGCGCCTCCAGCGCGGCCAGCGACGCGGCGGCCAGCACCGGCGCGAGACCCACGCTGTACAGGAACCCGGGCGCCAGGTGGCGCAGCATGTCGACCAGCGGCTGGCAGCCGGCGATGAAGCCGCCGCAACCGGCCAGCGTCTTGGACAGCGTACCCATCCAGAGGTCGACGTCGTCGGGGTTCACGCCCGCATGCTCGCGGATGCCGCGCCCGGTCGCGCCGAGCACGCCGAGCGAATGCGCCTCGTCGACCAGCAGGAACGCGCCGTGGCGATTGCGGATCTCGACGAACCTCGGCAGGTCCGGCAGATCGCCGTCCATGCTGTACAGCCCCTCGATCGCGATCAGCACGTTGCGATATTCGTGGCGCGCGCGCGCCAGCAGCGCGTCGAGCGCCTGCCAGTCGTTGTGCGGAAAGCTCAGGCGCTTCGCGCCGCTCAGTTGCGCGCCCTGCACGATGCTGTTGTGCGCCAGCGAATCGTGCACGATCAAATCGCCCGGCCCGAACAGCGAGCCGATCACCGTGACATTGGTGGCGTGGCCGCTGACGAACACCACGCAATCGTCCGTTTCGTAGAACGAAGCGAGCGCGTGTTCCAGCTCGCGCTGCACGGGCCGTTCGCCGGCCACCATGCGGCTGGCCGACGCCGAAGTGCCGTACCGGTCGATCGCGGCCTTGGCGCGCGCCGACACGTCGGCATCGCCCGCCAGGCCCAGGTAGTTGTAGTTCGCGTAATTGACGTATTCGCGGCCATCGATCGTGGTGGTCGCGCCGGCCAGCCCGTCGTGCACGCGGAAGAACGGCGATTCGACGCCGAGCTTCTCGCCCATCTCGCGCATGATGCGCAATTGCTGGTACTGCGTCATCGCCTCGAAGCGGCTGCGCGGCGTTTCATGCGCGGTCGACACGGGCACGGGCGCCGCGGCCGAGCCGCCTTCGGTCACGCGGTCCAATTGACGCTTCAGCGCCTTCGCAGCGAGTTGCTGCCGGAGATGATCTCCCAATCCCATCGATTCGTTCGCCTGTAAAACCTGGATCAAGACCGCCGTGTCATGCGTCGAACTCGGCCCATTCCCATGCATCGGGGGCCGAGAGCAGCGCATCGACGAGGCGGAAGTTCATTTCGTGACTCGGCCGCAACGCCGTCACGCGCGCGAGCAGCGGCGCACCGGCCATCGCCAGGTCGCCGACCAGATCGAGCACGCGGTGCCGCACGAATTCGTCGGGCAGGCGCATGCCGCCCAGCACGCGGCTGCCGACGATCGACGCCGTGCACGACGGCCGCGCGCCGCGCAGGATCGGCACGCCGCGCAGGTAGCCGGCCACGATCGCGGGCACCGCCCATTTGACGCGGCCATAGGAGCGCGACGGCGCGATGTCGGTGGCGAACGTCGCGGGCGTCAGCGCGCCGCTCCAGTGCATCTCGCCGAAGCCCTTCAGATCGTTGCGCACGCTCATTTCGTAGTGCGATGCAGGATCGAGCCGCATCTCGCGGCGCGAACCGCCCTCGCCGTCGGCCACCGTCACCGGCCGCGTCACGCGGATGAAGCGCTTCGGCGCGTTCAGCGCGGTGCGGCCGCAGGCGCGGATCGCATCGATCCACGGCGCGGCGCTGCCGTCGAGAATCGGCACCTCCTCGGCATCGAGTTCGACCACCGCGTGATCGATCTCGCAAGTCAGCAACGCAGCAAGCAGATGCTCGATGGTGCGTACACCGACACCTTCCGGATTCCGAAGCATGGTGCACAGCGGCTGCGCGCGGCGCAGCGCCGGATCGACCGCCAGCACGGCCAGCTCGCGCCCGCCGTCGAGACGGCGAAAGCGGATGCCGCGCGTGGCCGGCGTGTCGCCCGCGGCCGGCAGAATCCGCACCGACACGCGGCGGCCGGTATGCAGGCCGTGCCCGTCGAGCCGCAGCTCGCGCGCGAGCGTGCCCTGGCTGGCGTGCCAGCCGGCCGGCAGCGCGGCTGCAGCCGCCGTCGACATCACTTGACCACCCCGAGCCGCACCGCGCGATCCTGCTCGGCGGCCACGGCCGGGTCGTTGGCGGCCACCTTCAGTACCGCCTTCGCCTCGGCGTCGAGCGCGTGCTTGGCCGCCATCGCGGCCACCGCATCGACTGCGCCGGCATCACCGCCCGCATTGGCTTCGGCCGCCGCGATCGAATCGACGATGCGGGCCGCCAGCGACAGCACGCTCGCGCCGTCGGCGATCGCCATCACCGACAGCTTCACCTCGAACACTTCCTCGACCGCGAGGCCGAGTTCCATGCCCATCAGCGAATCCATGCCCATTTCCAGCACCGAGCGGTCGAGCGCGATGCGGTCGGCCGTCATGTGCAGGATTCGCGCGATCTGGGCGCGCAGCGTTTCGGACACGAACGCCACCGCCTCGTCGTGCGGCAGCGCGGCAACCTGCTCGCGCAGCTTGTCGCCGCCGTCGCGCGAGGCATCGCTGCCGCCGCGCGTCTGCATCTGCGCATACCGGCGCGCATTGGCGGCCGGCATGCCGCGCGACAGCGCCTGCCAGTCGATCCGTACCACGGCCTCGCCGGCAATGCCGTCGGCCAGCGCCTGTTCGAGCGCGTCGAGTGCTTCGTCGGAGGTGATCGACGCCCCGCCGATACGCGATTGCAGCGCCTCGCGGGTGGTGTCGTTGCGCGCCAGGAAGCCCACATCCTCCAGCGGCCCCCAGGCCATGAAGGTCGCCGGGCGGCCCGCCGCGCGGCGATGCGCGACCAGCGCTTCGAGGAAGCTGTTGGCCGCCACGTAGCTGCCCTGCCCCGGATTGCCGAGGAAGGTGGTGGCCGACGAATAGACCACGAACCAGTCGAGCGGCGCATCGAGCGTCGCGCGATGCAGGTTCCAGGCCCCCGCCACCTTCGGCGCGAGCACCGCTTCGAAGCGGGCGTCGTCGAGGTTGCACACCAGGCCGTCGTCGATCTGCATCGCCGAGTGCAGCACGCCCTTGAGCGGCGTGCCGCGCGCGGCGATCCGCGCCACCATCGCCTGCACCGCAGCCGCATCGGTCACGTCGCAAGCCACCGCCTCGACGCTCACGCCGAGCGTGTCGCGCCAGCGATTGGCTTCGGCCTGGGCCGCCTCGGCAAGCTGGCCGCCGCGGCTCGCCAGCGTCAGATGACGTGCGCCGCGCTCGACCAGCCGGCGCGCCGTGGCGAAGCCGAGCCCGCCCGTGCCACCGATAACGAGATAGGCCGACCGAGCATCGAGCGCCAAAACCGGTGCAGCCGCCAAGCCGCGCGTCGGCGCGGGCGTGCCCGACGGGTAGGTGACCAGCACCTTGCCGATCTGGCGCGCCTGCTGCATGTAGCGGAACGCATCCTCGGCCCGCTCGGCCGGGAACGCGCGATACGGCAGCGGATGCAGCACGCCGTTGGCGAACAGCGCCATGACCTCGCCGAACAGGCGCGCGGTCAGCTCGGGCAGCACGCCCATCAACTGGTCGGCGTCGATGCCGAAATAGCTGATGTTGTTGCGGAACGGACGCAGCCCGATATGGCTGTTCTCGTAGAAATCGCGCTTGCCCAGTTCGAGGAAGCGGCCGAACGGACGCAGCGTGTCGATGCTGCGCACCATCGCCTCGCCCGCCAGCGAATTGAGCACGATATCCACACCCTGCCCGCCCGTCAGCACGCGCACTTGATCGGCAAACGCGAGGCTGCGCGAATCGAGCACGTGATCGGCGCCGAGCAGGCGCACGAACTCGCGTTTCTCGTCGCTGCCGGCGGTGGCGAACACCTCCGCGCCGAAGTGACGCGCGATCTGGATCGCCGCGATGCCCACGCCGCCCGCGCCGCCGTGCACCAGCACGCGCTCGCCGCGGCGCAGGCGCGCCAGCTCGACCAGCGCGTACCAGGCCGTGAAGAAGGTGGTGGGGATCGTCGCGGCTTCCTCGAAGCTCAGGCGTTCCGGCTTCAGCGCGATGGCGTCGGCGCGGGTCACCACGCGCGTCGCGAAGCAGGCCGGCGCGAAGCCGAGCACCGCATCGCCCGGCGCGAAGCCGCTCACGTCGCGGCCGACGCGCACGATGCGCCCGGCCAGCTCCATGCCGATGGTCGCGCCGGCGAAGCCGTTCTCGACCGCTTCGTCGGACAGCAGGCCCATCGCGTACATCACGTCGCGGAAGTTCAGGCCGGTGGCCACCGGTTCGATTTCGACGTCGAGCGCGGCCAGCGGGCGCTCGACCTGCGCGAACCATTCGAGGTTGCGCAGCGAGCCGGGCGCGTCGAACGCGAGCACGGCCGGCACATTGGCGGCCACGGCCGGCTGGCGCGCGGCCGCGCGCTCGACGCTCAGCATGCGCGGCACGCGACGGCCGGCGGCGCTCAGCAGCACCTCTTCCTCGGCCACGTCCACCAGCAACTCGCGCGCCAGTTGCGCGATGTCGAAACCGTCGGCCGGATCGACATCGATCAGGCGGCAGCCCAGTTCGGGATGTTCGTTGGCGAGCACACGGCCGAGGCCCCACAACGCGGCCTGGGCCGGCGTGTTCGGCGCGGCGCCCTCGAACGGCGCGCAGCCGCGCGTCACCACCGACAGGCGCACGCCCGCCGCGCGGTGCTCGTCGTTGAGCGCGCGCACCAGGCCGGCCAGCGCGATCGCACCCGACTGCTGCGCCTGCATCAGCGCGTCGGCGTCGGAGCGGTCGCTCAGGCGTGGCGACGGCGCGCAGAACACCAGATGGGTGGCGTCGGCCGCCGGCATGGTGGCGAGGAAACCGGCCGCCTGCCGCATCTCGACCGCTTCGACCACATGGCCGGCACGCGTCAGCGCGTCGGCCAGCACCGTGCCGATCGGTTCGGCGTCGTCGTCGGCGGTGACCACCACCCATTGCTCGGCGCGCTCCAGCGCGTCGAGGCTGTCGTCCTCTTCCTCGGCCGCGCTGTCGTCGGCCAGCGGACGGCGCGCGACAACGAGGCTCGGCGTGCCTTCGAGTTCGAGATTCTGCTCGGCGTGACGCGCGGCCTCCACCAGCCCGACGCGCTCGCAGAGCTGTTCGAGCTCGGCCGGCGTCAGCGATGCGGTGCGGCCGTCGGCGGCCTGCAGGCCGAACACGATGTCGGCGAAGCGGTTGCGGCGCGATTCGGCCAGCACCACCAGGCCGCCCGGCGCGAGCCACGCGCGGATCGACGCGAGCACGTCGGCCGGATCGGTCCGGCCTGCCAGCGCGCGATCGACCAGCACCAGGTCGTACAGTTCGTCCGGATCGGCCTTCAGCGCGAAGCGCTCGCCCGGCAGTTGCGCGACCGTCGAGAGCGCCGGCATCGCATCGGTATCGAACGCGGCCAGTTGTTCGGCCGTGCCGCAAATGGTGCGTTCGCAACGATCGGCCGGCAGGCGCACCACCAGCGGGCGCAGCATGTCGCCGCGAGTCGATTCGATTTCGAGCAGACGCAGGCGGCGCGGCGCTTGCCAGCCTTCGACGGCGCTCGCCGCGCAGGCGGCCATCATCGCGTGCAGGTGTTCCCAGGTCGGCGACGCGTCGAAGAACTGCTCGACCAGCGCCTTGCCCGTCGACGACAGCACGCGCGCCGCATCGAGTTCGCCCTTCAGCACGCGCGGCAAGGCCTTGCCGCAATGCGCGAGCAGCGTCAGTTCGGCGCTGTGATGCGGCGATTCGGCCAGCAGGCCGCGCCAGAGTTCGCCGAGCGGCGGCAGCGCCGCGCAGGCTTGCTCGTCGCGCACCAGATGGCCGCCCTCGCGCGTGACCAGGCCGTCTTCCACGAGGATCTCGGCCAGGCGCGCGACCAGCGCGGCTTGCGGATGGGTAGGCAGGATCGGCGAGGCGAACGCATCGATCGCGTCGAGCGCGCGCAGCGCATAGAGGCTCGCGAGCACGTCGAGCAGCGGCAGCATCTCGGTCAGATGCTGGCTGCGGCGCGCGGTGTCCTCGCTCGCCGCGACGCGCTGCGTCGCATCGCGCAGCAGATCGGCCGGCGCGGGCAGGCTGTCGGCGCGGGCGTCGGCCGGCAGCGGGCGATGTTCGAGCGTGTAGACGAAACGCGACGGCGCATGATGGCGGCGGCCGAGCAGATCGACGCGGCGGAACCGGCAACTGCCGAGGCGGGCCGCGACGATGCCGTTCGCATCGATGAAGTCGAACGAGGCCACCACCGAATGCGGGCTGCGGCGTTCGATGCGCACCAGTACGCGGTCGATCGCGTCGCCGTGCAGGTAATCGACGCGGCCGATCTGCACCGGCACGTAGGCCGCGCGGTCGGCCTGGGCGCCTGGCTTGCCGAGGCCGCCGAGCAGCGCGAACAGCGGATGGAAGCCGCTGTCCATCAGCGCCGGATGCAGGTGATAGGCGGCCAGCGCGGCGGCGTCGCCACACGCGGCGGGCGCGGCCAGCTCGGCCAGCGCCGTGTCGCCGGCCACGCGCACGTTGCGCACCCAGCGGAACGCCGGGCCGTAATCGAGGCCGATCACGGCGGTGTTCTCGTACAACACGGCGCCGTCGAGCGTGCCGGCGCCGCGCAGCGCGTCGAGCGCGGCGGCATCGGCCAGCGACTTCGCGCCGAGCGTATTGCCGCTCGCGAGCAGGCGGCCGGTGACGTTCAGCGTCCACGGCGCGTCGCTCATGCGGTCGCGCGTCTCGATCGTGAAGATCGCCGTTTCGGGCTCGATATGCAGGCGGAACAGCTTGGCCTGCTGCGGCTGGAACACCACCGGCGCGCGAATTTCGAGGTTTTCGAGCGCGGCCGTGCCGGTTTCGAAGTAGACCCGTGCGGCGGCCAGCGCCATTTCCACATAGCCCGCGCCCGGGAACGCCACGCCGCCGTCCACCACGTGGTCGGCCAGCAGCGGCAGCTTGGCCGGGTCGAGCTGGTTTTCCCAGCCGTAGGCATGTTCGTGCAGGCGGTAGCCGAGCAGCGGGTGATCGCGGTGACGATTGACGAGGTTGTAGGCCTCGACGGTCGGCTCCAGCCAGTAGGATTCGTGCTGCCACGGATAGGTCGGCAGCGCGACCGTGGCCGCGCCCGGCACGGCCGGCGCGAAGCGATCGAGATCGACCGTCGCGCCATGCGCGATCGCCGACAGGATCGACGCGTCGAGCGTCGCGGCGCTGCCCTGCCCGCGCTTGAGCGTCGGCAGCACGGCGCCTTGCGCCTGCGCCGCCGCCAGCGAATGCTTCATGTAGCTGCGCAGGATCGAATGCGGCGCCACTTCGATGAAGATCCGCACGCCTTCCGCGATCAGGCTCGCGATGCCGTCGCCGAAGCGCACCGGCTCGCGGATGTTGCGCCACCAGTAGCGCGCGTCGAGCGTCTTGCCGTCGAGCAGTGCGCCCGTCACGGTCGACACGAAGCTGCCGTCGCCGGCCTGCGGCGCGAGCCCGTCGAGCTGGTCCAGCACGATCGGCTCGATGCTGTTCATCTGCCGGCTGTGGAACGCGTAATCGAGATCGAGCAACTGGAAGAAGCGACCGCTTTCGCGCTGTGCCGCCTCGATCGATTGCAGGCCCTGCAGCGAACCGGCCAGCGTGACCGCTTCGGCGCTGTTCACGCCGGCCACTTCGACCAGGCCCGTCAGGCCCAGGCGCGCGATCGCCTCGTGCGCGGCGGCCTCGCTGAGGCCCACCGCCGCCATCCGGCCGGTGCCGCGCGTCGTGCCCTGGGCACGGCTGCGGATCTTGATCACGCGCACCGCGTCGGTCAGCGTGAGAATCTTGGCGGCCCACGCGGCGGCCACTTCGCCCACGCTGTGGCCGATCGTGGCTTCGTGGCCGACGCCACGCGCTTCCAGCACGCGCGTGAGGCCCACCTGGATCGCGAACAGCAGCGGCTGCGCGTTTTCAGTGGCGGCGAGCCAGCTTTCGCCCGCGCCCGCGCGCATCACCTCGACCAGCGAGGCGCTGCCGTCGGCGCACCAGAGCGCATCGACTTCGTCGAGCGCCGCACGGAACACCGCATCTTCGTCATAGAGCTGCTGGCCCATGTTGGCCCACTGGCAGCCGTTGCCCGAGTAGACGAACGCCACGCGGCCCGTGTCGGGCGGCGCTTCGCCACGCGTCACGCAAGCGGGCGACGCCGATGCGTCCTCGGCCAGCGCCGCGAGCGCCGCGCGGCCCTCGTCGGCCGTGGCCGGCGCGATCACGAGCCGGTGCGTGAACCACTGGCGGCGACGCGCGGCCGAGGCCGCGACGGCCTGCCAGTGCGCGCCGCGTTCGAGCACGGCCAGATAACGCGCCGCCAGCGCGGCGAACGCCTGCGACGAGCGCGCCGTCAGTACCAGCGGCGACAGGCGTTCGGCCGGCGCCTCAACGGCCGCAGCCACCGCTTGCGCCACGGCCGGGGCTTCCATCAGCACGACGTGCGCATTGGTGCCGCCGAAGCCGAACGAGTTGACGCCGACCGTCAACGGTTGATCGTCGCTCGCACAGTGTTCGGCGCCGAGCGGCGTGAAGCGGTCGGCCACGCGCAGGCGGCCACCCGCGAAATCGATCGACGGATTCGGGGTTTCGAAGTGCAGCGAGCGCGGCACCGCGCGGTGCTTCAGGCACATCACGGCCTTCAGCAGCCCGGCCATGCCGGACGCCGTTTCGAGGTGGCCGATGTTGGTCTTGATCGAACCGATCAGCAGCGGCTTGTCGGCCGGACGGCCCGACGACAGCACGTCGATCAGCGCGCGCGCCTCGATCGGATCGCCGACCGCCGTGCCGGTGCCGTGCGCTTCGAGATACGACAGCGATTGCGGATCGACGCCCGCGCGCGCGTAAACGCTGCGCAGCAGCGCGGCCTGCGTGGCCGAGCCCGGCACGCTGATGCCGCCCTGCGTGAAACCATCGGAATTGACGCCCGAGCCGGCGATCACGGCGTGGATCGTGTCGCCGTCCGCGAGCGCACGCTCGAGCGGCTTGAGCAGCACGAACGCACCGCCTTCGGAGCGCACGTAGCCGTCGCCGGTTGCGTCGAACGCGCGGCAGCGGCCGCGTGGCGACAGCATCGAGGCTTTCGAGAACGTGACGAAGCCGAACGGATGCATCAGCAGGTTCACGCCGCCGGCCAGCGCCAGCTCGGTTTCGCCCGAGCGCAGCGCCTGCACCGCCTGGTGCAGCGCCACCAGCGACGACGAACAGGCGGTGTCGATCGACATGCTCGGCCCGCGCAAGTCGAACAGGTAGGACACGCGGTTCGAGGCGATGCTCAACGTGTTGCCGGTGGCCGAATACGGATCGACCGAGTTCAGATCGTCGACGCTGCGGTTGCCGTAATCGGGGCTGGCCACGCCGACGAACACGCCGCAATTGCGGCCGCGCATGTCCTGCGGGCGCACGCCCGCGTGCTCGAACGCCTCCCAGGCCAGTTCGAGCAGCAGGCGCTGCTGCGGATCCATCTGCGCCGCTTCGCGCGGCGACACGCCAAAAAATGCCGCATCGAAGCCGGCGATGTTCTCGAGCACACCGGCCGAGAACGTGTAGCTCTTGCCCGCCTCGCGCTTGGACGGATGCTGATAGAACTCCGTCCCGAAGCGCTCGGCCGGAATCTGCGTGACGGCATCTCGCTCGTCGCGCAGCAGGCTCCAGAGTTCATCGGGATTATTGGCGCCACCGGGGAAGCGGCAGGCGATCCCAACAATTGCAATCTTTCCGTTCATCGTTATGTCGTTTTCTCTGATGCTCGCGACTCGTCCACGCGACTCCGCCCCAGCTGTGTCGCTTGCAGCAACAAGCCGCCCAGTTCGGCGGCCCGCACGTCCCGACGTTCGGGAATATCTGGCCCGAAATTTCGCCAGATGAAATAGTCACTGTGTTCCGGACTTGCGCCCAGACGGTCGAAAACCCTGGAAAGGGCCGGAACGTGATCGCCGTAGAAACAGACGACCGTCTCTCTGTCGCTCGAACGCAGATGATCCAGCAGGCGGCCGATCATTGCATCTGCATTTTCAATATGTCGCAAATAGGCGGTCAAATCCCGCCATGCGGAACCGTCGCCGAGAGTATGCCGTGAAGCGGCTTCGCCAGGCAGAACAGTTTCCAGGTGCAGCGGGCCGTGATTCTCCATCGTCATCGCGAACACGAAACGCGCCCGCTCGTGCGGCAGCGCCAGTTCGTCCAGGATCGCGTCGGCCACGGCCGCGTCCGACACGTACGGGCCGGCGCGTGGCGCCGCGGTGAAGTGACCGATGTCGAGGAACCGCTCGAAACCCAGCAGCGGGAACACGCGGTTGCGGCCGAAGAAATCCGCGTAATAGGGATGGATCGCGACCGTGTCGTAGCCGCCACGGCCGAACCAGGCCGCCAGCGAGGCGAGCTTGTGCCTGACGAAAGCGTAAGGATAGAAGCGCGCGTAATTGAGCGAGGCCGATTCAGTGCCGGTGAGCACCGCAAATTCCGTGCGCATCGTGTTCGCGCCCCATGCCGGCACCGCCATCTCGCCGTGCCAGACCGCTTCGCGGCGCGCTGCGTCGAAATGCGGCAGCAGGCCCGGTTCGATCTCGTCGCCCAGGCGCCGTGCGTCGAAGAACGATTCGCTCTGGATCACGATCACGTCGGGGCGCCGCGCCGGCTCGCCGGCCGCGAACGGCGCACGCGCCATGACCTCGCGGAAGCGCCGGAACGTGGCCGGCCGCAGACCGTTCAGCAAATAGGCGACGAACACCGCGAAGAAGCCGTGGCGGCGCTGGTCGGCGTTCGGGTCGAGCGTGAGCGGCAGGCGCGCGGCGATCCCCAGCGCCAGCGCGAACGGCAGCGCCACCGCGAGCCAGGCGAACGCCGCCGAGCCGTGCGCCGCCGGCGGCTCGGCGATGAAGCCCGCGATCACGAGCACGATGCCCACCCCGATCGCGATGACCTTGCCGACGCTGAGAAACGGCAAATACAGCCGTGGGTGCGAGAACAACTGGCTGAACAGGCTGAGATCCGTGAAGACGAACGGCTCGCGCAGCGATTCATACTTCGCATTGCTGACGGCCGCCACCAGGCCGACGAGCGCCAGCGCCACGAACGCCGAGAAAATCGGCCGCGAAGTCAGCGCGAGCGCCAGGTCGGCGAGAAAGAGTACGGAAAGAATGTGAAGCGCCAAAGACAGCGGCGGCCGGCGCAGCGGCGCGCGCGGCACGGCGATCGCGTCGAGCGCGAACGACAGCGCCACGGCCGCCGCCAGCGTCGGGATCAGGTGGCCGCTCACCGTGGAGCGTCCTCGGCGGGCAGGTACGACAGGCGATCGAGGATCGCATCGGCCAGCGCGACCGGCAGCAGCGGCAGCAGGCGCATGCCGAGCGTCAGCAGCGCCGGGAACGCGATCTCGCTGCGGCCCGCGTCGAGCCGGCGGCGGATGTAGGCCGCCGCTCGCTCCGCGCTCCAGAGGAACGGCTTCTCGCCGGGGAACACGTCGCTCATGGCCGTTTTCACGAAGCCGGGCAGGATCACCGTGACGCGCACGCCGTCGCGCTTGAGCAACGGGCGCACCGAATCGGCGTAGGCCTTGACCGCCGCCTTGCTCGCGCAATAAGCCGGCGAGATCGCCATGCCGCGCAGCGCCGCGATCGAGCTGACCATCGCGATGCGGCCGCGCTTGCGCACGCGCATGCGGTCGATCACGGGCAGCACCGTGTGCAGGGCGCCGTAGAGGTTGGTGTCGATCACGCGGGCGGTGCGCGCCAGATCTTCCCAGTCGTTCGCGTGCGCGATCGTGCTGGCCACGCCTGCGTTGGCGATCAGCAGGTCGATCGGGTGTTGTTCGTCGAAGGCGGTCAGCCAGGCGGCGGTAGCGGCTGCGTCGCGCACGTCGAGGATGCCGGTTTCGACCGTGGCGCCGCGTGCGCGGCAGGCAGCGGCCGTGGATTCGAGTTCGGCGGGATTGCGGCCCACGATGCCGAGCATCATGCCCGGCGCGGCGTAATCGAGCGCGAGCGCGCGGCCCAGGCCCGCGCTCGCGCCGGTGATCGCGACGTGACGAACCAACGGCTCAGGCATCCGCGCGGTCCAGACGGTCGACCGCGCCCGCCACCGCCATTGCGATGCCGGTGCGCGTGTAGAAATCGCCGTTGATCTGCGTGTGGTGCATCACGTAGTCGAGAAACGCGTGGTAGAGGGTCATGTTGGGGCGCTCGTCGCACAACCAGAAATCGTCGAGCGTGCCTTGCCAAGTCAGGCCGGGAATATTATAGATCGCACTACCAAGCGCCACTAATGGGCGTTCGTGATGTAGGGCCGACAGACCCACCGTGCTGTTGACCACAACCACGCCGCGCGCGTGCTCGAGCAGCGTGGGCAGATGGCCCGAATCGATGAAATGCACGCGTGCGTCGACGCCGAGCGTACACGCCAGCGACAACGCGAAATGCCTATATTCGATCAGCCCCGTATCGAGCGGGTGATTCTTGATCACCAGCGTCGCGTCGCGCGGAGCAGCGGCGGCAAACGAACGAATAACATGCTCGATCGCTTCGCGCACACCCTCGAACGGCGAATGCACGACAATCTGCGCATCGGAATTCAGTTGCAGTGGAAACAGATAGTAAGGATTGGTCTGCGCCAGCACGGTTCGCGTAACCAACTCGGCCCGACGACGATGCCCACGCTGCAGCAGGGCACGCACTGCCAGCCCCGTGTATTCGAGCAATCCGTTACGCGGCCGATGGCTACGGTAATGCGGAAACCGCCAGGCCAGGCATGCATTCGCGAGGCGATAGGCGATGTCGTGAAAAACGCGCTCATATAGGTTGTAGCCGGTGGGCTGGCCGGGCGGGGCGGGAGGAATCTGCTCGCGCTGTCGCAAATACTCGTCCGCGTCCGTCGGCATCAGCGAACGACCGTTGACGCCATGCCTCTCGAGCGTGATCCAATGCGGGCGGATGTAACCTTCCTCGAACACGTGAACGCGCAGATGCTGCGCTTCTGATATGGGATGGATATGCCGATGGATTTCACGGCAATCGCCGAACATCAGCACATCGGTGATGCCTTCACGACGGATGAATTCGGCGTACCAACCCGGCAAAGCACTCAGTTCGCCCGAGTAACAGCTGCTGCCGCTCCGGCGATCATAGGCCCAGTCGCCACCACAGAAATTGACTCGATGTACCGTATTGCCGCGTGCACGAAGTGCATCGGACAGCCGACTAAAAAACAGCGATGCCGTGCCTTGCAGCACAAGAAACGAGCGAGGCATGTATGGAGGGGACGAATTAACCTGAAAATAAGCCTGGCTCAGCAAACCCTGATCGCGGCCTTCGACATTGCGTCGCCGGTCGACCCTCTACCGGAAATGATCCGCAAATATAGCACTACGAATGTGACATACCAAACTTATATCAACGGGGATTTCAGCTTCGCCTTTAGCACACGGCTCGATCCGAGGCGGGAGCGAACTTGCAACACGCGCAGAACGTTCCTCTCCGAGCGGGAGTCTGACTCATTTCCACTTCACCTCGCAACGACATGAGAAACGACATCCGGCGACCGATGCGAGATCGCACGACACGACAGCCTCGGTGCTGGCTGTCTCGTGCCGGCCTGACGGGCCTCACGTTGGGCCTCATGTTGGGCCTCATGCACGAGCCGCCCGCGCTTGCCGAAACGCAAGCCATCGCTGCGACGGCAGCGACGTTCCGATTGCAGGCCCCCAGCAGCGTCGCGCGCCCGCTTGCCGACAAATTGTCGGACACCATCAGCGTATTCGACTTCATGACACCGGCACAAATCGCCGACGTCAGGTCGGGCAAAGCCTCCATCGACGTCGCACACGCCATACAGGCCTGCATCGATTTCCAGTCGATGAAAGCAATGGGCGGCACATGTGATATGCCCGCCGGCATCTATCTGATCACCTCGACGCTTCACGAAGCGCACCCCCACGTGCGGCTGCGCGGGGCCGGCAAGTCGGCCACGGTTATCGTCACTCGCACCGACATCGTCGACCTGATCGTGGGGACCAACCCGGTTACCGCATTGGTCGGCAACGATATCCTCGATATCGGCTTTTTCCATACCAATGCGACGCCGAAGAGCCGGCCGCATCTGATCTTGCTATCTCCGCTGCAATCGACGATTCGCGCCTCGTTTACGAATGGCGCCTACGGCCTGGTCCTGTACGGCGGTCAAGGCGTCAAGCTGGACCAGATCATCGCACCTGGCAACTACGAGCCGGCCGCCGACCCGACACGCAATTCAGACACCGCGATATCACTGCGCGCGTTGAGTGAGGCGGACGGCTACCGGGCTGGCGTCGGTGCGGTCGACCTACCCACCGAGGTCGAAATCACGAGCCCGTATATCAATGGCCCGCTCATGCAAGGCTGGAAATACGGCATCGTTATCTCGGCGGGCGAGCATGTCACGCTCGACGGCACCTACTACGTCGGCCAATCGGTAGTGGACAATGTGCACATCGAGCAGGGCACCGACAACAAGCTGATACTCGAACCCACGCTCGCACCGGGCGGCTATATCGATGGCGCGGGCCGAGCTGGCGTGTGGGTGGGGGGGCCGTCCGGCAACGGCTCTCAATACATCGGGCAACTGACAATCTATGCAACGATCAAGGGGCAGTCGGGATCGGGGTTGGACGGAATCCTGATCGACGGCACCGATCGCGGCAATGCTTACCCACAAGCAGTGATCAATGCAACGCTGTCGCCTGCGCAAGTCAGCGGCTGGCGCAGGCACGGCATCTACATGGCTGGCGGTCAGAACATCAACCTGGCGTCGCCCAATGTATTCGGCAACAGCTTTCTCAAAATGAGCCAGGGCAGCGGCATCGTAATCGGCCCAAACGCATCGGGTATCAGGGTTTTCGGCGGACGCTCCGGCGGCGACAGCTACGGCCGCGGCACCGGTAATCAGGCTTATGGAATCGAGATTGATCCGGCCTCCCGCCACGTCACGGTCGGCAGCGTCGATCTGGGCGGCAACCAGGCACCGACCAACGGCATCACCAATGCCGGAATCAGCAGCAACCAAATCACGGACAGCCCCGGCTACAACGGTGATCGCGCGATCGTCACACCGCAGATGCCCACCTCAAATACACCTTTGCGCAATCCGCTCGGCGAACGCGCCCTGGTGTCGATCCAGGGCGGCAAGGTCAGCGCAATCGAGCTGAACGGGCATCGACTCGCCAGTGGTCCCGCCATCGCGCCCTTTCCCATTGCGCCAGGCGACATACTGCGCATCACTTACTCGTCTCCGCCAACCTGGACATGGTGGCCCCAATGACATGATGCCCGGCTCCGCCAACGGTGCCGGGTATCGGGCAGGGTCACAGATGGTTGTAGAAGTCGTAAGCGTCGCCAATATCGTCGAAGTGATGCAGCCGTCCGCCTTCGAGAACGCAGGCACGGTCGCAATACTCACGCACGGTTACCGCGTCGTGCGAAACCAGGATCATCGCGCGATCCTTACGCTTCTCGAACAACTCATAGCTGCATTTTTCATGAAAGCGCCGGTCGCCCACGGCAATCACTTCGTCGATCAGAAAGCAATCGAACTCGATCGCCATCGAAATGGCAAAGCCAAGACGTGCACGCATACCACTCGAATATTTCTTGACCGGTTCGCGCAGATATTCGCCAAGCTCAGAAAATTCCTCCACGAACGGCAGCGCTTTTTCAAACGAAGTCTTGTAGATCCGGCACACGAATCGCAGGTTGTCGATACCGGTGAGACTACCCTGGAAGCCACCCGAAAATGCTAACGGCCAGGACACGCTCATGCTGCGAGTAATATTCCCGGAGCTTGGCAGTTCCGAGCCGCTGATCAAACGGATGATGGTCGACTTGCCGGCTCCATTGCGCCCCAAAATACCGATGCGCTCGCCTGGGCGAATCGTCAGGTTGATTCCATCGAGAACCAGCCGTTGACCATTTCGCGTCGAATAATACTTCTGCACGTTATCAAGCTCGATCATTCAGGCTCCACCCGGCGCGCAGCCGCCGACACGACAAATAACCCCAAGCAGGTCAGCACGAGATTACAAAGGACTACGTAAGTAATATCGTAGTAGGTACGAATCTCGTTGCCGTAGTAGCCATGCCGAAACAACTCGACGCAATTCGCGACGGGAAATTTCTGCACGATATTGCGGGCCGATTCCGGCAACCACGCCGCCATCACCAACGCACCCGACACAGGCAGCTGGAAGTAGGCAATCGGATGCCACAAACGCTCGACAACCTCGCTGAACTCCACCAGCCCACCTACCAAGAGCCCCATGGCCGCCGCATACCAGCACAACAGTACCCAGCCGATAAGCATGCTCATTACATCATGCGGCAATGGAATCAGCCCGATCGACATGAAGAAGATGAACAGAATGATCATCGACATCGTCGTGCCCAGTAATTCGAGCAGGATTCGTGCGAGAAAGAAATCGATGACGCGCACGTTGCGGTGATAGAGCAGAGACGCGTTGGGCTCCACCGCCATCACGCATCGCCCGATCGTGTTCCGCCACACAAGAATGGTCGAATAGCCGGTCAGCGAGTACGCAATCGCGCTGATGTGGTGGCTCGTCCCTTCGTTGTGAGCGACGTTCCATAGAATCACGACGCCGATGGAGAACAACATCGGCTCGGCGAACAACCAGGCGAAACCGATATTGTGCCGGCCGTAGCGCGTGATGATCTCTCTCATCAGGAGCGCGTACAACACGCGCCCCTGAATTTTCAGCGAATCGGAAAACTCCCGAAAATGAGTATTCAATTTGACCGCCTCAGTCACGGTGCTCTTTGATGCTCGCAATCAGCAGCTTCAACGTGCACCAGACAATGAATCCAATGGCGAGAATCGCCAGGACCGTTCTGCCGCGACGCGGCAGCAGCGCCTTGTCGGGCTCGTTCGGCTGAGAAATGCGCTCAAGATACAGATGCTGACGTTGCGCATCACTGCGCGCCGTTTCGAGCGCCGTCACTGCGGCCGCGAGCTGTTTGTCGGCGAACTGCTTGTCGAGTTCCAGGCGCTCGTAGGCCGGGCTCTTGAATGCCAGCGACGCCTGACCGTTCGTCACGTTGCGCGAAGCAGCGTCCACCTGCTCTTCCAGGGTTTTGATCTTGACGTTGAGCGCACCGATCTGCGGATTGCTGGGGGACACCGCCTTGAGCTGCGCCAGTTGGATCTTGCTCGCGACCAATTCTCCCTGCAGTTTGCTAATACCCTGGAGAATCATCGACGACTGCAGATTCGGGTCGAATACGGCCTGCTTGTCACGGTAACGCGATAGCGCAGTCGATGCCTGCTTCAGGTTCGTTTCGGCCAGCACCACTTCACGCTGCGCATAGGTCACCAGATCCTGTTGAGCCCGATCGTTCATCTGATTGATCCGCTGCTCGCCCAACTCCAGCAGTGCCTCGTTCACACGCTTGGCTTCCGGTGCCGAAAACGCATTAATCTCCAGTGTCGAAATTCCGGTATCCGAATCAAACTGCACTTCAGCGTGATTCTGGAAATACTTGAACAGGTCTTCAAAGGTGCGCTGCTGCGGCAACAGACCGAAGCGACTCAAGATATCGGCCTTCGAACCGCTATACGCCTGTTCGTAGCGGGAGCCGACGTTCAGGGACACCAATGCGTCGCGTGAAGTCAGGTAGTTGTTGACCGCATAGGTATCATCCGATGCGCGCGAGATGCCGGTAGTCTGCAGTAACTGGCCAACAAAGCCGCTCGACTGATTGCTTTTGCTTGGCGTGCGGATGATGAAAGACGACTGAGAAACATAGACATCCGAAGCGATAAGGCCGAAATAAAGCGCGGACAACACGAACGGGACGATCACACACAGTATGAACAAGCGGTCAGTGCGGGCAATCAACCCCTGCAGCGACCGATCGCCGGAAGTGTGCAGTTCGCTCGCGGCCCGGTTACCCGAGGCGGTCCGCTCTCCAGCGCGCGTGACATTTTCCGCATTGAGTTCAGTTGACCGATCGGAAAATCGGCTGCGCGGAAATTCAAGCATGGGCGCATAGAATTTCGCGTAATCGGTAACCCAACGCCGGTAATCCATCCGTCTGCCGTAGATCTGATACTTCTTGCTTTCGGATACCCAGGTCAGATTCAGGATCGTACCGATACGCGGATGGATCGGGGTATCGGGTTGCAATATTTCGTCTGACGACATCAGACGACGCGACTCCGAGCGATACTTGTCGTTGAGTGTGAGGAAAGATTCGATCTTCTCGACCAACAACTGCAGCGACGCATTGGCGGGCAACGTGTGCGAATTAAACAGTTTCACGGTCGAGAATTTCTCGATCAGATAGTCGTAGAAACTCCAACCGCACTCGCTTTGCAGCAAGGACCATTGATTTTTGTCGAACTCGAAGGCTTCCTCGACTTCCGCCTCGTTCAGCCCTTCTCCACCAATGTATTCGAATACTTCGTCTTCCGACACATCATCGGATTCAACGAGTGCCTTGAGCCGCGAATCACCACGCGTGCCGGCGATCGACAAACCCGACCCTTGCAGCGCGCTGTCGTAACAATCGTTTGGCCAAAGGCTTGAGCACAACAACATCGGCACCTTGAGGACCGAAATGCCATCGCGCCCCTTCAGATAATCCGAGATCGACGTGCAGACAGCAAGCCGATTCGGGTTGATCTGCAACACAACGTGCGCAGCCGAGCCGACAAGTGCATTGACCGCATCCAGGCACTTGTCGTCGTTGGTATCGACAAAGTGAACATGCGAGACATCAGCACCTGCAGCACCGAACACTTGCTGAAAGTGGCGATACATGCCAAGGGCCTGCACCTCTCCGACAAAAAGGATGCGCGTGGGCTGCGCAGCGGCATCGGAGCGTTTTTCCGTATTACTAGTCGTCACAGTAGTTACCTTGGCAGTTATTCAAAACAGTTTGTCGCGAGTATTCAAATCAACTGTTCCATCAATTCCGCCACATCCAGGGGATTGACCGTGAAATCGCAATGACCATAGGGCAAGCGCCGCCCCATGTCGCGGGTCGATCGGAAGCTCTCTCCAAACACATGGTATAGATTGAATCCGCGCAGCCGTCCGATAGTGCCCAAGATCGGCATCATGTAGTCCTCGTCGCAAATGCTGACAACGTGCGAGTTCTCCTGTGAGAACACCGATGCGTACATGCCCGCCCCCTCGGCACCGACCAGGACCTTCGACTGGTTGAACAGGTCGATCTCCTCCTCGATGCTGAGCTTCTCGGGCTTCACTTCTTCAAAATGATAGCGATCGGTCAGGATTCTGCGGACCGAATCATAGTTGATCATGTTGCGCCAAGTTCGGCGGCTTTCGCGACTGATCAGCAAATTCTTCATGGGACGCCGGCGCGTCTTCACGACGCGGCCCAGCAGTTCCTCATAGATCTGAATCGTCAGGCTTGACATCGCGAGCGGCCAAGCACGTGGCACGATCAGTTCATCGGCCTTGACGATCACGTTGGGGGGCATCTTCACGATCCGATCGTCGGCAATACCGGCGAGCCGAAGCATGGCCAGTTGCTTCGCTCGCAGATTGTGCGGCACGATAATCTTGGCATCGGGGATCCCCAATTCGCGCAGGATCAGGATGCGTGGGAAGCACTGCAAAATGAAGTGCGAAAAGAAGGTATGGACGTCCGGCGTAAACGTCAGCGGCATGGCTGGCCCTTCGACGTTGAGCACTCTGCCCTGCTTCAAATGTGAGGTAACGACACCGCCGACATCAGTACCACTGCGGAAGAGCTCGGTCATCTCGGTACGCGCGATCTCGTTGCCCGCATCCATCGCGATCTCGCCGTTTTCCGCAAAATGGA
This sequence comes from Burkholderia sp. 3C, assembly GCF_054589155.1. Lineage (NCBI taxonomy): Bacteria > Pseudomonadati > Pseudomonadota > Betaproteobacteria > Burkholderiales > Burkholderiaceae > Burkholderia > Burkholderia sp. 3C. The sequence goes on from NZ_BAAILN010000159.1 coordinate 34,970, forward strand.
TGTAAGTGGAATCGACCGAGCCACGCTGCGCGGCGATCGAGCCGTTGCGGATAGTCACGACATCGTTGCAGAACTGTATCTGCGACGACATCTTCAACGAATTTTCCGACGAAATCGGCGCAAAACTCACGATCTTCTTCGGCTCCATCGGCGTGAAAAACTCTGTTTCCGAGAAGCTCAAATTGCGGAAATCATCGTTTTCGCTGGCTGCGGCCGTGGTGAAACGACATTCGAGAATATCGAAGCAGACTATCTCGATGTCCGGAAGGACGGACAGCCCATCGACGACCAAGATCGCCTTTTCCTCATGCGCGGCTGACGATTTCAACACGTAATCCAGGCTATGGCAAACCGCATCGGGATATCGATCCGATAACTCTTGTTTCAACTTCGCGACTACCGTTTTCTTGCCACAAAACACATAAGTCGTGTTTTCATCCACCCAGTGTGCAAATGGAGCATAACGCTCTGCCAAGTTAAAACGCTCGACATCGGCAGGCAACGAAACGGCAAGCGCTCCGACCTTACGACGAAGTGATTCCGCGAAAACGGTCAGCTCGCTCAAATTACGACTGTGAATGTTGTCGTAGTTGTATTCGATATGCGGCAGGTTCGAAGTCCACTCCGGCATCATGCGCAGCGACGGCTCACCCAGCACCACCCCCGCCGACGTACTTGCGTTCGCCATCGCGGCATAGAACATATTCTTGGGCGCATCGCAAACCAGCAGTTCCGGGCCATGACCGGACGTAAAATGTCGGGTTTGGAATTCGAGTTGCAGAACGATCTTGTTCAGGACGGCAGCGAACAACGCATCGAAGTCGACTTCATGCTGTTCGAACGTGGCCAACATCGAAGTGTAGTAATAGTCGTCGGCCTCGCCACCGAACACGTACGATTTGCTGAACTCGGACAGCTTGCGCTCGAACTGATCAAACGAGTAGTCAACACGACTGACCTGATAAGCATATTCGAGCGCGGACCGCTTGCGAGGCTCGTCCTGCGTCCCGACTTCGCGAAAGTTGTTCAGCAGATAAGAACTGTCCATTCCATCATTCCCCAAAATCCGTCTCGGCAAGCACAATTGTGCCGGCCCATTTCAACTTTCTCGTCACACCATCGAAGCCGGCCGCGTTGGCAGCTCGATGATCATTCCTTGTCTCAACGAAGCTTTGCAATCAACTGCCCCAACCGCTCAGCACTCTGCTGCCAGGTCAACACCGTCATAGCCTTGCTGCGAATCGCAGCACCCTCTTCGAGTTCACGTAGCCAATCCCTCAGGCTGTCTACGACGCCAGACGACCCGGCGCCGCCAAAATAACGCGCATGCTCGCCCGCTACTTCCCTGAACACCGGAATATCGCGCAGCAGCAACGGGATATCCCGTAACGCAGCCTCTACGATCGGCAAGCCGAAGCCTTCGGCTTCGGACGCCATGATCACGCCGTCCACGCTTTGATACCACTGCGTAAGCTCGGCATCGCTTGCATCGTTAATCCAGACCAGCCGACCCGGGCGGCTCTGTAATGCCTTGATCCGCTCGGCCAGCGCATCGACCTTCCAGCCTTGCTTCCCGGCAATCACCAAACGTGCCTCGACACCCTCGCCCCAGAGCGCCTCGAAGGCCGTCAGTATTTCGGCATGCCCCTTGCGCGGCTCTACCGTACCGACCATCAGAACTGTTGGCGTCGTGATCTCCCTCGCGCGAGGAAGTAGCGTGGTTCGCGGCGCACTCGGAACGCAATCGGTTGGCCGAAAATCGGCCCCCAGGTGAAACCAATCGACCAGAATTTCATCCCGATCGAGATGCATCCGATTCTGCAGCCATGCACTGACGTCGTTGGCGACCGCATTCGAAATGCAGAATAGGGCATCACCATGGATTGCAAGCGTGTCGAGCCAGCGCTGAAACGACCGGGATGCCACCGACGTGAACCATTCGGGACGCACGAGCGGCAGCAGATCATAGACGACGAAGGCGCAACGCGCCCCAGATTTGCGCCAGAGGCGTAGCTCACGCTGCCGCATCGGCAAGGGGCGGCTGCACAAGTCGAGTCCGAGAAAAATATCGCCTGGACGCACGTCCGGCGCCACGTCATCGGCCGCGGCATCGCTCCCATCAACCGCCTTTCCGGTCAACTGACGCTGGTACTGCGTCGCGTAGCGATACGGCAGTTTGCGCGTCGCGCGCACGAGATGCACCGTCATGCCTTCCGGCGGATCGGCCAGCAAATGCTCCGCGATCGAGCGCACGACGCGTTGAATACCGGTTCCTGCGTCGCTGGCGGCAATGATCGATACGTCGACAAACAATTGACGCTGCGGCGGCAATATCGCCGGCCGCCGAATCGCATTCGCCAAGGCGCGTCGCGTCGCAGCGACGCCGCCTGGCACCCACCATACGTCGAACCAGCGCAACAAATAGCGATGCACAAACGTGTGCGCACTGAATCGTATCGCGTCACAGGCCTGCATGGATCTGCTCTCGTTACCCAATACGTCCATGCTCCAGAAATAAGACTCGCGCACCAGTCGCCCCTCGACCGACGAACTGGATCCGCGCGACGATACGAGACAGGCCTGGACCGAAGGGCTTACTTGAGTCGTGCCGAAGCGAGATTGTCCTTGAACCAGCGGTAGGTCGTGGCAACGCCCCCGTCCAGGTTCGTGTTCACGACGAATCCGGTTTCCGCGAGTCGAGCGATATCGACAGAGCGACGCGGAATACCAACCGGCTTATCAGACAGCCAATTGATCGGCGTGGTAAGGCCGGCGGCCGCGCTCACGGCCGTAGCCAGGTCGCCCATCGTGCTCTCGACGCCAGACGCGATATTGACCAGCCCCGTCGCGGCATCCAGCAAATGCACAACGGCTCGTGCTGCGTCGTCGACATACATGAAATCACGCGTCGTATCGGGCCGCCCCCACACGTCGAGCGGGGTACCGTTGGCAGCGGCCTGCTCTGCTTTGCGAATCAGGGAAGGTACAACGTGCCCGTTCTCGACATCGAAACGATCGTTCGGCCCATACATGTTGGTGAAGATGCCGTACACGTAGTCGATATCGTTGTACTTCTTCAGCAATTCCAAGTAATGGAACGCGTGAATTTTCGAATTCGCATAGCCATACTCTCCGAAATGCGGCTGCCCCTTGAACATGTCGCTTTCGCGCAGGGGAATGGAGAGATACGGGAATGGATACGAGGCCACCGTGCCCGCAAAGAACACTTTCTTGACCGAACTGCCACCGAGGCCGGCCAGCAGATTTTCGTTGATACGCGTATTCAACGACAGCGATGACAACTGATTGCGCAAGTTACCTTGGAGACCAAACACCTGAGAAGCCAGATGAATCAGATGGGTCGGGCGTTCGTCGGCGATGAAGCGCTCGACCGCCTCACGATCGAGCAGGTTCAGATCCGCGCGCCGCGGTGCGACGAACGACACACCATTCAACTCGAGTTGCCGGCAAACCGCAGAGCCCACCAGCCCGTGACCACCTGTTACGAAGTACTTGTTCATAGATAGTCCTAAATGACTTTTTTCTTCCACAGCCATTGGATCGGTGCGGAGATGAATTTAGGCATCTTCACCGAATCGTACAGTTTGACCAGCAACGCGCGCGCTGCGGCCGGATCCACCTGCTTTACGAAAGCCATAGGCTCGACCAGTTGACCGTGCACCACGGCAGCGGCGCGCAAGTTCCGATCGGCATATTCGATACCGAGAACGTCCGTGATCAACTCCGACTCGCGCATCAGTTGCTCATGGCTGGAAACCCGATGGTGCACAATGTAATACTCGTGATTCACAACGGAGGCGACACGTACGTCGCCAAACCCCTTCTCGAACCGCTGATAGGCGATCGACAGCAACCGTTGCCAGAAATACGGCGTATAGACAAAGGTTGCGAATACATCGGCCATCGAAGCCGAATGACGATACAGCGTAGACGCACAGGAGAAATAGGCGCTCGCATCGAGCATGGAGCTCAACCGCGTAAGCCGGAGAAACGTGGCACGGCCTTCATGCGGCTTGCCGACATTTTCCAATATCGTGAAGCCGCCGGAGATGTAACCCATTTCCGGCTGGGCATCGAGTTGCGCCCACATCGATTCGATCGTAGGCCACACCGGACGTTCCCAAGGCGGCACGACCTGGTAGATTGCATCACTCGACAAGGATTGCACGATGCCCGTCAGCTTTCCGATAACGGATTCCGCCGACTCAATGTAATTCTGCGCATTACGGTTGAATCGAACGATCTCGATACCCTGGAATGCCTGGGTGATCTCATCGACGCGTGCCGCTGAACTCGTCTCGGGAATCAGTGCGTAAGCATGGACCCGCTGCTTGCCGGCCATGTGTAACGCAAATGCGCGGATCTTCGACACGAACTCCGGATTGCATTCATCGGCGATGAACACCGTGTTGAGCTCGCTCCCCGGTGTGTCGGGTGCAACGACGTCGCGATGCGGGCCAGACTCGCTAAGACGCCGGAAATTCTCGACGAGCGAGAAACGCTCAAGATAAATCTGCTGGGCTTTTGTCGCGCGCTCGATAGCTTGCGCGGGATTCTCGCGAATCCAGGTGACATGCTCCTCGATCCTGCGAGCCACCGCCGTGGCGGGCTGCGTAGTATCGATATAGAACAGCAGATCGCCGAAGTTGTCGCTGGCAAACCGGTTCTGATCACAGACAATTGGCACGCCGGCGGACAGGCATTCGAACAGTCGACTCGACATCAATCCCGATTTAATGTGCGCTTCCGACGACAGCACGAGCCCGATACCGGATTGCGCTACGCGAGTGATCAGCGTCTTGCCATCGAACGGGATTTCACCCTGATACGACGCATAACCGTCCCAGACGCGGACATTCTGAAAGATTTCGGGACCATAGATATCGAGCATGCCCCGCTGGTCCAACAGCTTCATCAGTTCATGATGACGGCCACCACGCCCACTCAAGGCTTCCCAGTTGATACCGACATAGAACAGCTTGCCGCGGCCGACAGCCGGCGTGACAACCGGCTCGTGAACTGCATGGAAGAGCGTCGGGAACGGGGCACTCGCCTCACGGCCGGCACCCTTGAGCAGTCGTCGGGCATGATCGTCGGCAACCTTCGATCCACACGACAGGAAAGCGTCGTTGGACAGTATGTTTTCCGACTTCTCTCGATAATTCCATTGAAAATAGAAATCGAGAGGATTCCATAAGGCATAGTACGTAAATGCGCGCCACGACTTGGCGGAATCGAAATGCAAGGCAAGTACGAACTCGACCTGCAGTTCATCGATGTGTGTAAGCGCGTCGTCGACAAGATAGCCGTGGCGATTGATCGACACGCACGCCCAGCCCAGTGCCTGCAAGGCGGACTTGATGCGCAGAATACACTCTGTCTCGGCATTCTCGATCGTCGGCCAATAATCGACAACGGCAATGGTCTTCGTACTTTCCACAAGCGACATATTTTCAATATCCACAGTAACCGCACCAACCGATTTTCGGCCCCGCGTCCTCCGCGGGCATGGTGCTGACGCAAGCGATCACGCGCCGTGCTCGCGATCGCGAACCGCGATCTCACATATGTTGGCAGCGATGCTTGGAACGCTTTGCTGGCGAGGGGCAGCGATACCCGTTGCTTATCATATGCATCTGACACCCTCACCAATCGCCGAAAGAATCACCACTCTCGAATCAGAATGAAAACCCGATCTTGTTGCGTCGCAGATCGGCTTCCACCATCATCTGACACAGCGACTCCAGGCTCGTCTTCGGCTCCCAGCCCAGATCGTCCTTGGCTTTCTGCGGATCGCCGATCAGCAGATCAACCTCGGCCGCGCGATAAAACTTCGGGTTCACGCGCACGATCGTCTTGCCGCTCTTTCGGTCGATGCCAACCTCGTTCTCGTCTGCACCGCTCCACTCGAGGTCGAAATCGCAAGCCTTCGCGGCCAACGAAACGAAATCACGCACCGCGGTGGTGCGGTTCGTTGCCAGCACGTACGTATCAGGTTGCTCGGCCTGCAGCATGCGCCACATGCCATCGACGTATTCCTTGGCGTAACCCCAATCGCGCAACGCATTCATATTGCCGAGTTCGAGCAGATCCGCCTTTCCGAAATGGATCTTCGCCAGCGTATCGGTGATTTTGCGCGTCACGAACTCCTGGCCGCGCAACGGCGATTCGTGATTGAACAGAATGCCGCTGGCCGCAAAAATATCGTAGCTCTCGCGGTAATTGATCGTCATCCAATGTGCATACAGCTTGGCGACGCCATACGGACTGCGCGGATAGAACGGCGTAGCTTCCGTCTGCGGAATCGACTGCACCTTGCCGAACATTTCCGAGGTGCTTGCTTGATAAAAGCGAATCTTCGGATTGACGATGCGGATTGCTTCGAGCAAGTTGACAGCACCCAGCCCGGTGATATTGGCCGTCGTCAGCGGCTGATCGAACGAAACACCGACGAAGCTCAGGGCCGCGAGGTTGTATACCTCGGTCGCCTCGGTGCTCTGCAGCAGACGAATGCTCGAACCCAAATCGGTCAGATCGTATTCGACAAGGCTCAGGTTCGGATGATTGAGGATACCCAGTTCTTCGATACGCCAAAAGTTGACCGAACTGTTCCGGCGATATGAGCCATAGACACGGTAGCCTTTTTCAAGCAAAAATTCCGCAAGATATGCACCATCCTGTCCAGTAATACCGGTAATAACAGCCGTCTTCATATTTTCCCTTGAGTCAATGTAGATATTTCGCCTGCAATTCCTGCTATAGGTATTGCGTGTATCGTGGTATCCGCTGTCGCCGTGCGCCCCCACTCGAAAATACCGGGCGCAATCGCCCTGGAGTCACCGGGCAATCACGACGCAGAACAGAAGCAGAACGCCGCATCACTTGAACGACTGAACCCCTGTCACAACCGGGTAAGCCACCGTGAAGACCAGATTCAGCACCTTCTGGATCTCGGTAATCGGCGCGTTAGAGACATACAGCACGTCCTTGTTGTCCATCATGAAGCTCTGGACAGCAAAAAAGGTATTCGGATCGCGTAAGTTGACGCGATAAATGACGGGCACCTTGCCATCGGCCGTTGTGCGAACAGGTTGATCGGGCCAAGCGAGCGCCTTCGCGTCCTCAAGCCGGAAGATGAACACACCCTGAGCGTCAGAACGCGAATCCTGCAAACCGCCGGAGCGAGCGAGCGCCTGAGCCAACGTAATACCCTGTGCCTCGAAATTGACTTCCTCGTTCTTCCCGGTGGCACCCAGCGCAAGGAAACTGTACGGCTGATACAGCGCAGTCACTACGTCTCCAGCTCGCAGCGGCACGTTTTGCCGAGGGTCCCTAATGATCGACTGCAGCGGCAAGGACGTCACCTCGTTGCCGCGCGTGATCTGGATCGTGATCTTGTCGACCGACTGGCGCACACCGCCCGCCGATGCCAATGCATCCAGCAGGCGCTCGCCGCGCGCACTCAGTTGCATGCGCGTACTGTTCGATACATCGCCTACGACTGTAATGTACGAGGTTTCGTTATGCGCTAACCGCACGAGCACCTGCGGATCGTGCGCGATATTCTTCAGACGCGAAGCGATGGTTTTCTGAAGTTGCGCCGGAGTTTGCCCTGCCGCCCTTACAGCACCCACGAACGGGACGTTGATGCTGCCGTCACCGTCGATGACCTGCAGCGGCAGCGTGGTCGGCTTTGAGCCACTCGGTGCGCTACCGGCGCTGCTATCAGACACGCCACCACCGAACAACGTTGCGGGCGGTGCTTCCCAGATCGATATCTCCACCGAATCACCCACGCCGAGTTGCTGGCGGAAAGATCGGTCGTCGCCAAGTACGGTCGCGAAGTCGGAGTGCTTGCGTTCGGCATAAAGCGCGTGCGCTATGGCGTCCGTAACGTCAACAATTTGGACGCCTTGCGGATTGCCCTTCGCGCCAGCAGAATCGACCTGCGAGCGGCTGGGGCCAGATGTCGGAATAGCAGAACATGCGCCCAACCCGATCAAAGCAACGACAATCGTTGCCAACCGCACACTGCGTTTCACACTTGCCATTTATACAATCCGGTCAGCCATGAGGAAGGGCCAGCGATTGTCTCACGATGCAGAATAAATTTGCGTATAGTTGGCGCAATTTCCCACATCTGCCCCATTTCCGCACAGCATTCCTAACAGATTGCATGCCGCATGAATATTGCAAAGCTATTAAATGTTTGTCTGGATGTTTCACGCTTGCTGACCCGCCGATCGGCAGGGCTGTTGCCTACCGGAGTCGATCGAGTCGGACTCGCCTACCTTGAGCACTATCGTGCCCGGGCGCACGCCGTCGTCAGTCAAAGCGGATATTCCCGAGTGTTGACGAAGCATGCCTCCTCACGGGCGTTCGATCTTGTCTCGTCGTCCAGCCCAGGCCGGCTGGAGATCCGCCGCGCGCTCATCGGTGCCTGCCTGAATCCGCGCCGCGTCGAATTTGATCAAGCAGTACTGCTGCATACCAGCCACAACGGCATGGAGTACCCGCGCTATTACGAGGCGATGCGCCGACGCAACATACGCACCGTGTTCATGATTCACGACCTGATTCCTCTCACTCATGCGGAATACTGCCGCCCAGGCGTCGACGTCAGCCACCGACGCCGGATTCATACCGCGCTACGCAACGCAGACGGACTGATTGCCAACTCCGAGGACACCCATGGCGCGCTTGCGCGCGAAGCACATCAGGCCGGCCTGCCAATGCCGCCGTGCGTGGTGGCCCCGCTCGCCGCAGGATATCGCTCGAGCACGAACCCGACTGCGCCGCTGGCCACCCCTTACTTTGTGATGCTCGGAACGATCGAACCTCGCAAGAATCATTGGTTCATTCTGCACGTCTGGCGACGCATCGTGGAACAGTTGGGCAGTGCAGCACCCAAGCTTGTCATCATTGGCCGCCGTGGCTGGGAGTGCGAGAACGTAGTCGACATGCTTGAGCGGTGCGCGCCGTTGCGCGATGCCGTAATCGAGATTTCCGACTGCGACGACGATCAGCTGCATGCGTGGCTTCGGCACTGCCGAGCCCTGCTTTTTCCGTCGTTTGTCGAGGGTTACGGCATGCCGCTCGTCGAAGCACTCGGAATGCAGATCCCCGTGATCGCAAGCGATTTGTCAGTATTTCACGAAATCGCCGACGACATTCCCGACTACCTCGATCCGCTCGACGGGCCGGCATGGATGCAACGCATCCTGCGTTATGCGCATAGCGACAGCCCGGAACGCCAGGCGCAGGTGACCAGGAGCGTGAGCTTTCGCGAGCCGACTTGGGCCGACCACTTCGCACGTATCGACAGCTTCATCGAATCCTTGATCCAATGAAGCGCGACACCCGCTATCGAACAGCCCTGATACACGCCCGCATTAAGGACATGTCCGGGCAGAAGGCCATTCTTGCAGGCCCGATTCTGCCGGGCAGAGGCGGCAGACATGCACCGCTATCCTGGTTCGCTACCGATGTGCGTGCAACCAGTACAAACGCTGCGGATGCACTTGCCTGCACGTTGGCGTCACGGCTGCACGACACGGAAGTTGCGTCCGCCCCATCACCCGAACTTGTCTCCCTGATGCAACGCGTTTTGCGGTCCGATGCCCTGCACGTCCGGCACCGTATCGTATCGCTGCCGGACGACTGGTATGCCGTAACGGCACGTCGGCGCATCGTGCTGATCGATGAACGCCAGACGTCACTGACGAACGCCCATAGCAATCAGCGCCGACGGCGTGCAGCCTTCGACGCCATGCTGCGCACTGCACAAGCCGCACACCCCGATGGGGACTTCTGGCTGTTTCCGTCAGCGGATGAAGGCAACGGCAACTGGCTGTCGAAACAGCGCACTTTACCCGATGGCATAAGACGTCTCAGTATCGACCACTCCCTGCACGAAGTGCTCGCCATGGTCGATGAGCTTTATGTGGTTGCGGCATCGGAAGGGATGGGCGCGCTGCTTGCCGGCGTCCCGGTCCATGTGTTCGGTACTCCATACTATGCCGGATGGGGCCTCACGCATGACTACCTCATCACACCGGTGCACCGAGCGGCCCCCAGCATCGACATGCTGTTCGAAGCTGTGTTTTTGCACGCAGCCTCCTATCTCGACCCGATCGCATACAACATCGGCACACTCGACGCAGCCCTGACATTCATCGAACTTCAGCATGAAATCGCCCACCGATTCGCAGATTTGCAGGTCGTGACAGGCGTAGCATTTCAATGGTGGAAGCGCCCATTCGCGACGCCATACCTGACGGCCGGGGGTGCAAAACTGCGCTGGGTAGCGCATGCTGAGGATATCGAAGCAACAGAAATCGCCGCAATATGGGGAGGAAGGTCGGCCGCTGGACTGCATGAATCAGCCCGTCACATCAGAATCGAAGACGGCTTCCTGCATTCGACTGGGCTTGGATCGGACATGGTGGCACCGTGCAGCCAGGTGATCGATCGACTCGGCATCTATTTCGACTCGACCCGTCCGAATGAATTGACGGCCATTCTGAATTCTGTCGCATTCACACCGGCCGAATTGCTACGCGCAGCACATGTGCGCCAAGCCATCGTAAAATATGGTCTGACGAAATACAATCTTGGTCGCTGCAAGCCCACCTGGAAAGTCCCGGCAGGCCGACGCGCAATCCTGGTGTCCGGGCAGGTTGCCGACGATGCATCGATCCGGCTCGGTACACAAGGCATCACCACCACGCAGGCATTACTGACCGAAGTGCGCGCACTCGCACCCGATGCCTTCATCGTCTACAAGCCGCACCCGGACGTTTTGTCCGGCAACCGCGTCGGCCATATTGGAAACACGTCCGTGGCAGATGTCGTAGACGCTTCGTCCGACATGATTTCCCTGATCGAAGCGGTTGATGAGGTCCACACGCTGTCGTCACTGTCGGGCTTCGAAGCGCTGCTCCGAGGCAAAACCGTACATACATACGGGCTGCCGTTCTATGCCGGATGGGGACTGACTACCGACGCACTCGTGCAACGCTGGCGCGAACGCCCGCTGACACTTGACATGCTGGTGGCCGGCGTCCTGCTACGCTATCCGATCTATTGGGATTGGCGCCTCGGGCGTTTCACCTGCGCAGAGGCCATCGTCAATCAGCTTGCCGAGCCGGCCGCGCGCCCGCTCACCGCCATTCGTTCCGGCCCTCTGCGCCTGTTCGTCAAGGTATGTCGATGGACGCGCAATGTCGTCGCGCATTTCCTCTGGAGATTACGCGCGACATAAAGAATACAAAGAGAGATTTCTGACTTCTCTCGACTCATATCCAGTGTTTAATATTGTCGATTGGACTGAAACCGACTGGCACCGACGTCAACAAGTGGAGCAACACGATGATTTACCCGGTAATTCTGTGCGGCGGCAGCGGCACGCGGCTTTGGCCGATGTCGCGCGGCGGCTACCCCAAGCAATACCTGAAGCTTGTGGGCGACGCGACGCTGGTTCAACAAACGGCGGTGCGCGCCACCCATATCCCGGACGTGACCAATCCGATCGTCGTCACCAACAACGAACAGCGCTTCCTGGTCGCGGAACAGCTGCGCCAGATCGGCGTCACGCCTTTATCCGTCGTGCTGGAGCCGGTGGGTCGCAACACGGCGCCCGCCATCGCCATCGCGGCACTGCTGGCACTCCGTGAGTCCCCCGATGCCATGCTCCTCGTCCTGCCGTCGGATCAGGTGATCCAGAATGAAGCCGCTTTCATCGAGGCAACGCTCGAGGCCGCCACGATCGCGACAGATCGCCATCTCGTCACGTTCGGCATCGCGCCGACCGAACCTCACACCGGATACGGCTATATCCGCCGCAGCAAAGCCGTTGTAGACGGCAAGCCGGTCTATCACGTAGATGCCTTCGTAGAGAAACCGGACGCGGAAACCGCCACTCGCTTCCTCGCGGATGGCCGCTATTACTGGAACAGCGGGATGTTCATGCTGAAAGCCTCGACATATATCGAGGAGCTCGAACGTCACGCGCCGGAAATCGCACAGAATGCACAGCGCTCGCTAGAAACCGCTCAGAAGGATGCGGATTTCGTCCGCCTCGATAGCGAAGTGTTCGGTGCCTGCCCGAACATCTCCATCGACTATGCCGTCATGGAAAAAACCGACCGTGCCGCCGTCGTGGAAGCAGCGGACCTGGGTTGGAACGACATCGGCTCCTGGAGCGCACTGGCCGATATCGCCGAACGCGACGCCGCGCTCAATACGCAAATCGGCGACGTGTTTTCTCACGACACGACGAACACCTACGTCCGCGCCGAACACCGCATGGTCGCCGCCATCGGCGTCGACAACCTCGTGATCGTCGAAACCGCCGATGCCGTGCTCGTCGCCCACCGCGACAAGACCCAGGACGTCAAGAAAATCGTCGAATGGCTCAACGCCTCCGGCCGCCACGAATCGATCACGCATCGCCGCGTGATTCGCCCGTGGGGCGACTACGAAGGCATCGACCAGGGCGAGCGATTCCAGGTGAAGCGGATCGTCGTGAAACCCGGCGCGCAACTGAGCCTTCAGATGCACCACCACCGCGCCGAACACTGGATCGTCGTGAAGGGCACCGCGCTGGTCACCAACGGCGACAAGGAAATCATGTTGACGGAAAACCAGTCGACCTACATTCCGCTCGGCGCCACGCACCGTCTCAGCAACCCGGGCAAGATCCCGCTCGAACTGATCGAAGTGCAATCGGGTTCGTACCTCGGCGAGGACGACATCGTCCGCTTCGAGGACACCTACGGCCGCGCACCGAAGTAAGCATCGCGCCCTGCGCGCGCCGCATTCGCGGCGCGCGCGTCCGTGCTGCACAACCCGGGGCCGCACGGACGCCC
>NZ_BAAILN010000159.1:47971-50671 GCF_054589155.1 Burkholderia sp. 3C
TCGCCAGCATCCCGTCCGGCTTCGGCGTGACGTTCCCGCGCGCGCCCGCCCATTCGCTGCAGGAGGCTCCCCCCATGTGCCGCTGGCTCGCCTACACCGGCAACCCCATCCAGCTCGAAACCGTCCTGTTCCGGGCTCGCCATTCCCTGATCGACCAAAGCCTGCACTCGCGCCTGGGTGCGACCACCACCAACGGCGACGGGTTCGGCATCGGCTGGTACGGCGGTCGCGACGAAATCCCGTTCCGCTACCGCTCGGTCCACCCGGCCTGGAACGATCGCAACCTGCGCGAAGCGGCGCGCGCGATCCACTCGCCGCACTTCGTCGCGCACATTCGCGCGGCCACCGATACGCCGATCCAGGAAACCAACTGTCACCCGTTCCGGCACGGCCGCTGGCTGTTCGTCCATAACGGGCTGATCCGCCGCTATCACAAGCTGCGCCATGACCTGATGATGCGCATCGATCCGGCGCTGTTCCACTCGGTCGAAGGTTCGACGGACTCCGAAGTGATGTTCCACCTGGCGCTGACGTTCGGCCTCGAACACACGCCGCTGCCGGCGCTGGAGCGGATGGTCGGCGCGATCGAGGAAGCGGCCGCTCGACACCGCGTCGAGAACCCGATCAACATGACGGTGTGCGCCACCGACGGCGAACGCATCGTCGCGGTGCGCTATTCGAGCGAGCGCCAGTCGCGCACGCTGTTCCACAGCACGTCGTTCCGCCATCTACACGAGCTGTACCCCGACGATCCGCGCATCGCGGCGGTAGGCGACGACGCGTTCCTGGTGCTGTCGGAGCCGCTCGTCGATCTGCCGAACGCCTGGGAGGAGATCCCCGAAAGCACGGCGATCGTCGCGCACCAGGGCACCGTCGAACAGGTGCCGTTCACGCCGCGCACCCCGCACAACGGCGCGCATCGCTGACTCCATCACGATCGATCTCGGCCGGTTGCTCCTGCCGGCTCGCGCAGGTATAACTGCGCAGCCGGGCGCATGTCGCGCCCCGATTTCATCGTTCAGGAGAACGTATGGTGGATCTCGCAAACGCGCAGCAATTCCTGTTGACGCGCGGCATGGATTTCGGCCTCAAGGTGATCGCGGCGATCGCGCTGTGGATCGTCGGCCGCTGGCTGATCCGGCTCGCCACGCGCCTGCTCGGCCGGCTCGTGCAGCGCAGCGGCAAGGTCGACACGACCCTCGCGTTTTACCTGTCCTCGGTGGTCAGCGTGCTGCTGACGGTCGTCCTGATCCTCGCGATCCTGCAAGTGTTCGGCGTCCAGACGACCTCGTTCGCCGCGCTGCTGGCGGGCATCGGCCTCGCGGTCGGCACGGCCTGGGGCGGCCTGCTGGCGCATTTCGCGGCGGGCGTGTTCCTGCAGGTGCTGCGCCCGTTCAAGGTGGGCGATTCGATCTCGGCGGCGGGCGTCAGCGGCACCGTCAAGGAACTGGGCCTGTTCAGCACGACGATGCTGACGGGCGACAACGTCGTCACGATCGTCGGCAACAACAAGATCTTCTCGGACACGATCTCGAACTACAGTGCGACGACGCACCGTCGCGTGGATCTGACCGCGAAGATCGCGAACGGCGTGGATGCCGTGGAAGCGATCGCCAAGCTGCGCGAGGCGATCCTGAAGATCCCGAACGTGATGACGGCGCCCGCGCCCGACATCGGCATCCTGCAGTTCACGCCGGAAGGCCCGCTGCTGTTCGTGCGCCCGAGCACGCCGCCGGGCACCTACTGGCAGGTCTATTGCGACGGCCAGCACGCGATCCTCGATACGCTGCGCGACGCAGGCTATCCGACGCCCGAAACGCCGACGATCCAGCGCTCGGCGGACTGACGCCGGCGGCTACCCGGAAGCCACATAAAACAACGCCCGCTCGATCCGAGCGGGCGTTGTCGTTTGCAAGGCGTGCGTTGCGCGATGCGGGCGCGGTGCGGACCGTCAGCCGCGTCCCTGCTCGCCCGTGCGCGGCGCATTCGAGCGGCCGCGAAACAGCTTCCACAGCGCACCGATCACCACCGGCACGGCAGCCGCGCCGATCCCGACCAGCACGATCACGTTCAGGTAGTGGCGAATGAACGGGATGTTACCGAAGAAATAGCCGAGCAGCGTCAGCAGCAGCACCCACAGCAACGCGCCGGCGATATTGAAGAACTGGAAGCGCGCGAAACCCATCTGCGACACGCCGGCCACGAACGGCGCGAAGGTCCGCACCACCGGAATGAAGCGCGCGGCCACCAGCGTCTTGCCGCCATGGCGCTCGTAGAAGTTGTGCGTCTTTTGCAGCGCGGCGCGGTCGAGAAAGCGCTCGAGCACGGGCACCCGCGTGTCGAACACCTTCGGGCCGATCGCGCAGCCGATCAGGTAGTTGACGGTGTTGCCGAGCGTGGCCGCCACCAGCAGCAGCACGATCAGGCCCGCCAGGCTCATCTCGCCCGAGGCGGCGAACGCGCCCGCGATGAACAGCAGCGAATCGCCCGGCAGGAAGGGCAGGATCACCAGCCCGGTCTCGCAGAACACGATCAGGAACAGCACGAGGTACACCCAGGCGCCGTACTGCCGGATGAACTGGCCGAGGAACGCATCGATGTGCAGGACGAGACCGAAAAAATGGAGCAGCGTATCCAAATGCGTTTCCCTCAAATTCGAGACAGTGCAGGAGCGGCAGCGCCTGAAGGCCAGGCGCTGCC
>NZ_BAAILN010000159.1:50819-54012 GCF_054589155.1 Burkholderia sp. 3C
TGCAAGCGGATGGATGCAAGCGGATGCAAGGGGCCGGATGCGCCGTCGGTGAGCCGGCCGCGGCGTCGTTATAATTCCGCCATGTCCGAATTCACCGATTCCGCCGCCGATGACGCCGGCACCGCCTCCCCGGCCGTGCCTGCGCCCGGCCCGCGCCCGCTGCGCGCGATCCAGCCGCTGCCCGACCAGCTGATCAGCCAGATCGCGGCTGGCGAGGTGGTCGAGCGTCCCGCATCCGTCGTCAAGGAACTGCTCGAAAACGCACTCGACGCCGGGGCATCGAGCCTGCGCATCGTGCTCGACGAAGGCGGGGTCAAGCGCATTTCGATCACCGACGACGGCTGCGGCATCCCCGAAAACGAACTGCCGCTCGCGCTGATGCGCCACGCGACCAGCAAGATCCGCTCGCTCGACGAACTCGAATCGGTCGCCACGCTGGGCTTTCGCGGCGAGGCGCTGGCCTCGATCGCTTCGGTGGCCGACGTGTCGATCACGAGCCGCACCGAGCAGGCGTCGCACGCCACGCGCATCGACGCCGACACCGGCGCGCTGTCGCCGGCGGCCGGCACGCGCGGCACGACGATCGAAGTGCGCGAGCTTTACTTCAACACGCCGGCGCGCCGAAAGTTCCTCAAGAGCGAGCAGACCGAGTTCGGCCATTGCCTCGAAATGATCCGCCGCGCGGCGCTGGCGCGGCCCGATGTGGCGATCTCGGTGCTGCACAACGGCAAGGCCGTCGAGCACTGGAACGCGAGCGAACCGCCGGTGCGCGTCTCGAAGATCCTCGGCGACAGCTTCGCCACTGCCCACCTGCCGCTCGACGAACGGGCCGGGCCGCTGGCCGTCTACGGCTGCGCGGGCCTGCCCACGGCCAGCCGCGGGCGCGCCGATCAGCAGTATTTCTACGTCAACGGCCGCTTCGTGCGCGACAAGCTGCTCACGCACGCGGTGCGCGCGGCCTACGAGGACGTGCTGCACGGCGACCGCTATCCGTCCTACGTGCTGTTCCTCGATTTGCCGCCGGAAGCGGTCGACGTCAACGTCCATCCGTCGAAGATCGAGGTGCGGTTCCGCGATTCGCGCTCGATCCACCAATACGTGTTCCACGCCGTGCAGCGCGCGCTGGCGCGGCACGCGGGCGCTTCGCCGGAAACCACGGCGGGCGGCCATGCCGCGCATCTGACGCCGTCGGGCGCGCCGGCCGTGTTCGAGCGACCGGCGCTCGCGCTGGGCGCGGGGGCTGGCGACAGCACGGCGGGCAATGCGGCTGGCGGCGCCGGCGGCATCGGCAATCTGGCCGAGAGCCGCCTTGGCGGTGGATTCGGCAGCGGCGGCGGCTCGGCCGGCAACCACGCCGGCAGCAACTGGATGCGCCAGTCGCGCATGACCCAGGGCACGCTGCCGGTTGCACAACCGCTCGCGCTCTACGACGCCCTGTACGGCCGCAAGGACACCACCGGCACGTCGTCGGCCGGCAACGCCTTGGCCGCCGAACCGTCGCCCACCCCGTTCGGCGCGACGCCCGGCACGCTGCTGGCGCATGCCGCGCACGACGACCAGCCGCTCGGCTTCGCGCTCGGCCAGGTGCACGGCATCTACGTGCTGGCGCAGAACGCGCAGGGGCTCGTGATCGTCGACATGCACGCGGCACACGAACGGATTCTCTACGAGCAGTTCAAGAACGCGCTGACCGACAAGGCGATCGCCGTGCAGCCGCTGCTGCTGCCGGTATCGATGGCGGCCACGCCGGTGGAAATCGGCGTGGTGGAAGAGGAACGCGAGACGCTCGACGCGCTCGGCTTCGATCTGGCCGTGCTGTCGCCCACCACACTCGCGATCCGCGCGGTGCCGGCGCTGCTCAAGGATGCCGACCTGCAGACGCTCGCGCGCGCCGTGCTGGCCGATCTGCACGAATTCGGCGGCTCGCGCGTGCTGACCGAGCGCCAGCACGAACTGCTGGGCACGCTGGCCTGCCATCACGCGGTGCGCGCCAACCGCCGCCTCACGCTCGACGAAATGAACGCGCTGCTGCGCCAGATGGAAGCCACCGAACGCGCCGACCAATGCAATCACGGCCGCCCGACCTGGTATCAACTGACGCTCGGCGATCTCGACCGCCTGTTCATGCGCGGTCAATGAGCGCGCCGCACCGCACCGACGACCGCGCGCGCCTGACGGTCGCCTGCCTGCTCGGCCCGACCGCCTCGGGCAAGACCGCCGCCGCGCTCGCGCTGGCTGCGCGCCATCCGGTCGAGATCGTCAGCGTCGATTCGGCGCTGGTCTATCGTGGCATGGATATCGGCACGGCCAAGCCGAGCCGCGAGGAGCGCGAGCGCGTGCCGCATCACCTGATCGACATCCTCGATCCCGCCGACGCCTATTCCGCCGCCGATTTCCGCACCGACACGCTGCGGCTGGTCGGCGAGATCGTCGCGCGCGGGCGGCTGCCGCTGCTCGCGGGCGGCACGATGCTCTACTACAAGGCGTTGACGCAGGGTCTCAACGATCTGCCCGCCGCCGACCCGGCCGTGCGCGCGCAACTCGATGAAGACGCCGCGCGCGACGGCTGGCCCGCGCTGCATGCGCGGCTGGCCGACATCGACCCGGCCACCGCCGCGCGGCTCGCGCCGAACGACGCGCAGCGCATCCAGCGCGCGCTCGAGGTGTTCATGCTGAGCGGCCAGCCGATGTCGGCGTTGCTCGCCGCGCCGCCGCGCGAGGACGATGCCGCGCGGCGCTACCGCTTCGTGCCGGTCGCGCTCGAACCGTCGGACCGCTCGGTCCTGCATGCGCGCATCGCCACGCGCTTCGACGCGATGCTCGACGCGGGCTTCATCGACGAGGTCGAACGGCTGCGCCGTCGCGAGGATCTGCATCTGGGGCTGCCGTCGATGCGCTGCGTCGGCTACCGGCAGGCCTGGGAATATCTGGACGGTGAAACCGATTACACGACCATGCGCGACAAGGGTGTGTTCGCCACGCGCCAGCTCTGCAAGCGTCAATTGACCTGGCTGCGCTCGATGCCCGAGCGAATCGTGGTGGATTGCTGCGCCGACGATGCGCCGGCGCGCGCGGTGGATGCGCTGGAACGCGTGCTCGCCGCGAACGGCTGAAGAAGCGCCAGACGATTCCGGAGGGATGCCGGCAAATAGCCGACAAATAGCCGACAAACGACCGGCAAACAAGAAGGGGC
>NZ_BAAILN010000159.1:54143-60697 GCF_054589155.1 Burkholderia sp. 3C
CGTCTGCGCCTCGCCTTCGCGCGTCGCACGCACCTTGCCGATCTTCCAGACCTGCTCGCCCGCGGCGCTCAGGTCGGCCACGGCCGCATCGGCATCTGCTGCCGACACGATCACGGCCATGCCGATGCCGCAGTTGAACACGCGATGCATTTCCGCGTCGGCCACGCCGCCGTGCTGCTGCAGCCACTGGAACAGCGGCGGCAGCGTCCATGCGTTCTGGTCGAGCTCGGCCGTCAGGCCTTCGCGCAGCACGCGCGGGATGTTCTCGACCAAACCGCCGCCGGTGATGTGGGCCATGCCCTTGACCGGCAGCTTCGCCATCAGCGCGAGAAGCGGCTTGACGTAGATGCGCGTGGGCGCGATCAGCGCATCGGCCAGCGTGCGGCCGTCGAATTCGGCGTTCAGATCGGGATTCGCGCGCTCGATGATCTTGCGCACCAGCGAGAAACCGTTCGAGTGGATACCGCTCGACGCCAGGCCCAGCACCACGTCGCCCTCGGCGATCGTGCTGCCGTCGATGATCTTGCTCTTTTCGACCGCGCCGACGGCAAAGCCGGCCAGATCGTATTCGCCATCCGGGTACATGCCCGGCATTTCCGCGGTTTCGCCGCCGATCAGCGCGCAACCCGACAGCTCGCAGCCCTTCGCGATGCCCTTGATCACGTCGGCGGCCGTGTCGACGTCGAGCTTGCCGCACGCGAAGTAATCGAGGAAGAACAGCGGCTCGGCGCCTTGCACGAGGATGTCGTTGACGCTCATCGCGACCAGATCCTGGCCGACCGTGTCGTGGCGGTTCAGGTGGAACGCCAGCTTCAGCTTGGTGCCGACGCCGTCGGTGCCCGACACCAGCACCGGTTCCTTGTAACGCTTGGGCACTTCGAACAGTGCGCCGAATCCGCCGATCCCGCCGAGCACGCCTTCGCGCAGCGTTTTCTTCGCAAAGGGCTTGATCTTGTCGATGAGCGCGTCGCCCGCGTCGATGTCGACGCCCGCATCACGGTAGGAAAGACCTTGGGCGTCGGGAGCGGATTTCGGAGAAGTCATGGGGGAATGCGAGAAGGTCGGTAAAATGCGATTTTACCCGAAGCCGGACGCCCGGCCGAATTACCGCGCCGATCTTTCGACGGAAACCATCGTGTCCGAATCGTCCCCGATTTCATCGCAGGCCATCGTGCCCGCCACGCCGCGCCATGCGCCGCCGCGCGGGCCGCGCCGTTCAGGGCCTGCGCGCCCTGGCGGCACGCCGCGTGCGGCTGCCTGCGCCGTGGCGTTTGCGCATCGGCGCGGCGGCTCCGGCACGGCCGCCGGCGCATGGCGCGCGCCCGACCTCGACCGATCCGCATCGTGACCGCCACCCGTCAACTGACGCTCGACCTCGGTACCCCGCCGCCCCGGACCTTCGAGAATTTCACCATCGGCGCGAACCACGAACTCGTGTCGCGGCTGCGCCGGCTCGATCTCGCGCTCGCAGCCGGCCCGGTGGCCGACCGTTCGTTCTACGTATGGGGCGAAGCCGGCAGCGGCCGCAGCCATCTGCTGCAAGCGCTCGTCTACGACACCTCCTACGGCAGCGCGCGCTACCTGACGCCGCAAAGCCCGCTCGGCGCGATCGCGTTCGACCCGCGCGTCTCGCTGTATGCGGTCGACGACATCGACGCGATGAGCGACACCCAGCAGATCGCCCTGTTCAACCTGTTCAACGAGGTGCGCGCCCATCCGTCGAGCGCGTTCGTCGGCGCGGGGCCGGCCGCGCCGCTCGCGCTCGACGTGCGCGAGGACCTGCGCACGCGGCTAGGCTGGGGCCTGGTGTTCCATCTCGCGCCGCTGTCGGACGCCGACAAGGCCGCCGTCTTCAAGCGGGCCGCCAAGGATCGCGGCATCGCGATCGCCGACGACGTGCCCGCCTACCTGCTCACCCATTACCGGCGCGACATGCCGAGCCTGATGGCCCTCCTCGATGCACTCGATCGCTTCTCGCTCGAACAGAAACGCGCCGTGACGCTGCCGCTGCTGCGTACGCTGCTGGCCACGCTGGAGCGCGAAGCGGCCGTCGCGGCCGGCGCTTCCGGCCGGATCAAGTAGCTTCAAGTAAAATGCCCCTCCATGACAAATCTGGCACTCTTTGACCTCGATCACACGCTGATCCCCACCGACAGCGACCACGAATGGGGTCGCTTCATGATCAAGCTCGGCCTCGTCGATGCGGAGCGCTTCCGCGCGCAAAACGACCGCTTCTACGCCGACTACAAGGCCGGCACGCTCGACATCCACGCTTATCTGGCCGCCGCGCTGGCGCCGCTCGCGCAGCATCCGCGCGCCCAGCTCGACGCCTGGCACGAGCAGTACATGCACGAGGTGATCCGCCCGGCCATGCTGCCGGCCGCCGTCGATCTGGTCCGCCAGCACCGTGAAGCCGGCGATCTGTGCTGCATCGTCACGGCCACCAATGCCTTCGTCACGCGGCCGATCGCCACGGCCTTCGGCGTCGAAACGCTGATCGCCTGCGAAGTCGAAACCGTCGACGGCCATCCGGCCTCCGACCTGACCGGCCGCGCCACCGGCCTACCGAGCTTTCGCGAAGGCAAGATCGCGCGCACCGAAGCGTGGCTCGCCTCGCTCGGCAAATCGCTGGCCGATTTCGAACACAGCTATTTCTACAGCGATTCGCACAACGATATTCCGCTGCTCGCGAAAGTCACCGACCCGATCGCCACCAACCCCGACGACACGCTGCGCGCCCATGCCCGCGAGCAAGGCTGGCGCATCCTCGAACTCTTCCAAGCCTCGTGATCAAAAAATTCATCCGCAAGCTGCTCGGGCAGGACGACACCGCCGCCCACGACGACGCCCCGCATTCCGGCGCCCCCGATTCCTCGCCTGAGGCCATCGCCGCGGCGAAAAAGCAGGCCGCACGCGACGCCGCCAAGGTCGCCGCGAGTCGCACCGATCCCACCATCGTGCCGGCCGCCGTGCATGGCATCGATCCCTCGCTGATCTCGCGCAACGCCGTGCGCGTGACCGACACGCTGCAGCAGGCCGGGTTCCGCGCCTTCATCGTAGGCGGCGCGGTACGCGACCTGCTGTTCGGCATCGCACCGAAGGATTTCGACGTCGCCACCGACGCCACGCCCACCGAGGTGCAGCGCCTGTTTCGCCGCGCCCGCGTGATCGGCCGCCGGTTCCAGATCGTCCACGTGCAGTTCGGCCAGGAGCTGATCGAGGTGTCGACGTTCCGCGCGCTCGTCGATGCGCCGGCCGACGCCCCCGCCCCGGCCCCCGCGGCCGCCGACGATGCGGCCCCGCCGCGCCGCCTGAAGCGCGACGAACTCGACCGCCGCACCCACGCGGTCGACGCGAGCGGCCGCGTGCTGCGCGACAACGTCTGGGGCGAGCAGCACGAAGATGCGGCCCGCCGCGACTTCACGATCAACGCGATGTATTACGACCCCGCGACGCAAACGGTGCTCGATTACCACGACGGCATGGCCGACATGCGCGCACGACTCTTGCGCATGATCGGCGATCCGGCCACGCGCTATCGTGAAGATCCGGTGCGGATGCTGCGCGTGGCGCGCTTCGCGGCCAAGCTCGGTTTCGACATCGAACCCCACACGCGCGACCCGATCAAGCCGCTGGCGGACCTGATCGGCAACGTGCCGGCCGCGCGCCTGTTCGACGAAATGCTGAAGCTGCTGCTGTCGGGCCACGCGCTGGCCTGCCTCAAGCAGCTGCGCAGCGAGGGCCTGCATCACGGCCTGCTGCCACTGCTCGACGTGGTGCTCGAACAGCCGCAGGGCGAGAAGTTCATCACGCTCGCGCTGAACAACACCGACGCGCGAGTGCGCGCCGGCAAGTCGGTTTCGCCGGGTTTCCTGTTCGCCACGCTGCTCTGGCACGACATGCGCCAGCGCTGGAACCAGAACGTCGCGAACGGCGAGTTCCCGGTGCCCGCACTGCAACGCGCGATGGACGACGTGCTCGAAATGCAGACCGAGAAGCTCGCGATCCACAAGCGCTACTCGGCCGACATGCGTGAAATCTGGGGCCTGCAACTGCGCCTCGAGAAGCGCTCGGGCCGCGGCGCGATCCGGCTGCTGGAACACCAAAGATTTAGAGCGGGGTATGATTTCCTCCTGCTGCGCTGCGAGTCCGGCGAACTGGACGAATCGGTGGCGCAGTGGTGGACGGATTTCATGGACGGCGATGTCGCCGCTCGCGAAGCGCTGCTGACCTCGGGCACGCCGCGCGACCCCGCCGCGGCCGCCCCGCGCAAGCGCCGCCGCCGTGGCGGCGTGCGTAACCGGCGGCCCGACGACGGCACCGCACCGGCAACGGATACGCCGGCAGCGGACGCGGACGACTGAGCCGCCGGACGACGCAGGAAGTGGATGCCATGACGGTTGCTTATCTCGGGCTCGGCGCGAATCTCGGCGATGCGCGCCAGGCATTGAAGGATGCGGTGGTCTGCCTCGCGCAACAGTGCGGCGCGGTCGTCGTGCTCGGCAAATCGAGCCTCTATCGTACGGCCCCGATCGACGCGGGCGGCGACGATTACTACAACTGCGCGGTCAAGATCGAGACGCGGCTGCCGGCGCGCGAATTGCTGAAGCTGTGCCAGCAGATCGAGCACCACTTCGGCCGCGAGCGGCCGTTCCACAACGCGCCGCGCACGCTCGACATCGACATCCTGCTGTACGGCGAACACACCATCGACGAACCCGATCTGGTGGTGCCCCATCCGCGCCTCACGGGCCGCGCCTTCGTACTGGTGCCGCTGATCGAGCTCGATCCGGCGCTGGCGATCCCGATCCACGGCAGCGCGCAGGCGTTTCTGACGGCGGTGTCGGATCAGCGCATCGAGAAGGTCCAAACCTGCCAGTGCCTGATGGCGATGAAGGCCGCGAACGACAAAAGCCGCTGCCCATGAACGCCACGCCGTTGACTGCCGCACCGCTGACCGTCACACCACCCGATTCGCGCCCGCCCTATCGCCATATCGCGATCGAGGGGCCGATCGGCGTCGGCAAGACCACGCTCGCGCAGCTGATCGCCGAACGCTGGGCGATGCGCACGCTGCTCGAACGCCCGCAGGACAACCCGTTTCTCGAACGCTTCTATCGCGAAGGCGCACGTCATGCGCTGCCGGCGCAGTTGTCGTTCGCATTGCAGCGCGCGCAGCAGGCGCAGGAGCTGGCTGCGGCTCAAGCCGCCGGCCTCGCGCTGGTGGCCGATTTCATGCCGCAGAAGAACGACATCTTCGCGCGGCTCACGCTCGGCGACGACGAATGGCAGCTGTATCGCACGCTCGCCGAACGGATCGACGTGCCGGCCCCGGCGCCCGATCTGGTCGTGTATCTGCAGGCCAGCCCCGAGGTGCTCTACGCGCGTATCCAGAAGCGCGGCATCCCGATGGAGCTGCAGATCGGCGACGCCTACCTGCGCTCGCTGTGCGACGCCTACAACGAATTCTTCTACCACTACGACCGCACGCCGGTCCTCACCGTCGCGGCGGAACACCTGAATCCGCTCGACTCGCCCGACGACCTTGCACTGCTGATGACCCGCATCGAAACCATGCGCGGCCGCAAGGAATCCTTCGTCAAGGGTGGCGCCGACCGCTGAAACGCGTCGGTGGCCGCCTGTGTTTTCTCACGAACCGGATCTCCCCATGACCTATCTCCAGGAATCGAGCCGACCGGCCGTTACCGTGCCGAAGCTGCAGCAGATGCGCGAGGCCGGCGACAGGATCGCGATGCTGACCTGCTACGACGCCAGCTTCGCGGCGCTGCTCGACCGCGCCGGCGTCGACGCGCTGCTGATCGGCGATTCGCTCGGCAACGTGCTGCAAGGCCAGGCCACCACGCTGCCGGTCACGCTCGACGAGATCGCGTATCACACGGCCTGCGTGGCGCGCGCCCAGCCGCGCGCGCTGATCGTGGCCGACCTGCCGTTCGGCACCTACGGCACGCCGGCTCAGGCATTCGACAGCTCGGTGAAGCTGATGCGCGCGGGCGCGCAGATGGTCAAGCTCGAAGGCGGCGAATGGCTGGCCGAGACGGTGCGCTTCCTGGTGGAGCGCGCGATTCCGGTGTGTCCGCACCTCGGGCTCACGCCGCAATCGGTGCACGCGTTCGGCGGCTTCAAGGTGCAGGGCAAGACCGAGGCCGGCGCGGCGCAACTGCTGCGCGACGCGAAGGCGCTGGAGCAGGCCGGCGGCCAGTTGATGGTGCTCGAAGCGGTGCCCACGCTGCTCGCCTCGGAACTGACGCAGTCCATCACCACGCCGACCATCGGCATCGGCGCCGGCGCGAGCTGCTCGGGCCAGGTGCTGGTGCTGCACGACATGCTGGGCGTGTTTCCCGGCAAGCGCCCGCGCTTCGTCAAGGATTTCATGCACGGCCAGCCGAGCATCTTCGCGGCGGTCGAAGCCTATGTGCGCGCCGTCAAGGACGGCAGCTTCCCCGGCCCCGAGCATTCGTTCTGAGCGATCGCGGCGGCGGCAGCCGCTGCGGATACCGATACGGATAAAAAAAGCGCGGCACCCTGAACCGGGT
>NZ_BAAILN010000159.1:60808-64083 GCF_054589155.1 Burkholderia sp. 3C
GATCCGGGTTCAAATGCGCCGCAACGTCGCCTCCACCGCACCACGCAACGCGTTGCAGATCAGCAGGCCATCGGCACGCGCCAGATCGTCGGGCGTCAGCACCCGCTCGCTGGCGCCGAACCCGGCATCGTCGAGCAGCGCCGCGCGCATCACGCCCGGCAGCAGGCCGCTGGCCAGCGGCGGCGTGAACCAGCGGCCGTCGAGCCGCACGAACACGTTGCTGCGCCCCCCTTCGGTCAGCTCGCCGCGCTCGTTGACGAACAGCATGTCGAACGCGCCCGCCGCCTCGGCTTCGCGCCACGCGCGATCGTATTCGGCGCGACGCGTGGTCTTGTGCGCGAGCAGCAGATCCGACGCGTGCATCGGCGCGAAGCCGTGCTCGGCGGCCAGCAGCACCGCGACGGTGGGCGAGGCCAGCGGTGCGAGCGCCGCGCCCGTCAGGGCCAGCGTGCCGTCCTTGGACAGCGCCGCACGCAGGCGATACGCACCGTCACCATCGATCCCGCCCACCTGCGCCGCGATCCGCGCCTGCACGGCCGTCGCGTCGAACGCGAAGCCGAGCGCCTCGGCGCTGGCGCCAAGCCGCGCGAGATGGCGATCGAGATGGCGCACGCCGCCGGCGCGCGTCGCCTGCATCGTTTCGAACAACTGGAAGCCGGGGTCGGCATCGGTCAGGAATTTCGCTTTCAATTCGCACTCCGCATATTCGTCGGCCGCCGCGCTGTCGAGCACGATGCCCGCGCCGACGCCCATCATGCCGGGCCGGTAACCGTCGGCACGCGTCGCATCGAGCGACAGCGTGCGGATCGTCACCGACAGACAGAAATCGCCGCACGCGCTGCCGGCCGGCGCGGCATCGAGCCAGCCGAGCGCGCCGGTGTACAGCCCGCGCGGCGTCGATTCGATCGCATCGATCAGCGCCATCGTAGCGTGCTTGGGCGCGCCGGTGATCGAGCCGCACGGAAACAGCGCGCGCAGCATGTCGGCGAAGCCGGCGTCGGGCCGCGCCTCGGCCTCGACGGTCGAGGTCATCTGCCACACCGACGCATACGGCTCGACCGTAAACAGCGCCGGCACGCGCACCGAACCCGTGACCGCGACGCGCGACACGTCGTTGCGCAGCAGGTCGACGATCATCACGTTCTCGGCGCGGTTCTTTGCGTCGTTGGCGAGAAAGCTGGCTGCGCGTGCGTCGGCGGCCGCATCGGCCGAACGCGGCGCGGTGCCCTTCATCGGCCGCGTGCGCAGCCGCACGCCCGACTTCTCGACGAACAGTTCGGGCGAGCACGAGACAATCCAGCGCGCGTCGGGCAACGCGATCAGCGCGCCGTAACGCACCGCCTGCCGCGCACGCAGCCGCCGATACAGCGCGAGCGGCGAGCCGTAGGCGTCAAAGCCGAGCCGGTAGGTGTAGTTGACCTGATAGGAATCGCCGGCGCGCAACGCGGCGTGGATCGCGTCGATCGACGCATCGAAGGCTTCGCGCGTGACGCTCTTTTGCAAGCGCGCCACGCCGGCCGCCGACGGCTCCGCTGCATCCTGCCCTGCGTGTCCTGCGTGCTCATCATGCGCGGCGAGCCACGCATCGGCCTCGTCGCGCGAGAGCCGTTGCAGCCCGGCAAACAGCAGGAAGCGCAGCGGTGCACTGCCCGCCACGCCGCGCTGCAGGTTGCGGCCGAACGCATAATCGCCGAGCACCAGCGCATGCAGCCCGCCGTCGAGATCGGCGGCCACGGCCGCGCACACCGCATCGAGCTGCGCCGGGTCGGTACACGTCCGTTCGTGCACATAGCCCGTGTACAAACGACTCGACCGCGCGGACGCGGTCGAATCGCAATCGTCGAGGAGCGCGAACGGCGCGCCCGCTTCGTCGTGAGTCATGTGGCGAAAATCATGATGCCGGCCGCGCTTCGATCACTCGAAGAAGCTCTTCACGCGGTCGAACCAGCTCTTGCCTTGCGGGCTGTGACGGCCACCGCCTTCAGCCAGCGACTTCTCGAACTGCTTGAGCAGATCGCGCTGCGAATCGGTCAGCTTGACCGGCGTTTCGATCTGCACGTGCACGTAGAGATCGCCGGCAATGCTCGAACGCAGGCCCTTGATGCCCTTGCCGCGCAGACGGAACGTCTTGCCCGACTGCGTGCCTTCCGGCACCGGGAACGATGCGCGGCCGGCCAGCGTCGGCACCTCGATATCGCCACCCAGCGCAGCCGTGGTGAATGCGATCGGCATCTGGCAGTGCAGATCGTCGCCGTCGCGCTCGAACACCGAGTGCGACTTGATGTGGATCTCCACATACAGATCGCCCGATGGCCCGCCGTTGATGCCCGGCTCGCCGTTGCCGGCCGAGCGGATCCGCATGCCGTCGTCGATGCCGGCCGGGATCTTCACTTCCAGCGTCTTGGTTTCCTTCACCTTGCCGGAGCCGTGGCAATGCGCGCACGGATCGGGGATGTAGGTGCCGGTGCCATGGCACTTCGGGCAGGTCTGCTGGATGCTGAAGAAGCCCTGCGACATGCGCACCGAGCCCTGGCCATGACAGGTCGGACAGGTGTCGGGCTTGGTGCCCGGCTTCGCGCCGCTGCCGTGACAGACTTCGCACGATACCCAGCTCGGCACGCGGATCTGTGTCTCGTAGCCGTGCGCGGCCTGTTCGAGCGTGATCTCCATGCTGTAGCGCAGGTCGGCGCCGCGATACACCTGCGGGCCGCCACGGCCGCCGCGCGAAGCGCCGCCCGCGGCCTGGCCGAAGATGTCGCCGAAGATGTCGCCGAATGCGTCGGCAAAGCCGCCGAAGCCCTGTGCGCCGGCACCGCCCATGTTCGGATCGACGCCCGCGTGGCCGTACTGATCGTACGCGGCACGCTTCTGTTCGTCCGAGAGCATTTCATAGGCTTCCTTCCCCTCCTTGAAACGCTCTTCCGCATCCTTGCTGTCCGGATTGCGGTCGGGGTGGTACTTCATCGCGAGCTTGCGATATGCCTTCTTGATTTCGTCGTCGCTCGCGTTCTTCGCAACGCCCAGAACCTCGTAGTAATCCCGTTTCGCCATATCGGTAATGCCGCCACACGCGATGCGCGAGCGGCTCCTCTCGCTTCCAGTAAAGTCTTGCGACCTGTAGAACGGCGCTCGCGCACCGTCCCGCCATAAAACAAATGTGCCCGGAGGGCCGTGAGGCCCGCCAGGCGCAGGGTGATCCGGACCGTCCGGCAGTGACGGATCGAATCGGTGGCGGCCGTGCCGCGCGGCACGGCCGCGGCCCGACTTAGTCCTTC
>NZ_BAAILN010000159.1:64181-72367 GCF_054589155.1 Burkholderia sp. 3C
CTTGAAGTCGGCATCGACGACATCGTCGGCCGCGTTCGCGGCGCCCGCGTGGGCACCTTCCGCACCGGCCGCACCGCCGGCTGCCGCGGCGCCT
The DNA here is from genome assembly GCF_054589155.1 of Burkholderia sp. 3C. Classification (NCBI taxonomy): domain Bacteria; kingdom Pseudomonadati; phylum Pseudomonadota; class Betaproteobacteria; order Burkholderiales; family Burkholderiaceae; genus Burkholderia; species Burkholderia sp. 3C. The sequence continues at coordinate 64,276 of NZ_BAAILN010000159.1, forward strand.
GCCTGCTGCGCCTGCATGTCGGCGTACATCTTCTCGCCGAGCTTCTGCGAGGCCGTCGACAGCGCTTCGACCTTCGCGTCGATCACGTCCTTCTCGGCCGCGTGATCCTTCAGCACGTCTTCCAGTTCCTTCAGTGCCGCTTCGATCTTGTCCTTCTCGCCCGCGTCGAGCTTGTCGCCGTATTCCGCGACCGCCTTCTTCGTGCTGTGGACCAGCGCGTCACCCTGGTTACGGGCATCGGCGCGCTCGCGCAGCTTCTGGTCTTCGGCCGCGTTCGCTTCGGCGTCCTTGATCATCTGGTCGATTTCGGCATCGGACAGGCCCGAGTTCGCCTTGATCGTGATCTTGTTTTCCTTGCCGGTCGCCTTGTCCTTCGCGCCGACGTGCAGGATGCCGTTCGCGTCGATGTCGAACGTCACCTCGATCTGCGGCACGCCGCGCGGTGCCGGCGGGATGCCTTCCAGGTTGAACTCGCCGAGCGCCTTGTTGCTGATGGCCATCTCGCGTTCGCCCTGGTACACCTTGATCGTCACGGCGCCCTGGTTGTCGTCGGCCGTCGAGTAGACCTGAGCGTGCTTGGTCGGGATCGTGGTGTTCTTGTTGATCATCTTCGTCATCACGCCGCCGAGCGTTTCGATGCCGAGCGACAGCGGGGTCACGTCGAGCAGCAGCACGTCCTTGCGGTCGCCCGACAGCACCTGGCCCTGGATCGCCGCGCCAACCGCGACGGCTTCGTCCGGGTTCACGTCACGGCGCGGGTCCTTGCCGAAGAATTCCTTCACCTTCTCCTGCACCTTCGGCATGCGCGTCTGGCCGCCGACCATGATCACGTCGTCGATGTCCGACACCTTGACGCCGGCATCCTTGATCGCGGTGCGGCACGGCTCGATGGTGCGCTCGACCAGATCCTCGACCAGCGCTTCCAGCTTGGCGCGCGTGATCTTCAGGTTCAAGTGCTTCGGGCCCGATGCGTCGGCCGTGATGTACGGCAGGTTGATTTCGGTCTGCTGGCTCGACGACAGCTCGATCTTGGCCTTTTCAGCGGCTTCCTTCAGGCGTTGCAGCGCGAGCACGTCCTTCGACAGGTCGACGCCCTGCTCCTTCTTGAACTCGCCGATGATGTAATCGATGATGCGCTGGTCGAAATCCTCGCCGCCGAGGAACGTGTCGCCGTTGGTCGACAGCACTTCGAACTGCATTTCGCCGTCAACGTCGGCGATTTCGATGATCGAGACGTCGAACGTGCCGCCGCCCAGGTCATACACGGCGATCTTGCGGTCGCCCTTTTCGGCTTTATCCAGGCCGAACGCGAGCGCGGCCGCGGTCGGCTCGTTGATGATCCGCTTCACTTCGAGGCCGGCGATGCGGCCGGCATCCTTGGTGGCCTGGCGCTGGCTGTCGTTGAAGTACGCCGGCACCGTGATCACGGCTTCCGTGACGGTTTCGCCGAGGTAATCTTCGGCCGTCTTCTTCATCTTGCGCAGCACTTCGGCCGACACCTGCGGCGGCGCCAGCTTTTCGCCGTGCGCTTCGACCCAGGCGTCGCCGTTGTCGGCCTTGACGATGGCGTACGGCATCAGGCCGATGTCCTTCTGGACTTCCTTCTCTTCGAAGCGACGGCCGATCAGGCGCTTGACCGCGAACAGGGTGTTACGGGGGTTGGTCACGGATTGACGCTTGGCGGGCGCACCGACCAGCACTTCGTTGTCGTCCATGTAAGCGATGATCGACGGCGTGGTGCGGGTGCCTTCCGAATTCTCGATGACCTTGACCTGATTGCCTTCCATCACGGCCACGCACGAGTTCGTGGTGCCGAGGTCAATACCGATGATCTTTCCCATTTTTCGTAATCTCCAGAAACGCTGTTTGCTGCGGCTTTTCGGGGCTTTTTCCCGGTTTTGCCGCGCCGAATTCAACTCTGCACACGAAATAGGTGCGACCGCGCCGTTTTCAAGACCCCGAACGCGATGCGGCTATTCAATTTTTTCAATTGCCGGCGGCACGCGGCCGAACGGCGATCGGGGGCCGAAACAATCCGACCCCGAAAAACGACAACGGGCAAGCGAGGAAACGACGCGCGGGGCGATCCATGCCGGGCCAGCCGGCGGCATCGCCTTGCGATTCGCCGAAGGCGAACCGGCTTCATCGCGGCGCGGATCAGGACCCACGCGCCGCCGGCCGGCTTTCCCGCCGGCCTCCCCAACCTGAGGGGCGCGCTCGGGGCGCGCCGCCTTCCTTTTTGCTTACTTCGGCTGCGCGACCGTCACGAGCGCCGGGCGCAGCACGCGGTCGGCAATCGTATAGCCCTTTTGCAACACGTTGACGACGGTGTTGGCTTCCTGCTCGGCCGGCACCATCGAGATCGCCTGATGCTGATGCGGATCAAATTTCGCGCCCACCGGGTTGATCACGTTCACGCGGCCCTTTTCGAGCGCGTTGTTGAGCTGGCGCAACGTCAGTTCGACGCCTTCGCGAATCTTCGCGACGTCGTCCGACGTGTCGCCCACGGCCGCTTCGAGGCTGTCGATCACCGGCAGCAGGTGCTCGGCGAAGCTTTCGATGGCGAACTTGTGCGCCTTGGCGACGTCTTCCTGTGCACGGCGGCGCGCGTTTTCGGTTTCGGCCTTCGCGCGCAGGAAGTGCTCCTGCAGCTCGGCAACCTTGGCTTGCGCTTCGGCCAGCGCGGCGTCGGCTTCGGCGGCCTGCGGCACGTCGGCCTGGGCCGGCTGAGCAGCCTGTGCGTCGCGGCCGGTTTCGTCGGCCGGTTGAGCAGCCGGATTCTCTTGCGTATTTTCCATGTCGCTGAAATCGATTGGGTGAATGAAAGCCAGCCCGGCGGCACGCTGCGGACGAGGCCCGTGGCCTGCCTGCCGAGCAACAGAAACCCACATAGGGCCGAAAACAACAATTTCAAGAGGGTCTTTCGGCGGTTCCCGTCCGATCGGCAGGATCGACCCGCAACCGGCCGTAACAACCGTTACCACCACCCCACTGGATCGGCCCCGGACGCTGCACTACACTGCGTCTGAGGCTGCCCGGACCCACCCCGACGCGGCCCGATTCGTCGGATCATTTCGAACGACGCACAGCGCGCGCGCACCACTCACCGGCCGCCGCCTTCCGATTGCGGACCCGTTCCGCTGGCCGTCCCAAGGGGAGTACCGTGAAATTGACCTTTGTCATTTCGGTGGTCGCGCTGGTACTCGTGGCCGGCACCACCACCATCTGCATGTCGGGCGCCGTCACCGATCGCACCACCGAATACGGCAGCGCGCGGGCGACGTTCGAGCCCGCCTTCAGCGCCCATTCGAAAGTTTGTCGATGATCCGGCGGTCGCGCTTGGTCGGGCGGCCGTGCATCTCGGCGGCCGGCTCGCGATAATGCCGTCGCCGATCGAGTTCGGCAAGCCGTTTCGCCCGCCCTTCCGCGGTTTCCGAATACAAGGTCTGAGCGATGCTGGCCGGGCCGCGCAGGTCGCAGATCCCGAGCACTTCCACTTGCCAGACCACCGTTTCGATGGTGATTTCCACACGATCGCCCACCCGCACGTCCTTCGACGGCTTGACGGCCGCGCCGCCGATCCGCACCCGGCCCTTCTCGACGGCGTCGGTGGCCAGCGAGCGCGTCTTGAAGAAGCGCGCCGCCCATAGCCATTTGTCGATCCGCAGCTTGGCGCCCGGTTCGGTCGAAATCCGGTAGTTCATCGGCTTGATTCCGCTTCGTGACGGTGAATGAGGCTCGGGCCGCCCCGGTTCAGGCGGCCGTCTCGGCCTGCACCGCCACGCGCGCCGGCCAGCCCTGCAGGTTTTCCGCGACGATCTGGCCCAGCGCGTCGATCCAGGCCGGCGACGCATTCAGGCACGGAATGCGGTGGAACGCGCCACCGCCGGCATGCAGGAATTCGTCGCGCACTTCCATGCCGATTTCCTCGATGGTTTCGAGGCAATCGGACGTGAAACCGGGGCAGAACACGTCGGCGCGCTTGACGCCGGCCGCGCCGAGTTCGCGCAGCGTCGGCGCCGTGTACGGCTGCAGCCATTCGGCCTTGCCGAAGCGCGACTGGAACGTGACGAGGCATTCGAGCGAGCCGAGGCCGAGCGTGGCGATCAGCAACGCCGCCGTTTGCTGGCACTGGTCATGGTACGGATCGCCGAGGTCGAGCGTGCGCTTCGGCACGCCGTGGAAACTGAGCACCAGCTTGTCGCCGGCCGCGAAATCGGGGCGACCGTGCTCGGCCCAGTAATGCAGCACCTGCTCGGCCAGCGCATGAATATAGGCGGGATGGTCGGCGTAGTGGCGCACCGTGCGCACTTCGAGCTGGTTGCGCATGCGCCCCAGCGCGGCGAACGCCGCGTCGAACGCGGTTGCCGTGGTGGACGACGAATACTGCGGATACAGCGGCATCAGCAGCACCCGTTCCGCGCCCGCGTGCTTCAACTGGCCGAGCACCGTGCCGATATCGGGCGTGCCGTAGCGCATCGCGTAATCGACCATCACCTGGTAGCCGTTGGCGGCGAACAGCGGCCGCAGGCCTTCGACCTGCCGCTCGGTGTGCACGCGCAACGGCGAGCCTTCGGGCGTCCAGACCGTTGCGTATTTCTTCGCCGAGGCGCGCGAGCGGAACGGCAGGATCAGCCCGCGCAGGATCGGCTGCCAGGCGATGGCCGGGATTTCCACCACGCGCGGGTCGGACAGGAATTGCGCCAGATAGCGCCGCACGGCGCCCGGCGTGGGCGCGTCGGGCGTGCCGAGATTGACGAGCAGAACGGCGATGCGATGCGCCGGCGCGTGTTGCGACGGCGGCTCGAGATCAAAACGCATGAACGGGGATGGGCCTGGGCACCGGATCGAACGAGCCTCATTATAGCGACGGCCCACGACCCGGCGACACGAGACGGCGAAAGGCCGACGCGCCAATCGGGGCAATAGCGAACGGCTTACTGGTTGCCGCTCAAGGTCAGCGACAGCAGCCGCGCCGTGATGTCGACGATCGGGATCACGCGGTTGTAGGCCATCCGCGTCGGCCCGATCACGCCGAGCGTGCCGACGATCTTGCCGTTCACCTCATAGGGCGCGGTGACGACGCTCATCTCGTCGATCGGCACCAGCGTCGATTCCCCGCCGATGAAGATCTGCACGCCCTGCGCATGGCTCGACACGTCGAGCAGTTGCAGCAGGCTGGTTTTCTGGTCGAACACGTCGAACAGCTTGCGCAGCCGCGCCATGTCGGACGACAGATCCGCCACTTCGAGCAGGTTGCGCTCGCCCGAGATCAGCAGCGTGTCGCCGTCGTCGGGCGTTTCGGTGCTGGCCGTGACGGCGGCGTGCATCAGTGCGGTCACGTCGTCGCGCAGCGCGTCGATTTCCTCGCGCAGACGGCGGCGCACCTCGTCGAACGACAGCCCGGCGAAATTGGCGTTGATATAGTTCGAGGCCTCGGTCAGTTGCGACGGCGAATAATCGCGCTGGGTGGCCATCATGCGGTTCTGCACGTCGCCCTCGGGCGTGACGATGATCAGCAGGATCCGCTTGTCGGACAGCCGCATGAATTCGACCTGCTTGAACACATGGCTGCGGCGCGGGGTCAGCACCACGCCGGCGAACTGCGACAGGTTGGACAGCACGCTGGCGGCGGCGGCCACCACCTTCTGCTGCGGCTCGCCCGCCTGCAGGGTGGTTTGCACGAGCCGCGTGAGCGCGTCGCTGTCGATCGGCGATTCGACCGACAGCATGGTGTCGACGAACAGCCGATAGCCGCGTGGCGTCGGTACGCGCCCGGCGGAGGTGTGCGGGCTCGAAACGAGGCCAAGCTCCTCCAGGTCGGACATCACGTTGCGGATGGTGGCCGGGCTCAGCTCGAGCCCGGAATACCGGGACAACGTGCGCGAGCCGACCGGCTGACCGTCGGCGATATACCGTTCGATCAGGGTTTTCAGGAGGGTGCGTGCGCGGGGATCTAACATGGTCGAAAATTCTAGCGCAAGCGCGCGGCGCCCGCGAGGGTTGCGGCGCCAAGGCGCCCTCGGCCTCCCGGCCGGTTCCTTTTCGTCATCCAGCTATGGTGTAATGCCGCCATGAATACCGGCAACCAGTTCCAGACCGTGGCGCTCGTCGGGCGCAGCAACACCCCCGGCATCGCCGAACCGCTCGCCGCGCTGGCCGCTGCCATCGTGAAGCGAGGGCTCGAAGTCGTCTTCGAGGCAGCCACCGCGCAAGAATACGGCATCAAGGGCCATCCGGCGCTGACACCCACCGAAATCGGCGCGCGCGCCGACGTCGCGATCGTGCTCGGCGGCGACGGCACCATGCTCGGCATCGGCCGCCAGCTTGCCCCCTACCGCACCCCGCTGATCGGCATCAACCACGGCCGGCTGGGCTTCATCACCGATATCTCGGCCTCCGAGATGCTCGACCTGGTGCCGCTGATGCTGTCGGGCAGCTTCGAGCGCGAGGAACGCACGCTGCTCGAAGCGCGCATCGTGCGCAACGGCGAGCCGATCTATCACGCGCTGGCCTTCAACGACGTGGTGGTGAACCGCAGCGGCTTCTCCGGGATGGCCGAATTACGGGTCTCGGTGGACGGCCGCTTCATGTACAACCAGCGCTCGGACGGCCTGATCGTCGCCACCCCCACCGGCTCCACGGCCTACGCGCTGTCGTCGGCCGGCCCGATCCTGCATCCGCAACTGCAGGGCATCGTGCTGGTGCCGATCGCCCCGCACGCGCTGTCGAACCGGCCGATCGTGCTGCCCGACGACGTCAAGGTCGGCATCCAGATCATCGGCGGGCGCGACGTCAACGTGAACTTCGACATGCAGTCGTTCACGGCGCTGCAACTGAACGACACCATCGAGGTGCGCCGCTCGCGCCACACGGTGCCGTTCCTGCATCCGGTCGGCTACAGCTTCTACACGACGCTGCGCAAGAAGCTGCACTGGAACGAGCATCCGTCGCACGACGACGATCCGGAATCCTGACGCGGCCCGCGCCACCCACCATGCTCCGCCATCTCTCGATTCGCGACTTCGTCATCGTCGCCGGGCTCGACCTCGAATTCGACACCGGCTTCAGCGTGTTCTCCGGTGAAACCGGCGCCGGCAAGTCGATCCTGATCGATGCGCTCGCGCTCGCGCTCGGCGAGCGGTCAGACGCCAGCGTCGTGCGCGCCGGCTGCCAGCGCGCCGACATCACCGCCGAATTCACGCCGCACGACCGTGTCGCGCAATGGCTCGACGTGCATGCGTTCGATGCCGACGACGTGGTCATGATGCGCCGCGTCATCGACGCCAACGGCCGTTCGCGCGCGTTCATCAACGGCACCAGCGCCACGCTCTCGCAATTGCGCGAGCTGGGCGAGATGCTGGTCGACGTGCACGGCCAGCACGCGCACCAGTTGCTGATGCGGCCCGACGCCCAGCGCGAGATGTTCGACACGCACGCTGGCCTGACGGCCGACGCGGCCGCCGTCGCACGCGCCTGGCGCGCCTGGCGCGAAGCGCTCCACCAGATCGAGCTCGCGCAAACCCACGAGCGCGAACTGCAGCTCGAACGCGAAAAACTGGCCTGGCAGCTCGCCGAACTCGACAAGCTCGCGCCGCAACCGGGCGAATGGGACGAGGTCAACAGCGAGCACGGGCGCCTCACGCATGCGGCGAACCTCAGCCAAGGCGTGCAGGGTGCGCTGCTGGCGATCTCCGAATCGGATCAATCGATGCTCGGGCATCTGGGCGCGGTGCTCTCGAACGTGCGCCATCTGGCCTCGCTCGACCCGGCGCTCAACGACGTGCTGGCCTCGCTCGATCCGGCCGAAATCCAGTTGCGCGAGGCCTCGTATTCGCTGTCGCACTACGCGCAGCGGCTCGAACTCGATCCGGGCCGGCTCGCGCAGGTCGAGATGCGGCTCGACGCGCTGCATTCGGCCGCGCGCCGCTTCCGGCTGCCGCCCGACACGCTGCACGACGAACACCTGGCGCGCCGCGAGCAGCTTGCCGCGCTCGATGCAGCCGCCGACCTGAGCAACCTGCAGGTCGCGGCCGACCGCGCCCGCGAGGCCTATCTGGACGACGCGCGCACGCTGTCGGCGGCGCGCGCC
>NZ_BAAILN010000159.1:72466-92532 GCF_054589155.1 Burkholderia sp. 3C
CGGCGGCGCGGTCACGGCCGCGATGCAGGAGTTGTCGATGGCGGGCGGCAGCTTCGATGTCGCGCTGGTGCCGCTCGCCGAAGGCGGCGCGCACGGCCTAGAACAGATCGAATTCCGCGTGGCCGGCCATCCGGGCGTGCCGCTGCGCCCGCTGACCAAGGTCGCCTCGGGCGGCGAACTGGCGCGCATCAGCCTCGCGCTCGCGGTGATCGCCAGCGCGGCCAGCCTCACGCCCACGCTGATCTTCGACGAAGTGGATACCGGCATCGGCGGCGGCGTGGCCGAGGTGGTCGGGCGGCTGCTGCATCAGTTGGGCCGCGACCGCCAGGTACTGTGCGTGACGCACCTGCCGCAAGTGGCCGCGCGCGGCGATCATCACTTCCAGGTCGCCAAGGGCCGGGACCACGCGGGCGGCACCGTCTCGACGGTCACGCCGCTCGACCGCGCGAGCCGCGTCGAGGAAGTCGCGCGCATGCTCGGCGGCATCGAGATCACCGCCACCACGCGCAAGCACGCCAAGGAAATGCTGGCCGCCTGAGGCCGAGGCGCCGCGCACCGGCGCCATGCCAGCAGCGCGCGCCGGCTCGATCTCGCAGACCGGCCACCGCGAGCCGGTCGCAGTGAGCCGCCAGTGTGTGCCACGGTCGATCGCGGCCGGATCGCCCGCACGGAACGCGTGCTTGGAGAAACAGATGCGGATGGGTGACACGTCGCCATTTGAGCGCCGCGCCCGCCCCGTCTGGTTTCCTTCAGCCCTCGGCGTCCCCCGCAGCGGCCGGCGTCACCCCGCCGAACACCCGCTCCCACAAGGCCTGCACGGCCGCGCGCTCGGCCGCCACGGCCTCGCCCGGCACGCGCGCCTTCTCCATGCCGTCGAGCCGCAATTGATGCTGCCGCTTGCGATAGACCCGGTAGGCGGCGCCCACCGTCTCGGCCTCGGTGTCGTCCATCAGGCCGAAACGCGCCACCTCGCGCAGCAGCGCGATATTGCCGGTATTGCGGATCAGGGCCGGATCGCTCGCCGCATGCAGCAGCACCCAGTACTGGACGATGAACTCGATGTCGACCATCCCGCCGCGATCGTGCTTGAGGTCGAACAGCTCGCTCGTGTTCGGGTGGCCGGCCGTCACCTTGTCGCGCATGCCGACGATCTCGCGCGCCAGCAGCTCGCCGTCGCGCGGCGTGGTCAGCACCTGCTCGCGGATCGCCTCGAACGCCGCGCCGATCTCGGGATCGCCCGCGCTGAAGCGCGCGCGCGTGAGCGCCTGGTGCTCCCAGACCCAGGCGGTGTTCGCGCCGTCGCCCTCGCGCAACTGATAGCGGCGGAACGCATCGAGATCGGTGACGAGCAGCCCCGCCTCGCCGTTCGGCCGCAACCGCAGGTCGAGATCAAACAGCGCGCCGGCGCCGGTGGCGGTGGTCAGCCAGGTGATCAGCCGGCGCGTGTAGGTGGTGTAGATGTCGGCGGCGCGGTCGTCGGGGTCGTCGTAGAGGAAGATCACGTCGAGGTCCGACGCGTAGCCGAGCTCCTTGCCGCCGAGCTTGCCGTAGGCGATCACGGCGAAGCGCGGCGCGTCGCGGTGACGCTTGGCCAGTTGCGACCAGACCACGCCGAGCGTCACGTCGAGCACGGCGTCGGCCAGCTCCGAGAGCCGATCGCTGACATGCTCGACCGACAGCTTGCCGGCCAGATCGATCAGCAGGATCCGGAATACCTCGGCGTGCTGCGCGTGGCGCAGCAGGTCCATCTGCTGTTCCATCCCGTCGGCGGCGGCGAGCCGCGCGCGCAGCGTGTCCTTGAACAGCGTCACGTCGAACGGGCTGGCGATCGCCTCGTCGTCGAGCAGTTCGTCGAGCAGTTGCGGATGGCGGATCAGGTAGCCGCCGCCCCAGCGCGTCGCGCCGAGCACCGACAGCACGCGCTCCAGCGCGGCCGGGTATTCGGTCAGCAGCGCCAGATAGGCGCCGCGCCGGCCGACCGTCTCCAGCAGATCGAAGAAACGGATCACGGTGTCGCCGCGATGCGCGGCATCGATGCCGGGGGCCGCGTCGAGCGCGCGCTTGGCGACGCGATCGAAACGCTGCCGGCTGCTTTCGGGCAGCCCGGCGTAGCGCGACGAGCGCCACACACCGCGCAGCCGCGCCAGCACGGCCGCCGGGTCGGCGAAGCCGAGGCCGGACAGGCGCGCGAGCAGCGCGTCGTCCTCGCCGTCGTCGGCCAGCGCCTCGCTCCAGATCCAGGCCGACGCACCGTCGTCGCCATGGCCGTTGCCGCCCGGCTCGTCGGCCAGCCGGTTCGAGAAGATCTGGTCGAACTGCGCCTCGACGAAACCGCGATGGCGATCGAGTTCGGTCAGCAGCGCGGCGTAATCGGCATAGCCGAGCGAGGCCGCCAGCGCCGCGCGATCGTCGGGGTCCACCGGCATCGCGTGAGTCTGCGCATCGTTGCGGTATTGCAGGCGGTGCTCGATCACGCGCAGGAACCGGTAGGCCTCGGCGAAGCGCTCGGCCACGTCGGCCGCCACCAGCCCGCGCGTGACGGCGTGCGCCAGCACCGCGAGCGTCGGCCGGATCCGGAAATCGGCATCCTGGCCGCCGCGAATCAACTGGAACACCTGCGCGCTGAATTCGATCTCGCGGATGCCGCCGCGGCCGAGCTTGATGTCGTCGGCCTTGTCGGGGCGCATCGAGGCGCGCCGCTGCGCTTCCTGGCGGATCTGGCTGTGCAGCGAGCGGATCGCGCCGATCACGCCGAAATCGAGGTAGCGCCGGTAGACGAACGGCTTGACGATCGCGTCGAGCTGTTTCGCCAGGCGCTGCGCCGGCTCGCTGTCGGGCTCCGACACGAGCCGCCCCTTGATCCACGCATAGCGCTCCCACTCGCGGCCCTGCACGTAGAAGTATTCCTCCAGCATGCCGAGGCTGCAGACCAGCGGGCCGGAATCGCCGTTCGGGCGCAAGCGCATGTCGACGCGAAACACGTAGCCGTCGGCGGTGGCGTCGGACATCACGCCGATCAGGCGCCGGCCGAGCCGCGTGAAATATTCCTGGGTGGCCAGCGCGGCGCGCGTGCCGCCGGCTGTCTCGCCGTCGTCTTCGTAGACGAAGATCAGGTCGATGTCGGACGACACGTTCAGCTCGCGCCCGCCGAGCTTGCCCATGCCGACCACGCCGAGCGTCAGGCGCTCGCCCGACGGCCCGCGCGGCTCGCCGTAGAGCGCTTCCAGTTCGGTCGACAGCACGGCCAGCGAGCGTTGCAGCGTGGCTTCGGCCAGGTCGGTCATCGCGCCGGTGACTTCGGCGACGTCGGCCAGCCCGGCCAGATCGCGCTCGGCCACCGCGCCGAACACCTCGATGCGCAACTGCCGCAAGGCGCGGCGCAGCGGCTCCTCGCCGACCGGGCGGCCCGGCCCGCCCGCGGCGGCGTCGAGCAGCTCGGTGAGCCGCGCCTCGATCGCGGCGCGCCCGACCGGGGCGGCGGCCCAGGCGGCGATACGCGCGGCGAGTTCGGGGCGCGCGACGGCGGCGCGTGCGAGGTAGCGGGAATAGACAGTGCTGATCAAGGCGGAGGCGTCGGTCATGGCGGCGGCGCGGCAGGAAGGCGGTCGGAGCGCCGGCGCGATGCGCGCGGCGCCAGGAGGCAAGCAGGAGACTGGCCGGATAAGCCGGCGCGCGGCGGCCATCGCCCGCGCTTCGATTTTCCGGCGACAAAGGCGCGCAAGCCGGCCATACGGCCGCCCCGGCACACCCCTGTGTTACATTTCAGCGTCAGTCCGCAACGCTATCACATCGCCGCCCCTCCGCCGCATGCCCGACCGCCAGGAATCCGCAGCCAGTCAAGAAGCCGGACCTCCCGAGCACGATCATCCGGTGCTGCGTCGCGTGCTCCGCGTCGCCATCGTGAGCGGCGCCACCCTCTATTTCGTCGCCGCCACCGGCTACCTCGGCCTGCGCTACGTGCTGCTGCCGCAGGTCGACACGCTGCGGCCCCGCATCGAAACCTTCGTTTCCGACAAGCTCCATACCGAAGTCCGGATCGGCAAGCTCGCGCCGCATTGGTCGGGCATGCAGCCCGGCGTCGACATCACGGCGCTGACGATTCGCGGCAAGGACGGCAAGACGGCGCTGAACGTGCCGCACGCCACCGCCGCGATCTCGTGGCGCTCGCTGATCCAGTTCTCGCCGGCCCTGTCGAGCCTCGTGGTGGACGCCCCCGACCTGCTGATCGCACGCGCGCGCGACGGCACGCTGTCGGTGGCGGGCGTGACCGTGCCGACCGTGCACACCGGCGGCAACGACACGTTCAGCACCTGGCTGCTGCGCCAGCAGGCGATCGTGCTGCGCGGCGGCACGCTGCGCTGGCTCGACGCCCAGCGTGACGCGCCCGAGCTGACGCTGACCGGCATCCGCCTCGCGGTGCTCAACGACGGCCTGGTGCACCGGCTCGCGCTGCAGGCGCCGGCCAACGGCACGCTGTTCGCCGGCCCGCTCGATTTCCGCGCGCGCTTCACCCACAAGCCGCTGGCCGCGATCGGCCGGCCCGCCAACTGGACGGGCGACGCCTACGTGGCCACCGGCGCGGTCGACCTGCCGACGCTCGCGCGCTACCTGCCGGTGCCGCTGCGCGCCTACGCGGGCCGCATCGACAACACGATCTGGATCGGTTTCCGCAACGGCCGGCTGTTCGACGCGCACGGCAGCCTGAACGGCGCCGATCTGGCGCTGCGGGTGCGGCCGACGCAGCCCCGCCTCGATATCCCGGTCGCGAAGTTCGGCTGGGATCTCGCGCTCGATCCGGGCCACGACTACACGCTGAGCCTCTCGAACCTGCACGCCGAGCTGGGCCAGCCGCCGCTCGACGACGGCACGCCGCTGTCGCGCTCGCTGGCGTTCTCGACGTTGACCGCGCGCTATCGCGTGCCCGACGCGCAGCACGGCCAGTTGATCCGGGTGGCCGGCGACCGCGTCGATCTCGGCATCCTCGCCGAATTCATCCGCGGCCTGCCGCTGCCCGCGCGGTTCCGCAACGAACTGGTGCGCGTCGACCCGCGCGGGCTGGTCGCCAATTACGTGATGGAAGCCGAGCGCGCCGCGCCGAGCCGCGCCGAGCTGGCCGGCGACGACACCGCGCATGCCGCGCCGATCGTGCATTACCACGCGACGGGCGATCTGCAGGGCATCAGCTTCGAGGCGCAGGAGCCCGGGCCGGGCCTGTCGCCGCGCGGCCACCCGCGCGCCGGGATACCGGGCTTCGAGAACCTCTGGGGACATATCGATGCGAGCGAGCGCGGCGGACAGGCGCAGATCGATACGGTCAATGCCGCCGTCACGGTGCCGGGCGTGTTCGAGGATCCGCGCCTGACGTTCGACCGGATCCGCGCGCAAACCGCCTGGACCATCGCGGCCCAGCCCGCGCCGGGCGAACGGCGGCCGCGCATCGAGGTGCAGGTGCCATCGCTGTACGTGGCCAACCCGGATGCCGAGATCACCGTGACCGGCAGCTACACGAACCCCGGCCACGGGCGCGGCAACCTCGACCTGAAGGCCGACTTCGGCCGCGCGGCGGTGGCGCGCATCGTCCGCTACCTGCCGACCAGCATGTCGGATCGCCTGCACCTGTACCTCGGCCACGCACTGCAAGCCGGCACGGTGTCGAAGGGCGCGACCATCATCGCCAAGGGGCCGCTCGAAACCTTCCCCTACGAATACACGCCGGATCAGGGCATCTTCCACGTGCACGCGCCGTTCACGGGCGGGCGCTTCGAGCCGACGCCGCAGCCGCCGCGCCGGCTCGCCAACGGCACGCTGAGCGTGTGGCCGGCGCTCGACGGCATCGAAGGCGTGTTCGAGATGCAGCAGAACAAGCTGCGCTTCGACATCCCGCGCGCCCGCTACAAGCGCGTGCAACTGACCAACGTGGTCGGCCGCATCGACGATCTCGGCCATCCGCTCAAATCGCCGCTCGTGATCGAGGGCCGCGCCCACGGCCCGCTGGCCGACCTGATCGACTATGCCGACAACAGCACGCTCGGCGGCCTGTCCGGCCACGTCGGCCAGCGCCTGCGCGCGCAGGGGCCGGCCTCGCTGGCGCTGAAGCTGACCATCCCGCAGCGCCAGAAGCAGCCGCACACGCAGGTCGCCGGCGCGCTCGCGTTCGGCGGCAACACGCTGGAGGCGGACGGCCTGCCGCCGCTGTCGCAACTGCGCGGCACGGTGCGCTTCACGCAGCAGAGCGCCTCGCTCGACCGGCTTTCGGCGCGCCTGCTCGGCGGCGAGGTGCACGCCAACGGCGGCTTCCGTCACGGCGGCAACTACGATGTCGACGTGGACGGCCGGATCGCCGTCGATTCGGCGCGCGGGCTGAACCTGCACGGGCCGGCGGCGGCGCTGCTCGGCCGGGTGGTCGGCGACGCGCCTTACCAGTTGTCGGTGCGCGGCACGAAGGGCGGCCTGCCCGAAGTCAGCGCGTCATCCGACCTGACCGGCCTCGCGCTCGACTTCCCCGCGCCGTTCACCAAGCCGGCCGGCACGGCCATGCCGTTCAGCTTCACGCTGCACCCGCTGCCGCCCGACGGCCGCCGCACGCTCGGCCAGGCCGACCTGAAGCTCGGCCCCGTGGCGGCCACCTATCTGCTCGATGCGACGCACGGCGAGCCGGTGCGCGCGGTGCGCGGCGCGCTCGGCATGAACCGCATGCCCGACCTGCCGCGCGACGGCGTGACGGCCGTGGTCGACGCCTCCGCGCTCGACGCCGACGCCTGGCTCGCGTTCGCCAAGACGCTGCGCCCGGCGGCCGGCACGCGCGCGGCCCCGGCCGCGACGGCAGCGGCGGCGGTGGCCGACAAAGGCCCGACTGCGCCGTCCGCGCCCACTTCTGCGTCGGCGCCCGCCGCCGCGAACGCACCGCTGCCGGCCGCGCGCGTCGATCTCGCCAGCTTCGCGCCGAAACGCTTCGCGCTGCACTTCGGCACGCTGAAGCTGATCAAGCGCAACTGGGAAAACGTGATCGTCGGCGCCTCGCACGTGGACGACCTCTGGCAGGCCAACGTGGCCTCGAACCAGGTATCGGGCTACCTGTCGTGGGAGCCGCGCGGCGGCCAGAACAGCGCGGGCGTGCTCAATGCGCGGCTCGCCAAGCTGGTGATCCCCGACAGCGCCGATCACGACCTGGTGGGCGGCGCGATGAACATGCCGACCGATCGCGCGATGCCGGCCATCGATCTGGTGGTGGACCAGGTGGTGGCGCGCGGGCACGACATCGGCCGGTTGCAGGTCAACGCGCACAACTTCGACGAGAACGGCATCCCGGTCTGGCAGCTCGACAAGCTCGAACTGGCCAACCCGGCCGCCAAGCTCACCGCCACCGCCAACTGGCGCACCTCGCGGCGCGCCATCGCGCACGGCGCCGACGAGGACGACGCGCCGCGCCGCACCGTGTTCGACTTCAAGCTGGCGATCGACGACGCCGGCGCGCTGCTCGACCGCGTCGGCCTGCCGCGCACGGTCGCGAACGGCCGCGGCACGCTGGAAGGCAAGGTCGGCTGGCGCGGCGGCCCGACCGCCATCGATTACCCGTCGCTCGACGGCCGGCTCGCCATCGATCTCGCTCACGGTCAGATCCTCAAGGTCGATCCGGGCGCGGCCAAGCTGCTCGGCGTGTTGAGCCTGCAAGGGCTGGCGCGCTTCCTGACGCTGGATTTTCGCGACGTGATCGGCAAGGGCCTGCCGTTCGACTCGATCCAGGGCACCAGCCGGATCGACAACGGCATCGCCACCACCGACGATTTCCGCATGGTTACCGCGCCGGCGCGCGTGACCGTCAAGGGCACGGTCGATCTGGCCCACGAAACACAGGACCTGCACGCGCACATCGCGCCGAAGGTCAGCGCCAGCGCGGCGGCGGTGGGCGCGGCCGTGATCAACCCATTGCTCGGCCTCGGCGTGCTGGCCGCCAACCTCGCGCTGTCGCAAACGCTGTCCCACGCGTTCGCGTTCGACTATGCGATCACCGGCTCGTGGGCGCATCCGCGGATTCAGCGAGTGACCGGCGATCGGGGTAAGATGATCCGCACGCCCGACGGCGAACCCCAGCGCTGATGCGCCGCGCCGCCACCGGGCCGCACCCTTTTTACTCCTCGACGAAGCTTCCTCGATGACCGACCGACCCGATCGCGTTTCCCCGTTCACGGTCGCCGCGCTGCAGATGGTCAGCACGCCCGACGTCGTCCGCAACCTCGACGAGGCCGGCCGGCTGATCGCCGAGGCGGCCGCCGACGGCGCGCAACTGGTGCTGCTGCCCGAATACTTCTGCTTCATGGGCCACCGCGATACCGACAAGCTCGCGATCGCCGAGCCCTACCCCGACGGCCCGATCCAGCGCTTCCTGGCCGACGCCGCGAAACGCCACGGCATCTGGGTGATCGGCGGCACGCTGCCGCTGGCCGCGCCGGAACCGTCGCGGGTGCTGAACACCACGCTGGTGTTCGATCCCGAGGGCCGCGAGGCGGCGCGCTACGACAAGATCCACCTGTTCAGCTTCGAGAAGGGCGAGGAATCGTTCGACGAGGCTCGCACGATCCGTCCCGGCGAGGCCGTGCAGACGTTCGACGCGCCGTTCGGCAAGGTGGGCCTGTCGGTCTGCTACGATCTGCGCTTCCCGGAGCTGTACCGCAAGCTCGGCGATTGCGCCCTGATGGTGGTGCCGTCGGCCTTCACGTACACCACCGGCCGCGCGCACTGGGAAACGCTGCTGCGCGCACGGGCAGTCGAGAACCAGTGCTACGTGCTGGCGGCCGCGCAGGGCGGCAAGCACGAGAACGGCCGCCGCACCTGGGGCCACAGCCTGCTGATCGATCCGTGGGGCGAGATCGTCGCCGTGCGCGAGGAAGGCGCCGGCGTCGTGGCCGGCCCGCTCGACGCGGCGCGCATCGCCGAAGTTCGCCAGAGCCTGCCCGCGTGGCGGCATCGCGTGCTCGGCTGAGCGCACCGCCCCCATTACGAGACATCCCCGAGTCACCTGCTAAGAACCCCGATACCGCATGAACATCATCGAACCCGGCATCCGCAATCTCGCCCTCGCCAAGGACATCCTGCTCACGCCGTACGGCCTCGACGAATCGCTGCTCACGCGCACGCTCGCCGACATCTTCACGCATCGCGTCGACTACGCCGACCTGTACTTCCAGGCCACGCGAAGCGAAGCCTGGAGCCTCGAGGAAGGGATCGTCAAATCGGGCAGCTTCAGCATCGACCAGGGGGTGGGCGTGCGCGCCGTGGCCGGCGACCGCACCGCATTCGCCTACTCGGACGACCTCTCGCCCGAGGCGATTCGCCAGGCGGCCTCGGCCACCAAGGCGATCGCCGCGGCAGGCGGCGGCCGGCGCAAGGTGCAGGTCGCCTCGTCGCTGACCGGCGTATCGGGGCGTGATCTGTATCTGCCGTCCGATCCGCTGGCCTCGCTCGACGCCACCGCCAAGGTCAAGCTGCTGGAGCGCGTCGAGCAGATGGCGCGCGGCCGCGACCCGCGCATCACGCAGGTGATGGCGGGCCTGGCCGGTGAATACGACGTGGTGCTGGTGGCGCGCAGCGACGGCGTGCTGGCCGCCGACATCCGCCCGCTGGTGCGCGTGTCGGTCACGGTGATCGCCGAACAGAACGGCCGCCGCGAAATCGGCTCGGGCGGCGGCGGCGGCCGCTTCGATTACGGCTATTTCAGCGACGAAGTCCTGTCGAAATACGTGGACGACGCCGTGCACGCGGCGCTCGTCAACCTCGACGCACGGCCGGCCCCGGCCGGCACCATGACGGTGGTGCTCGGCTCGGGCTGGCCCGGCGTGCTGCTGCACGAAGCGATCGGCCACGGCCTGGAAGGCGACTTCAACCGCAAGGGCTCGTCCGCGTTCGCCGGCCAGATCGGCGAGCGCGTCGCCGCCAAGGGCGTGACGGTGGTGGACGACGGCACGCTGCCGAACCGCCGCGGCTCGCTGAACATCGACGACGAAGGCAACCCGACGCAGTGCACCACGCTGATCGAGGACGGCATCCTGAAGGGCTACATCCAGGACACGCTCAACGCGCGCCTGATGAAGATGCCCGTCACCGGCAACGCGCGCCGCGAGTCGTACGCGGCGCTGCCGATGCCGCGCATGACCAACACCTACATGCTGAACGGCGACAAGGACCCGCAAGAAATCATCGCGTCGGTCAAGAACGGCCTGTACGCGGTCAATTTCGGCGGCGGCCAGGTCGACATCACCAACGGCAAGTTCGTGTTCTCGGCCTCCGAGGCCTACATGATCGAAAACGGCAAGATCACGTACCCCGTCAAGGGCGCGACGCTGATCGGCAGCGGCCCGGAATCGCTGAAATACGTCAGCATGATCGGCAACGACATGAAGCTCGATTCGGGCGTGGGCGTGTGCGGCAAGGAAGGCCAGAGCGTGCCGGTGGGCGTCGGCCAGCCGACCCTGCGAATCGATTCGATGACGGTGGGCGGCACCGCGTAAGCTGGGCCGGATCGCATGGTGCGATGCGGCAAGCCCGCATCGCCATGCAGAATTTCTTCATCAATTCTTGATTTCGCGCGGATCATCCGCGTTTTTCACCGCCCAGGCTTGCACATCGCGTGCAGCCCGGGTATAAAGTTGCAATCCTCTGCTCGACAACACATCGAACACGCCATGTCCGCCAAGTTTTATTTTTACTTTTTTTGGTATCTCAGACCGTTGGCGGATCGAGAGGAGTGATAGCGCGTAAAGCGCGAACCGAATTCCTGAAAAGACCGCCGGCGAACCCGGCGGTTTTTTTTTGCCCCGCCGGCGTCGCTCCGGCTCCCGATGAACCACCGGCCGCCCATTCAACCCACGATATCCGCAACGGCCCGACGCAAGCCCGAACCGGCAAAGCGACACTGGAGAACATAGCCATGCCCCCGCACAACACCGACGATGTCCGTATCCGCGAATTGAAAGAACTCACGCCGCCCGCCCATCTGATCCGCGAATTCCCGTGCTCGGAAGCCGTGGCCGAGCTGATCTACTCGACGCGCCGTTCGCTGCACCGGATCCTGCACGGCATGGACGACCGGCTCGTGGTGGTGATCGGCCCGTGCTCGATTCACGATACCAAGGCCGCGGTCGAATACGCGAACCAGCTCGTCGACCTGCGCCGCAAGCACAAGGACGACCTGGAGATCGTGATGCGGGTGTACTTCGAGAAGCCGCGCACGACGGTGGGCTGGAAGGGGCTGATCAACGATCCGCAACTCGACAACAGCTTCAAGATCAACGAAGGCCTGCGCACCGCGCGCGAGTTGCTGCTGCAGATCAATTCGCTGGGCCTGCCGGCCGGCACCGAATTCCTCGACATGATCAGCCCGCAGTACATCGCCGATCTGGTGTCGTGGGGCGCGATCGGCGCACGCACCACCGAATCGCAGGTGCACCGCGAGCTGGCGTCGGGCCTGTCGTGCCCGGTCGGCTTCAAGAACGGCACCGACGGCAACGTCAAGATCGCCGTGGACGCGATCAAGGCCGCTTCGCAGCCGCACCATTTCCTGTCGGTGACCAAGGGCGGCTACTCGGCGATCGTCTCGACCGCCGGCAACGAGGATTGCCACGTGATCCTGCGCGGCGGCAAGGCGCCCAACTACGACGCGGAAAGCGTGAACGCCGCCTGCGCCGATGTCGGCAAGGCCGGCCTTGCCGCGCGCCTGATGATCGACGCGAGCCACGCGAACAGCTCGAAGAAGCACGAGAACCAGATTCCCGTGTGCGCCGACATCGGCCGCCAACTGGCAGCCGGCGACGACCGCATCGTGGGCGTGATGGTGGAATCGCATCTGGTGGCAGGCCGTCAGGACCTGACGCCGGGCTGCCCGCTGACCTACGGCCAGAGCATCACCGACGCCTGCATCGGCTGGGACGACAGCGTCACGCTGCTCGACGGCCTGGCCGAAGCGGTGCGGGCGCGCCGCGTGGCGCGCGGCAGCGGCAACTGAGGCGCGGGGGCTAGGCTGGCGGGGCGTGTCTGAAGCGCCGCCGCCAGGCCGCTGAATTGCCGAACCGCTGAAATACACACATCGCCCGGGGGCGTCAACGCTCCCGGGCGATGTTGTTTACCGCGCTCGATGGGTGGTTCGGCCGATCAGTCGATCGCGCCCGAACCGAAGATTTCCGCATGCACGCGCTCGCGCGCCACGCCGAGCGCCAGCAGCGCATCGCGCTGCGCGTTCATGAACGCCACCGGGCCGCAGACGTAGTAATCGGCGTCGGGCAGCATCGAGGCGCGCAACACGTCCGGCGTCAGACGCCCTTCGCGATCGTGATCGACGCCCGCGCGATCGCCCGGGCCCACGATTTCGTAGAGCACCTCGCGCTTCGCATCCGGGTAAGCCTTGACCAGCGCATTGAGCCAGTCGCGGAACGCATGCACGCTGCCCGAACGGCAGGCGTGCACGAAGCGGATCGGCCGCGTGCCGCCCGAGGCCGCCAGCGTCGTGGCCATCGACACCATCGGCGTGATGCCGACCCCGCCCGAAATCAGCACGACCGGCTTGCCGGCCTCGCGCGACAGCGTGAAATCGCCGGCCGGCGCCGTCACCTCGACGATCGCGCCCACCTCCACCCCGTCGTGCAGTTGCACCGAGATCTTGCCGGCCGGCACCGCCGGCTCGCTGCCTGCGGCATGCCCGGCCTCGCGCTTCACCGAAATCCGCAGCCACTTGCCGTTCGGCGCGTCCGACAGGCTGTACTGGCGCGGCTGATCGACGCCGAGATCGCCCACATAGCGCTTGATCGACACGAACTGGCCCGGCTCGAACTTCGGCGCCGCGCCGCCGTCGGTCGGCTCCAGATAGAACGAGGTGATTTCGTCGCTTTCGCGCTCCTTGCGCGCGACGCGGAACGGGCGATAACCGCTCCACGGCGCAGCGTCGTACAGCTTCGCCTCGACGCCGATCAGCAGCTCCGCGAGCTGCGCGTAGGCCGCCTGCCAGGCCGCGACCGTGTCCGCATCGACGGCATCTCCGAGCACCTCGACGACCGACGCCAGCAGATGCTCGCCGACGATCGGATAGTGTTCGGGCCGGATCGCCAGGCTCACGTGCTTCTGCGCGATGCGCGACACGGCGCTGCCGAGCACGGCGAGGTTGTCGATGTTCGCCGCGTACGCGTACACCGCCTTCGCCAGCGCCTCCGGCTGCCCGCCGCCCGCAGTCTGGTGGGTCTGGTTGAACAGGTTCCGCACTTCCGGGCGGTGCTTGAACATCCGCTGGTAGAAGTGCCGCGTGATGGTCGTGCCGTGTGCGGCAAGAACGGGAGCGGTGGCCTTGACCCGGGCCATCTGGTCGGCGGTGAGCGTCGTCATGCGTGTTCTCCATGGGGGTTGTTCTTAAAGATGCACAAACAATACATCTTTAAGAACCGCACGTCGACATAGGCAAATTGACGCATCGCTTCCATCGATAACGACCGAAGCGATCATGCCCTCATTCGGGCCGGCCACGCTCCCACAGCACGTCGCTGCCGCCAGCCGCGCGGTTCAGCACCCGCGCCAGCACGAACAGCAGATCGGAGAGCCGGTTCACGTAGCGGCGCGGCGTGGCCTCGACCGCTTCGGCCGCCCCCAGCGCCACGATCGCGCGCTCGGCGCGCCGGCACACGGTGCGGCAGACATGCGCAAGCGCCGCCGTGCGCGCGCCGCCCGGCAGGATGAACTCCTTGAGCGGCGGCAGTTGCGCGTTGTAGTGCGCGAGCCAGTCGTCGAGCCGGGCCAGATGCGCGTCGGTCATCGCCACATGGCCCGGGATGCACAGCTCGCCGCCCAGGTCGAACAGATCGTGCTGGATCGCCGACAGCGCGCCGCGAATATCTTCCGGCAACGGCTCGGCCAGCAGCACGCCGAGCTGCGAATTGAGTTCGTCGATATCACCGATCGCCGCGATCCGCGCCGCGTCCTTGGCGACGCGGCTGCCGTCGCCCAGGCCCGTGGTGCCGTCGTCGCCGGTGCGGGTTGCAATCTTGCTCAGGCGGTTGCCCATGGTTCGATCCTCGTCGTGTGCGGGCGCGCGGCGCGGCCCGGCCGGTGATGTGACAGCGCGGCGACCATGCTCTTCCCCGCCACGGAGAAAGGCCGGCGCACGCGCGCGAACGCCGATTATCCCAGCGGCGGCCCCGCTCA
This sequence comes from Burkholderia sp. 3C, assembly GCF_054589155.1. Lineage (NCBI taxonomy): Bacteria > Pseudomonadati > Pseudomonadota > Betaproteobacteria > Burkholderiales > Burkholderiaceae > Burkholderia > Burkholderia sp. 3C. Next base: position 86,645 of record NZ_BAAILN010000159.1, read on the forward strand.
AGGCGACGGCCTTTGCGCGTAGAATGATTTCCCCATCGTCGCACCGGCGCACCTCTCGCCGGCCCGCGACTGCACGCCCCCACAAGCCGTTCCAGGAGACACGCGTGAACCATCCTGCCCCGCCGGCGTCGCTGCGCCGTCCGTTCCCCGATGCGCTGCGCGACGCGCTGGCCGCTGCGTTCGGCGAGCGCCTGTCCACCTCCGAAGCCGTGCGCACCCATCACGGCCGCGACGAATCCCCGTTCGACCCCGAGCTGCCCGACGCCGTGGTGTTCGCGCAAAGCGCCGATGAAGTGCGCACCGTGGTCGCGCTGTGCGCGCAACATGGCGTGCCGCTGATTCCGTACGGCGCTGGCTCCTCGCTCGAAGGCCATCTGCTGGCGGTGCGCGGCGGCGTCTCGCTCGACGTGTCGCGCATGAACCGCGTGCTGTCGATCGACGCCGACGACCTGACCGTCACGGTCGAGCCGGGCATCACGCGCAAGGCACTCAATGAAGCGCTGCGCGACACCGGCCTGTTCTTCCCGATCGATCCGGGCGCCGACGCCAGCATCGGCGGCATGGCCGCCACCCGCGCCTCGGGCACCAACGCCGTGCGCTACGGCACGATGCGCGAGAACGTGCTGGGCCTGAACGCCGTGCTGGCCGACGGCCGCCTCATCAAGACCGGCAGCCGCGCGCGCAAATCGTCGGCCGGCTACGACCTGACGCGCCTGCTGGTCGGCTCCGAAGGCACGCTCGGCGTGATCACCGAAATCACGCTGCGCCTGCATCCACTGCCCGAGGCGGTATCGGCCGCCACCTGCACGTTCCCGTCGATGAGCGACGCCGTGCGCAGCGTGATCGAAACCATCCAGACCGGCGTGCCGATCGCGCGCGTCGAGTTCATCGATGCGCTCGGCATCCGCGCCATCAATCGCCACTCGAACCTGACGCTGGCCGAGGCGCCGACGCTGTTCTTCGAATTCCACGGCACCGAGGCCGGCGTGCGCGAGCAAGCCGAACGCGTGCAGGAGCTGGCCGCGCAGAACGGCGGCCAGGGCTTCGAGTGGGCCACCCGCCCCGAAGACCGCACGCGGCTCTGGTCGGCACGGCACAACGCGTTCTTCGGCATGCTGCAACTGAAGCCCGGCTGCCGCGCCGTGACCACCGACGTGTGCGTGCCGATCTCGCGCCTGGCCGCCTGCGTCGAGGAAACCGAGGTCGACCTGCGCGCCTCCACGCTGCCCTGCCCGATCGTCGGGCACGTGGGCGACGGCAATTTCCATGTCGCGATCCTGATCGATCCCGCCCGTCCCGAGGAATTGCAGGAAGCCGAGCGGATCAACGAGCGCATCGTCGAACGCGCGCTGCGCATGGGCGGCACCTGCACCGGCGAGCACGGCGTGGGCCTGCACAAGATGCGCTTCCTCGCCGCCGAGCACGGCGAGAACGCGATCGACGCGATGCGCGCCATCAAGCTCGCGCTCGATCCGCACAACCTGATGAATCCCGGCAAGATCTTCAGCCTCGACGCATGAGGCGCACGGCGGCGCGCGGGCAACCCGCCGCGCCGCCGGCCCTCGATACCGAGACGACACGAAACGGCCGACCACGGCCGCCGCCCCAGGAGGAGACATGAACGCCAACACCGACGCGCAGGCCGCCGCCGCCGCCGCGAGCGCCGAACCCCCGCCGCTCGGCCCGGCCGCGCGCGCGCAGCGCCAGCGCGAGGTGGTGCAGGCGCTGATGGCCGTGCTGCCGACCCACTGCCTGCTCCATCGCGACGAAGATACCGCCGCCTACGAATGCGACGGCCTGGCCGCCTACCGGCGCCTGCCGCTGGCCGTGGCGCTGCCCGAAACCGAATCGCAGGTGCAGCGGATCGTGCAGATCTGCCGCCGCCTGAACGTGCCGATCGTGCCGCGCGGCGCGGGCACCAGCCTGTCGGGCGGCGCGCTGCCGAACCAGCACGGCATCGTGGTGTCGCTGGCGCGCTTCACGCGCATCGTCGAGGTCGATTCGTACGCCCGCACGGCCACCGTGCAGCCCGGCGTGCGCAACCTGGCTATTTCGGAAGCGGCCGCGCCGTACGGCCTCTATTACGCGCCCGATCCGTCGTCGCAGATCGCCTGCACGATCGGCGGCAACGTCGCCGAGAACTCGGGCGGCGTGCACTGCCTCAAGTACGGGCTGACCGTGCACAACGTGCTGCGCGTGCGCGCCGTGACGATCGACGGCGACGTGGTGGAATTCGGCTCGCTCGCGCTCGACACGCCGGGCCTCGACCTGCTGGCCATCATGATCGGCAGCGAGGGCATGTTCGCGATCGTCACCGAGATCACCGTCAAGCTGATCCCCAAGCCGCAGGCCGCGCAACTGGTGATGGCCAGCTTCGACGATGTCGTGAAGGGCGGCGAGGCGGTGGCCGCGATCATCGCCGCGGGCATCGTACCGGCCGGGCTGGAGATGATGGACAAGCCCGCCACGCAGGCCGTCGAAACCTTCACGCAGGCCGGCTACGACCTCGACGCGGCCGCGATCCTGCTCTGCGAATCGGACGGCACGCCCGACGAGGTCGCCGAGGAAATCGCGCGCGTGACGGCCGTGCTGAAGGCCAGCGGCGCGACGCGCATCCAGGTGTCGCGCTCGGAGAGCGAGCGGCTGCGCTTCTGGTCCGGCCGCAAGAACGCGTTCCCGGCCGCCGGCCGCATCTCGCCCGATTACTACTGCATGGACGGCACCGTGCCGCGCCGCGCGATCGGCCCGCTGCTCGCGCGCATCGAGCAGATGGAAACGCGCTACGGGCTGCGCTGCATCAACGTGTTCCATGCGGGCGACGGCAACATGCACCCGCTGATCCTGTTCAACGCCAACGAGCCGGACGAGCTGCACCGCGCCGAGCTGTTCGGCGCCGACATCCTCGAAAGCTGCGTGGAACTGGGCGGCACGGTGACGGGCGAGCACGGCGTCGGCGTCGAAAAGCTCAATTCGATGTGCGTCCAGTTCTCGCCGGAGGAGCGCGACACGTTCTTCGCCGTCAAGCGCGCGTTCGATCCGGCCAACCTGCTGAACCCCGACAAGGGCATCCCGAGCCGCGCGCGCTGCGCCGAATACGGTCGCATGCACGTGCGCGGCGGCCTGCTGCCGCACCCCGATCTGCCGCGCTTCTGAGCCGCCGCGCGCGCGTTCGGGCGCACCGGCGGCGCGCTTGCCGGCAAGGCGCCGGCCTCGCCGAGCGGCCTTTCCGAGATACCCGGCGCGGCTGCCGGGCCGCGCGTCTCTAGGGACTTCGCCCGACTGTCGGCGCGCATGGCGTCGGTACAATCGACACAGAACAAACTTGGGAGGAGCCGGCACCGGATGGAACAGGACGACATCGTCGCGCACTGGGCCGAGCGCATTCGCGCGGCGGGCGCCGCAGGCCACGGCCTGCGGATTCGCGGCGGCGGCACCAAGGACTGGTATGGCCACGCGGTCGACGGCGAACTGCTCGACACGCGCGCCTGGCGCGGCATCGTCGCCTACGATCCGGCCGAACTGGTCGTCACGGCGCGCGCCGGCACCCCGCTGCACGAGATCGAGGCCGAACTCGCCGCCCACAACCAGATGCTGCCGTTCGAGCCGCCCCACTTCGGCCCGCAGGCCAGCTTCGGCGGCGCGATCGCGGCCGGGCTGTCGGGGCCGCGCCGCGCCAGCGCCGGCGCGGTGCGCGATTTCGTGCTCGGCGTGACGCTGATGAACGGCCGCGGCAACGTGCTGCGCTTCGGCGGCCAGGTCGTCAAGAACGTGGCCGGCTACGACGTCGCGCGCCTGATGGCCGGCTCGCTCGGCACGCTCGGGCTGATGCTCGACCTGTCGGTCAAGGTGCTGCCGCGCCCGGTCGCCGAACTGACCGTCAAGTTCGAGATGAGCGCCACCGACGCCGTGCGCAAGCTCAACGAATGGTCGGGCCACCCGTTTCCGCTCAGCGCGAGCGCCTGGCGGTTCGGCACGCTGGTGCTGCGGCTGTCGGGCGCCGAGGCGGCCGTCAAGTCGGCCAAGACCATGCTCGGCGGCGAGGCGGTCGACGCGGTCGAGGCCCAGCGCTTCTGGGAAGGCGTGCGCGAGCAGAACGATCCGTTCTTCAACGCGCTCGCGCCCGGCCAGGCGCTGTGGCGCCTGTCGTTGCCGTCGATCACCGAACCGCTGCATCTGCCCGGCTCGCAGATGATGGAATGGGGCGGCGCGCAGCGCTGGTGGATTACCGACGCCGACGCCACCGCGGTGCGCATGAGCGCCAAGCAGGCCGGCGGCCACGCCACGCTGTTCCGCGCCGCCACCGGCTACGCGCAGGGCGTGCCCGTGTTCACGCCGCTCGCCACGCCGCTGCTGGCGATCCACCGCAGCCTGAAAACCGCCTTCGATCCGGACCGGGTGTTCAACCGCGGCCGGCTCTACCCCGATCTCTGAGCCGCTCATGCAGACGAATCTCGCCGATTTCATTCGCGGCACGCCCGATGGCGACGAAGCCGAATCGATCCTGCGCAAGTGCGTGCATTGCGGCTTTTGCACGGCGACCTGCCCGACCTATCAACTGCTCGGCGACGAACTCGACGGCCCGCGCGGGCGCATCTACCTGATCAAGCAGATGCTGGAAGGCGCGCCCGTCACGCGCAGCACCCAGCAGCATCTCGACCGCTGCCTGACCTGCCGCAGTTGCGAAAGCACCTGCCCGTCGGGCGTGCAATACGGGCGGCTCGTCGAAATCGGCCGCCAGCAACTCGAAACACGCGTGCCGCGCACGCTGTCGCAGCGCCTGATGCGGCGCGCGCTCGCGAGCTTCGTGCCGAACGGCGCGTTGTTCGGGCCGGCCATGCGGCTCGGCCAGCAGATCCGCCCGCTGTTGCCGCGCCAGTTGCGCGACAAGGTGCCGCTGCGCACGCGGCCGCTCGCGTGGCCCACCGCGCGGCATCCGCGCAAGATGCTGATGCTGGCCGGCTGCGTGCAACCCAGCATGATGCCGAACGTCAACATCGCCACGGCGCGCGTGCTCGACGCACTCGGCATCGAAACCGTGGTTGCGCCCGAAGCCGGCTGCTGCGGCGCGATCCGGCTGCACCTGAACTACCGCGACGAGGCGCGGGCCGACGCGCGCCGCAATATCGACGCGTGGTGGCCAGCCATCGAGGCCGGCGCCGAGGCGATCGTCATGAACGCGAGCGGCTGCGGCGCGACCGTGCTCGACTACGCGCACCTGCTGCGCGACGATCCGGCCTATGCCGACAAGGCGCGGCGCGTGGTCGAGCTGACGCACGACATCTCCGAATTGCTGGCCGGCTTCGAGGCGCGGCTCGTCGCGCTCGCGAAACGGCGCGGCATGCAGCCTGTCGCCTATCACCCGCCCTGCACGCTCCAGCACGGCCAGCAATCGCGCGGCAAGGTCGAGCGGCTGCTCGGCGCGCTCGGCGTGGACCTGCGCGTGCCGACCGACAGCCACCTGTGCTGCGGATCGGCCGGCACCTATTCGCTGACCCAACCCTCGCTGTCCTACAAACTGCGCCGCCGCAAGCTCGCCCGGCTCGGCGAACTCGATGCGCACCTGATCGTGTCGGGCAACGTCGGCTGCATCTCGCATCTGCAAAGCGGCACCAGCACGCCCGTCATGCACTGGATCCAGCTCGTCGAGCAGTTGATCGACGACTGACGCTTGCGCCCGCGGCGCGGTCCGTATAATGAGACGCGTCGCCTCCGGGCGGCGGCGCATCGTTTCCGTTTGCGCTGTTTGTACGCCTTCGTCCGCCTCTTCGTCCGTCTTCCGCCGCGTATGTCCGATCTCGCCGCCAGCCTCGCTTCCGTTCACCGCCGCATCGACGACGCGGCCCGCTCCGCCGGGCGCGCGCCCGGCGACGTGGCGCTGCTCGCAGTGT
>NZ_BAAILN010000159.1:92631-94142 GCF_054589155.1 Burkholderia sp. 3C
TGCGCGACGCGCACGCGGCCGGCCAGCGCGCGTTCGGCGAAAACTACGTGCAGGAGTCGCTCGACAAGATCGCCGCGCTCGCCGCGCTGCGCGACACGCTCGAATGGCATTTCATCGGCCCGCTGCAATCGAACAAGACACGCCCGGTGGCCGAGCAGTTCGACTGGGTGCATTCGGTCGACCGCCTGAAGATCGCGCAACGGCTGGCCGAGCAGCGGCCCGCGCACCTGCCTCCGCTGAACGTGTGCGTGCAGGTCAACGTCAGCGGCGAGGCCAGCAAGAGCGGCGTCGAGCCGGCCGAGGCGGCCGCGCTCGCGCGCGCGGTGGCGGCGCTGCCGTCGCTGCGGCTGCGCGGGCTGATGGCGATTCCCGAGCCGGCCGGCGATCTCGACACGCAGCGCGCGCCGCACCGGCGGCTGCGCGAACTGTTCGACACGCTGAACGCGGGCGGGCTGGCGCTCGATACGTTGTCGATGGGCATGTCGGCCGACCTCGAGGCGGCCGTGCTCGAAGGCGCCACGCTGGTGCGCGTCGGCACCGCGATCTTCGGCGCGCGCGACTATTCCACGCCGCGCGCCTCCTGAGCTTCCGAATCTTTCCTCACTCGCACTCATCATGAAAATTGCATTCATCGGCGGCGGCAACATGGCGGCCGCGCTGATCGGCGGGATCGTCAAGCGCGGCACCGCGGCTCCCGGCGACATCTACGTGATCGACCCCAACGACAGCACCCGCCAGCGCCTGCGCGACACCTCGGGCGTGCAGACCGGCGAGGCGATCGACGCCACGCTGGCCGGCTACGACGCGATCGTGCTGGCGGTCAAGCCGCAGGTGCTGAACGATGTCGCGAAGGCGCTCGCGCCCCACGCGGGCCGCGCGCTCGTGATCAGCATCGCGGCCGGCATCCGCGCCACCGATCTGTCGCGCTGGCTCGGCGGCAACACGCGCATCGTGCGCACCATGCCGAACACGCCGGCCCTGGTCGGGATGGGCGTGACGGGCCTGGCGGCGCTGCCCGGCGTCGATGCGGCCGGCCGCGAGCTGGCCTCGGCCGTGCTCGGCGCGGTGGGCGACACCGTGTGGTTCGACGATGAATCGAAGCTCGACGCCGTCACCGCGATCTCGGGCAGCGGCCCGGCCTACGTGTTCTATTTCATCGAGGCGCTGCAGGAAGCCGCGCGCCAACTCGGCATGAACGACGAGCAGGGCCGCGCGCTGGCCGTGGCCACCTTCACCGGCGCCGCGCAACTGGCCGCGCAATCGGGCGAGCCGGCCGGCGTGCTGCGCGAGCGCGTGACCTCGAAGGGCGGCACGACCGCCGCCGCGCTGGCCGCGTTCGACGCCCAGCAACTGAAGGATGCGATCGTGCGCGGCGTGCTGGCCGCCGATGCGCGCGCCAAGGAACTCGGTGACGAACTGGGCCAGGCCTGAAGCCCGAAGCCCGAACGGGCGCCATCAACGAAAAAAGCGACCTCGACGGTCGCTTTTTTTCATGGCGGCTGCGGTGCGCG
>NZ_BAAILN010000159.1:94223-102523 GCF_054589155.1 Burkholderia sp. 3C
CGGGCTCAGGCGCCGGCCAGCGCGTAATGCAGCGCGATGCCCACGAACAGCGCGCCGCCGAGCCAGTTGTTGTGGCGGAACGCAGCGAAGCACTTCATGCGGTCGCGATCCTTGATCAGCGTGTAGTGGTAGACGGCGCAGCCGGCCGCCACCGCCCAGCCGAGCCAGAATACCGGCCCGAAATGCTCGACCATGCCGATCCACACGTAGATCGCGAACATCGCCGCATAGCAGAACATGATCGCGATCACGTCGTACTGACCGAACGTGATCGCGGAGGTGCGCATGCCGATGCGCAGGTCGTCGTCGCGATCGACCATTGCGTAGGCCGTGTCGTAGGCCACCGACCAGAACACGTTGGCGATCAGCATGACCCAGGCGATCGGGGGCACCGTGTCCTGCACGGCCGCGAACGCCATCGGAATGCCGAAGCCGAACGCGATGCCGAGATAGGCCTGCGGAATCGCGAAGAAGCGCTTCATGAACGGATAGCTGGCGGCCACGAACACGGCCACCACCGACAGCCCCTTGGTCAGGCCGTTGAGCGGCAGGATCAGCAGGAACGCCAGCAGCGCGAGCACCACGGCGATCGCGATCGCCTCCCACGCCCGGATCTTGCCCGAGGTCAGCGGCCGGTCGACGGTGCGCTTCACGTGGCGGTCGAAATCGCGGTCGGCGTAATCGTTGACCGCGCAGCCTGCCGAGCGCATCAGCAAGGTGCCGACGATGAAGATCGCGAGCAGCGAGAGCGTGGGACGACCGCCCGAGGCGATCCACAACGCGTTCAGCGTGGGCCACAGCAGCAGCAGGCTGCCGATCGGCTTGTCCATCCGGACGAGGCGCAGATACAGGGGGAAACGGGCAAACATGTCGGAATTCCGCCGCGAAAACGATGGCGGCATTGTAACGCGCGACGGCGGCCGGCCCGCGCGAGCGACCCTCCGTGGCTTGCCGCGCGCGGACGAAAAAAAACCTCCCGCCGATGCGGGAGGCCTCTCATGCCGCGCGAACCACCGCGCCGGCTTATTGCAGCAGCGAGCGCAGCATCCAGGCGGTCTTTTCGTGGATCTGCATGCGTTGCGTCAGCAGGTCGGCGGTCGGCTCGTCGCGGGCCGAATCGGCATCGGGGAAGATCTCGCGCGCGGTGCGCGTGACGGCTTCGTGCCCTTCCACGAGCTGGCGGATCATCTCTTCCGCGGCCGGCACGCCCGAGGCTTCCGGCACCACCGTCAGCTTCGCGAAATCGCCGTAGGTGCCCGGCGCCACCACGCCCAGCGTGCGGATCCGTTCGGCCACGGCATCCACCGCGAGCCAGAGTTCGTTGTACTGCTCCTCGAACATCAGGTGCAGCGTGTTGAACATCGGCCCGGTCACGTTCCAGTGGAAATAATGGGTCTTCAGGTACAGCGAAAACGTATCGGCCAGCAGCCGCGACAGGCCGTCCGCAATCTTCTTGCGGTCCTTGTCGCCGATGCCGATGTTGATCTGCGTTGCGTTGCCTTTTTTGGCCATGTTGCTGACTCCTTGTCGATGAGTTGAACCGGCTTGAAACGCCTCGGGATCACCCGCTTTTCCTGCCTGAAACGAGCGCCCCCGAGCGCGGCTCAGTGTAGCGTAGATCGCTGCACGGGGACGGATGGCGCGGCAGGCCTCAGGCGCTCCGCGCCGCGCTCAGGCACCGTTCAGATGAGCCATCGCCTGCGCCGCGAGCGTCAGCACGCCGGCGAACGTGATGGCGAAACCGAAGGTCTGGCGAAAGGCCGAGGTGGCGGCGCGGTTGACGACGGCGGTCGCGGCGGCGGCAGGCGCGGAAACGGGACGGGCGATCTGCATGATGAGTTCTCCTTCGAATCGGAAATCGGGTTGGGCTCAGGCGCCGAGCAGGCGGCCAGCGAAATACGCGACGGCCAGCGGCCGAAGCTGCCGGAACAGCGCTCGCGCGCGATGGGCCGTGCGTTCGGCGTCGATCTGTTGCGAGATTCGGTTCATGGCGGCTCCGGGGTTCGGCAAGCGGGATGCGAAAGACCGGTGATCCGGTCCGGGCCGGCCCAGACGGCGAATCGATCGCCGTTGCGCCAGCCCATGCATGCCATCCTACGGAACGCTATCGAATCAGTAAATTCAATAGAATTTATATAAACGATAGGCAAAACAAAACCGGGGCAAGCCGCACCCCGGTCAGTTCACGCCACCCGCCCGGCCGCGCTCAGTTCAGCGTGGCGGGCATGTCGAGCTTGGCCACGCCCGGCAGGGAACAGGCGGTGATCGCCTCGCTGATCGCGTCGATGGCCGGCATCCGCGTGAAGCTCTTGCGCCACACCAGCACCACGCGGCGGTCGGGCACCGGCTCGTCGAACGGCACGTAGGACAGTAGATCCGAATCGGAGTTGTTGGCCAGCGGTCCCACTTCGCCCACCGACATGCGCGGCAGCACCGTGATGCCCACCCCGCTCGCGACCATGTGGCGGATGGTTTCCAGCGACGAGCCTTCGAAGGTCTTCTGGATGCCGTCTGCCGTTTGCGAGAAGTGCATCAGCTCGGGGCACACGCCGAGCACGTGATCGCGGAAGCAATGGCCGTTGCCGAGCAGCAGCATGGTTTCCTGCTTGAGGTCGGCGGCGTCGATCTTGCGGCGCTTCGACCACGGATGGCTCGACGGCAGCGCGACCACGAACGGCTCGTCGTACAGCGGACGCACCATCAGGCCCGTTTCGGGGAACGGCAGCGCCATGATGGCCGCGTCGATCTCGCCCTGCTTGAGCAATTCGAGCAGCTTCAGCGTGTAGTTTTCCTGCAGCATCAGCGGCATTTGCGGCACACGATGGATCATCTGCTTGACCAGCGTGGGCAGCAGGTACGGCCCGATCGTGTAGATCACGCCAAGCCGGAACGGACCGACCAGCGGATCCTTGCCCTGCTTGGCGATTTCCTTGATGGCGAAGGTCTGTTCGAGCACGCGCTGCGCTTGCGTGACGATCTGGTCGCCGATCGGCGTCACGCTCACCTCGCTCGCGCCGCGCTCGAAAATCTGCACGTTCAACTCGTCTTCGAGCTTCTTGATCGCAACCGACAGCGTCGGCTGGCTCACGAAGCACGCTTCGGCCGCACGGCCGAAATGCCGCTCGCGGGCGACGGCGACGATGTACTTCAGTTCAGTAAGCGTCATTTAGGTCAATCACGGGGATGCAAACGATAGTTTTAATTTATACACCGGATAGCGCGGTTTCGCCAGCGTTCTTCGCGGCAATAGCTCACGCCCCATTTAATGCCGGCGGGAAACGAAGCCGGCCAGCCTGGTTCGGCGCATGCCGGGCGGATTTCAGGTGAACGTCAGGCCTTCAGGAATTGCTCGCGGGCGCCGAGCCAGCGCGCGAGATGCTGCGTGACGACATCGGGATAATGCGCGATCAGTGCAGCCGCCGCTTCGCGTGCCGGGTCGATCAGCCAACCGTCGAGTTCCAGGTCGGCGAAGCGCAGCATGGCCGCGCCCGATTGCCGCGCCCCGAGGAATTCGCCGGGGCCGCGAATTTCGAGATCGCGGCGGGCGATCTCGAAGCCGTCGTTGGTTTCGCGCATGGTCTTGAGCCGCGCGCGGCCGGCGATCGACAGCGGGCCACTGTACATCAGCACGCAGGCCGACGCCGCCGTGCCGCGCCCGACCCGGCCGCGCAACTGGTGCAATTGCGCCAGGCCGAAACGCTCGGCGTGCTCGATCACCATCAGCGATGCATTCGGCACGTCCACCCCCACTTCGATCACCGTGGTCGCCACCAGCAACTGCACCTCGTTACGCGAGAACGCCTCCATCACGGTGGCCTTCTCCAGCGGCGACAACCTGCCATGCACCAGCCCGACGTTGATGCCGGGCAGCGCCGCCGCGAGCGTCTCGTAGGTCTCGACGGCCGTCTGCAACTGCAGCGTCTCGCTTTCCTCGATCAGCGGGCAGACCCAGTACACCTGCCGCCCGCCGAGCGCCGCGTCGCTCACGCGGCCGATCACCTCCGCCCGGCGCGCGTCGGCCACCAGCTTGGTGACGATCGGCGTGCGGCCGGGCGGCAGCTCGTCGATGGTCGACACTTCGAGATCGGCGTAATAGGTCATCGCCAGCGTGCGCGGGATCGGCGTGGCCGACATCATCAACTGATGCGGCTGGAAGCCGGCCGGGCCGCCGGCCTTGGCGCGCAAAGCAAGCCGCTGCGCCACGCCGAAGCGGTGCTGTTCATCGACGATCACGAGGCCGAGCCGCTTGAATTCGACGGTGTCCTGGATGATCGCGTGGGTGCCGATCACGAGCTGCGCGGTGCCGAGCGCCGCCGCCTCGATCGCCGAACGCTTCTCCTTCGCCTTCAGGCTGCCGGCCAGCCACGCGACCGTCACGCCGAGCGGTTCGAGCCAGCCGCGCAGCTTGCGCGCGTGCTGCTCGGCCAGGATTTCGGTCGGCGCCATCAGCGCGGCCTGGTAGCCGGCGTCGATCGCCTGCGCGGCGGCCAGCGCCGCGACCACCGTCTTGCCGCTGCCGACGTCGCCCTGCAGCAGCCGCGACATCGGGTGCGGCATGGTCAGATCGGTGGCGATTTCGTCGACCACGCGCGTTTGTGCCTGCGTCAGCGAGAACGGCAGCGCCGCCAGCAAGCGCGCGACCAGCGAGCCGGCATCGGCGGAGGTGCTGCGCGGCATGGCGGGCGCCGCGCGCGTGCGGCGCTCCTCGTGGGCGCGCTTGAGCGACAACTGCTGCGCGAGCAGTTCGTCGAACTTGATGCGGGTCCAGGCCGGATGCGTGCCGTCGATCAGCGCCGTTTCGTCCGATTCGACGCCGGGGTGATGCAACTGGCGCACCGCTTCGGCCAGCGCCGGCACGCCGAGCGGCCGCAGGTACGCGGCCTCGACGTCGGGCGGCAGCAGCTCGGGCAGCGGCGTGCGCGTGAGCGCGTTGTCGATCGCCTTGCGCAGGTAGGCCTGCGACACCCCGGCCGTGCTCGGATAGACCGGCGTGAGCACCTGCAGCAGCGGCGTGTCCTCGTCGACCACGCGCACCGCCGGATGCACGATCTCCAGCCCGAAGAAGCCGCCGCGGATGTCGCCGCGCACGCGCAGCCGCTGGCCGACCGCCATCTGCTTGACCTGCGAGCCGTAGAAATTGAGGAAGCGCAGCACCAGCTCGTCGCCGTCGTCGTCGCGCAGGCGCACCAGCAACTGGCGGCGCGGCCGGAACGCGACCTCGTTGTCGTACACCACGCCTTCGGTCTGCGCGATCTCGCCGGGCAGCAGTTCGCGGATCGGCGTCAGCGTGGTTTCGTCCTCATAACGCATCGGCAGATGCAGCACGAGATCGATCGAGCGCGTGAGGCCGAGCTTGGCGAGCTTGTCGGCGGTCTTGACGAGCTTCGGCGCGGCTTTGGCGCCCTTGGCGGGTTTGCCGTCCGCGGCGTTGCCCGTATCGCCGGGTTCGCCCGCATCGCCATCGGCCGGCACGGCCTTCTTGCGCCCGCGCCGGGCCGGCGGTGATGCGGCGTCGCCATTGGCGGATGGGCCGATTTCCTCGGTTTCGCCGGCCTCGGCGCGCCCCATGTCGGCCGCCGCGACGGCCGGTGCGGCGAGCCGCCCGTCGGCGCCGCGGCGCGGCGTGCGTGCGCGCGGCGCGGGCTGCGCCTCGTCGTGCGTGGGCGGATTGCCGGAATCGGCATCGGCGGCGGCATCGACGGAAACGGAGCGGCGGGCGGGTACAGGCATCGGATCGGGATTTCGCAAGGGACAAGCAAGTACAATAACGGCTTTGACGTCGCCCGACCGGGCGGCGCCCGCGAGCCGCGCGACCCCGCCATCATAGCGGCTCGCGTCGGCGATGACGCGGCTCCCGCGCCGCTTCGCCCCCATTTCTCATGTTCAAGCTTTCCGATTTCGATTTCGATCTGCCGCCCGAGCTGATCGCGCAAACGGCGCTCGCCGAGCGCAGCGCGAGCCGCCTGCTCGAGGTGGACGGCAGCGCCAGCCCGGCGCGCCTCACCGACCGCCGCTTCACCGAGCTGCCCGACTGCATCGGCGCGGGCGACCTGCTCGTGTTCAACGACACCAAGGTGCTGAAGGCCCGCTTCTTCGGCCAGAAGGCCAGCGGCGGCCGCATCGAGGTGCTGGTCGAGCGCATCACCGGCCCGCGCACGGCGCTGGCGCAGATCCGCGCCAGCAAGAGCCCCGTGACCGGCACCACGCTGCGGCTGGCCGAGGCGTTCGACGTCACCGTCGGCGAGCGCGTCGAGCCGTTCTTCACGCTGCACTTCCCCGAGGATTGCCTGACGCTGATCGAGCAGCACGGCCGCCTGCCGCTGCCGCCGTATATCGAGCACGATCCCGACGCGACCGACGAAACGCGTTACCAGACCGTGTTCGCCAGCAACCCGGGCGCGGTCGCCGCGCCCACCGCCGGCCTGCATTTCGACGACGCGCTGCTCGCCACGCTGCGCGCGCGCGGCGTGGAAACCGCCACGCTCACGCTGCACGTGGGCGCGGGCACGTTCCAGCCGGTGCGCGTCGACGCTATCGCCGAGCACAAGATGCACAGCGAGTGGTACGAACTGACCGACGCGCTGGTCGCGCAGATCGCCGCCACGCGTGCACGCGGCGGCCGCGTGATCGCGGTCGGCACCACTTCGATGCGCGCGCTCGAAGCGGCCGCGCGCGACGCCGAAGCCGCGGGCCGCCCGCTCGCGGCCACCCGCGCCGAAACCGACATCTTCATCACGCCCGGCTACCGCTTCCGCGTGGTGGACCGGCTCGTGACGAATTTCCACCTGCCGAAGTCGACGCTGCTGATGCTGGTGTCGGCGTTCGCGGGCGTCGAGACGATCCGCGAGGTGTACCGCCACGCGATCGCCGAGCGTTACCGCTTCTTCAGCTACGGCGACGCGATGCTGCTGACGCGCCGCGAGCCCGAATAAGCCTGCCTTTCCTCATGAAAATTCGCCGTGGCGCATTCCGCCGCGGCGCCGCTAACGCGCGCCGAACTGTTCTTCGGTAGCCAAGGAGTCCCGCGATGACCGATCGCCAACCGGAACCCGTGCAATCGCACGTCCCGCCCGAGAACGGGCTCGAATTCGAACTGCTCGCCACCGACGGCCACGCCCGCCGCGGCCGCGTCACGCTGAACCACGGCGTGGTCGAGACGCCGATCTTCATGCCGGTGGGCACCTACGGCACCGTGAAGGCGGTGCAGCCGCGCGAGCTGCACGAGATGCACGCGCAGATCATCCTCGGCAACACGTTCCACCTGTGGCTGCGCCCGGGCCTGGAAACGATCGCCGCGCACGGCGGCCTGCACCGCTTCATGGGCTGGAACAAGCCGATCCTGACCGATTCGGGCGGCTTCCAGGTGTTCTCGCTGGGCGATCTGCGCAAGATCACCGAGGACGGCGTGACGTTCGCGTCGCCGATCAACGGCGACAAGCTGTTCCTGTCGCCGGAAGTGTCGATGCAGATCCAGAAAGTGCTGAATTCGGACGTCGTCATGCAGTTCGACGAATGCACGCCGTACGCCACCGACAACGTGCCGACCACCCACAAGGAAGCGGCCGAATCGATGCGCATGTCGATGCGCTGGGCCAAGCGCTCGCTGAACGAATTCAATTCGCTCGGCAACCCGAACGCGCTGTTCGGCATCGTGCAGGGCGGCATGTTCGAGGATCTGCGCGACGAATCGCTGGCCGGCCTGGCCGAGCTCGATTTCCACGGCTATGCGATCGGCGGGCTGTCGGTCGGCGAGCCGAAGGAAGACATGATGCGCGTGCTGCGGCACACCGGCCCGAAGCTGCCGGCGCACAAGCCGCATTACCTGATGGGCGTGGGCACGCCGGAGGATCTCGTGGAAGGCGTGGCGAACGGCATCGACATGTTCGATTGCGTGATGCCCACCCGCAATGCGCGCAACGGCTGGCTGTTCACGCGCTTCGGCGACGTGAAGATCCGCAACGCCACCCACAAGCATTCGCTCAAGCCGCTCGACGAAAGCTGCACGTGCTACACCTGCCGAAATTTCACGCGCGGCTACCTGCACCACCTGCACCGCGTCGGCGAAATCCTCGGCGCGCAGTTGAACACGATCCACAACCTGCATTACTACCTGACGCTGATGAGCGAGATTCGCGAAGCGATCGAAACCGGCACGTTCGACGCGTTTCGCGCCCGTTTCGCGGCCGATCGGGCGCGCGGCGTCGAGCGGCGCGAGTAGCGCCGGCAGGGGCGCCGGGGCGGCCGCGCGGCCCGAAATGCGTCGCGCGCGGCGTTCGTCACACCGGTGTCGAACGCCGCGG
>NZ_BAAILN010000159.1:102595-147317 GCF_054589155.1 Burkholderia sp. 3C
CCTTCGGGATTGCATTTTTCGCACGCATCGCCCGACCGGCACATTACAATCGCCTTTCGCAAAACACGCTCATGCGCCCTGATTCGGCTTAATTGCTTGATCCGAAAGCGCATTTGCTGTGATGTCGCGGTTTTCGCCGGTGGTAGAATACCCGGCTATTTTTCTGATTTTCCCCAACGGAGAGACCAAGGTGTCGTTCATTTCCAATGCATTCGCGCAAGGTACCGGCGGTGGCGCCGAATCGAGCCTGATGAGCTTTCTGCCGCTCGTCCTGATGTTCGCGGTGCTCTACTTCATCATGATTCGTCCGCAGATGAAGCGACAGAAAGAGCATCGCAACATGCTCTCGGCCATGGCCAAGGGCGACGAGGTCGTGACGAACGGCGGCCTGGTCGGCAAGGTCACGAAGGTCGGCGAAGCCTATGTCGGCGTCGAAGTGTCGGAAGGCACCGAGATCACGGTGCAGAAGTCGGCCGTGACGACGATCCTGCCGAAGGGCACGATCAAGTCGCTGTAAGAGGTACCCCGAGCGTCCGGCATCCGGGCCGGCCCGCGTCGTGAAGCGCGGGCGGCACGGCGGCCGGACGCGACGCTTTTCAAGCCAACTTTCCCGTTCGGCCCCCTCATGAATCGTTACCCAATCTGGAAATATGTCGTGATGGTCGTCGCGCTCGCGATCGGCCTTCTGTACACATTGCCCAACTTCTACGGCGAAGCGCCGGCGGTGCAGGTGTCGAGCGGCAAGGCCACGGTCAAGATCGACACGGGCACGCTGTCCGATGTGCAAACCGCCCTCGCGGGCGCGAAGATCACGCCGGACGACATCACCTTCGACAATTCGGCGAGCAACGCGAACATCCGCGTGCGCCTGAAGGACACCGACACCCAGCTTCGCGTCAAGGATCTCTTGCAGACGGCGCTCAACAGCGACCCGAGCGATCCGCAGTACGTCGTCGCCCTGAACCTGCAAAGCGCCTCGCCGCGCTGGCTGACCGCCCTGCACGCGCTGCCGATGTACCTCGGCCTCGATCTGCGCGGCGGCGTGCACTTCCTGTTGCAGGTCGACATGAACGGCGCGCTGACCAAGAAGCTCGATTCGGATGCCACCGACGCGCGCACGCAATTGCGCGACAAGGGCGTGCGCGACGGCGGCGTGAACCGCGTCGACCTGTCGGTCGTGGCGAATTTCGCCGACCAGGACACCGCCGAACAGGCGCGTCGCCTGCTGACGGGTTCGATCACCGAACTGCAATGGGCCACCCAGCCGGGCGGCGGCGGTTACCAGGTGGTCGGCACGTTCTCGCCGGCCGTGCAGGCCGCGGTGGAAGACGCCGCGCTCAAGCAGAACCTGACCACGCTCCACAACCGCGTCAACGAACTCGGCGTGTCCGAGCCGATCCTCCAGCAGCAAGGCAAGGATCGCATCGTGGTCGAGCTGCCGGGCGTGCAGGACACGGCCAAGGCGAAGGACATCATCGGCCGCACGGCCACGCTCGAAGCGCGCCTCGCCGATCCGGTCAACCTCCATCCGAACCCCACCGACCCGGTGCCGCCGGGCGACGAGCTGTTCACGCAAGGCGCACAGGCGCCGGTGCTGCTGCGCAAGCAGGTGATCTTCACCGGCGACCGCATCATCGACGCGTCGGCCGGCTTCGACGATCACCAGCGCCCGTCCGTCAACATCCGCCTCGACGCGGCCGGTGGCCGCTCGGTGCGCGACGTGTCGCGCGAGAACATCGGCAAGCCGATGGCGATGGTGCTGTTCGAGAAGGGCAAGGGCGAGGTGCTGACGGTCGCGACGATCCAGTCCGAACTCGGCGACCGCTTCCAGATCACCGGCCAGCCCACCTCGCAGGCCGCCACCGACCTCGCGCTGCTGCTGCGCGCCGGTTCGCTGGCCGCGCCGATGGACATCATCGAGGAACGCACGATCGGCCCGAGCCTCGGCGCCGACAACATCCGCATGGGCGTGCACTCGGTGGTGTGGGGCTTCGTCGCGATCGCGGTGTTCATGGTGCTGTACTACATGCTGTTCGGCGTGGTGTCGGTGATCGGCCTGTCGCTGAACCTGCTGCTGCTGGTGGCTGCGCTGTCGATGATGCAGGCCACGCTCACGCTGCCCGGCATCGCCGCCATCGCGCTCGCGCTCGGCATGGCGATCGACTCGAACGTGCTGATCAACGAGCGGATTCGCGAGGAACTGCGCGGCGGTGCGGCGCCTCAAGTGGCGATCCAGCAAGGCTACGCGCACGCCTGGGCGACCATTCTCGACTCGAACGTGACCACCCTGATCGCCGGTCTGGCGCTGCTCGCGTTCGGTTCGGGCCCGGTCCGCGCGTTCGCGATCGTGCACTGTATCGGCATCCTGACCTCGATGTTCTCGGCCGTGTTCTTCTCGCGCGGCCTCGTGAACCTCTGGTACGGCGGCCGCAAGAAGCTCAAGTCGGTGGCGATCGGCCAGGTCTGGAAGGCACCGGCCGCCGAAGCCGCCGGCCTGCCGATCCTCGAGCAGGACGCCGACACCGATACGGCCAAGGCCGTCGCCGGTTCGTCGGCCAAGGCCTCGAAGCAAGGCGCCAAGCAGGGTGCTGCGCGCGGCAATGCCAAGCCGGTGGCGCGTCGCCGCACCGGCCCCGGCGTGCCGCCGAAGACGCCCGGCTCCTCCAACTAAGCGCCGGAGAACGTACATGGAATTTTTCCGCATCCGTAAAGACATCCCGTTCATGCGGCACGCGTTGATCTTCAACGTGGTTTCGCTCGTGACGTTCCTGGCCGCCGTGTTCTTCCTCGTGCATCGCGGCCTGCACCTGTCGGTCGAATTCACCGGCGGCACGGTGCTCGAAGTGCAGTACCAGCAAGCCGCCGAACTCGAACCGGTGCGCGCCACGCTCGGCAAGCTCGGCTACAGCGACGCGCAGGTGCAGAGCTTCGGCACCTCGCGCAACGTGCTGATCCGCCTCGCGCTGAAGTCGGGCCTGACCTCGGCGCAGCAGAGCGATCAGGTGATGGCGGGCCTGAAGGCGCAGAACCCCGACGTGCAGTTGCAGCGCGTGGAGTTCGTCGGCCCGCAGGTCGGCAAGGAACTCGCCACCGACGGCCTGCTCGCGCTGGCCTGCGTGGTGATCGGCATCGTGATCTACCTGTCGTTCCGTTTCGAGTGGAAATACGCGGTGGCGGGCATCATCGCCAACCTGCACGACGTGGTGATCATTCTCGGCTTCTTCGCGTTCTTCCAGTGGGAGTTCTCGTTGTCGGTGCTGGCCGCCGTGCTCGCGGTGCTCGGCTACTCGGTCAACGAATCGGTGGTGATTTTCGACCGGATTCGCGAGACGTTCCGCCGCGAACGCAAGATGACCGTGCAGGAAGTGATCAACCACGCCATCACCAGCACGATGTCGCGCACGATCATCACCCACACGTCGACCGAAATGATGGTGCTGTCGATGTTCTTCTTCGGCGGCCCGACGCTGCATTACTTCGCGCTGGCGCTGACGGTCGGCATCATGTTCGGCATCTACTCGTCGGTGTTCGTGGCCGGCTCGCTGGCCATGTGGCTCGGCATCCGCCGCGAGGATCTGATCCGCGACAAGAAGAGTGCGCACGATCCGGGCGACCCGAACGCGGGCGCGCAGGTCTGATCCTCACCGTGCTCGCGCTGCATGAAAAAACCGGCCGCCCTGGCCGGTTTTTTTTTGTCTGCGCGCGGTGGGCGAACGTCCGGGTTCAGGCGTCCGCCCTCGCCGGCTCCCAGTCGAGGCCGAAGCGCGCCGGGTATTTGCGCAGGCGGCGCGCGTCGTTCGGCTGCCGCGACGGGGGATGGATTCCGCTCGCACAGCGCTTTTGCACAGGCGCCTGGGGACAAGCGCTGTGAGTCGGCCATCTTCATGCGCCTGTGCGCTCGCCACAAAACAAAAACCGCCGCACCCGTTCCCGGGTTGCGGCGGTTTTTTCTGCAGGAAACCGAAACGCTTACTGCGCCACGCCTTCTGCCGTGATCAGCAGCTTCGTCTGCATCTTGAAGCCGTAGGCCTTGCCGTAGTCGAGGCCGAATTCGTCGCGGTTGAACACGCCGACGGCGTCCACGCCGCACACTTCGCGCTTGAGCATCGGGTGCTGCATGCACTTGAACGAATCGATCTTCAGCGTCAGCGGCTTGGTCACGCCGTGCATCGTCAGCGTGCCGACGGCGGCCACCGGCTTGTCGCCCTTGAACTTCAGGTCGCCCTTGAACGTCGCGTCCGGGTACTGGGCGGCGTCGAAGAACTCGGCCGTCTGGACGTGCTCGTCGAGCTTGGCGCTGCCGGTGTGGATCGAGGCGATCTTGGTCGTGACTTCAACCGAGCCCGTCTTGGCTTCCTTGTCGATCGTGACCGTGCCGCTCGACGTGTCGAACTTGCCGCGCCAGACCGACAGGCCGCCGAAGTGGTCGGTCTCGAAGCTCGGGTACGTGTGGCTCGGGTCGAGCTGGTACGTCACCGGTGCGGCCATCGCCGGGATCGACAGCGCTGCGGCGAGTGCGCCCGCAGCCATCATCAGGGTCTTGTTCAATTCATTCTCCTAACTAACGTTGAACGGACGCCGCAGCGAGTTGCGGCTTCCGGATGCGATTCGCCGGCCTTACTTGGCGGCGACGAGATGGAACTTGATCTGCACTTCGTCGGCCACGATCGAGGTGTCCTTCCACTCGCCCGTGCCGATCTCGAACGTCGAGCGCTTGATCGGCAGCACGCCGTCGAACACGCGCGTGTTGCCGCTGTCGGCGATGGTGACCGGCACCGTGACGGCCTCCGTCTTGCCCTTGATCGTCAGCTTGCCGGCGACGTTGTACTTGTTGCCGCCCGCGGGCGCGATCGAGGACGACACGAAGCTCGCCTGCGGAAAGCCCTTCGCGTCGAACCATTCCTTGCCGGCCACCTGGTCGTTGTACATCTTGTCGCCGAGGTCGAAGCTGGCGATGTCGATCGTGACCTGCGCGCTGCCTTGCGCGGCGTGGGCCGGATCGAACTTCAGGTTGGCGCTGAATTTCTTGAACACGCCTTCGGTCGGCACGTTCATCTGCTTCGAGACGGCCGACACCTTGCTCTTGGCGACGTCGACCTGCGCGAGCGCGCTGCCCGACACGGCGAGCGCGGCGGCGGCCACGGCCGCCAGCACGGTGCGATGGAACGAGATCTTCATGGCTTTCCTTTTGTTATTTGAGGAACGGGAGCATGCGGGCCAGCACGCCGTCGCGATCGACGATCTGGTGCTTGAGCGCGCCCAGCACGTGCAGCGCAACGATCGCGAGCAGCGTGTAGTTCAGCGTGATGTGGAGCGTCTTCAGCGTTTCCTTGAGCACCGGATCGGGATCGATCAGGCGCGGCAGCGGAATCAGGCCGAGATAGACGACCGGGATGTTCGAGGCCGAGCTGTACAGGTAGCCGGTGATCGGGATCGCCAGCATCAGCACGTAGAGCAGCCCGTGCACCGCGTGCGCCACGCCCGTGACCAGCTTCGAGGTGCCGGCCGGCAACGGCGGCGCGGCATGCGTGGCGCGCCACAGCACGCGGATCACGGCCAGCGCGAACACGGTCACGCCGATCCACTTGTGCCACGAGAAATACTTGAGCTTGGTGGGCGTGAAGCCGGGGATGTCGGTCATCACCCAACCGAGCGCGAAGCCGCAGACGATCAGCAGGGCGATCAGCCAGTGCAGCGCGATCGCGGTGCGCGTGTAGGCGGCCGGCCGGTTCAGCGTGAGGGACGATGCCATGTGTCGGAGCCCAGGGAATGACGGTGGAGCGTCGCCTGCCTCGGCGGCAGATTCGACGGATTCAAGGCCGCCATCCTAACCCAACAATCTGGCGCCCGATGCAACTGAAAACTGGCAAACCAGTCAGAATCGGGCAGGGTGTCGCCAACCCGGCGTAATGCGCCGTTACGTTCCCGTAACCGGGCCTTGACACCGGGAAAATGCCCTTTTGGTAAGATTGGCGCGGCTTCCCGCCCGCCCCCGCGTCCTCGCAATGCCGCGCAACCGGCTTCCAATATGGAAACAAACGAACTGATTGCCTGTCATGAGTGCGACGCACTGTTGCACAAAACGCAGCTTAGCGGCAAAGAAGCGGCCCGCTGCCCACGCTGCGACGCCCTGCTCTACCGCGCTACGGCGAGCCATCTCGAACGCATCTGCGCGCTGACGCTGACCGCGCTGATCACCTTCGTGATCGCTCAGACCTTTCCGATCCTCGAAATGGACGTCAACGGCATGCGCGTCCAGACCACCCTGGTCGGCGCACTCGGCGCGCTGTGGGACCAGGGCATGCAGGTGGTGGCGGTGATCGTATTCTGCTCGACGCTGCTGTTCCCGCTGATCGAAATGTCCGCGCTGCTCTACGTGCTGTTCGCGCTGCGCGCGGGCACCGTGCCGCCGGCCTTCAACGCCGTGATGCGGGCGATCCACCTGGTGCGTCCGTGGGGGATGATCGAGGTGTTCATGCTCGGCATCGTCGTGACGATCGTGAAGATGGTCAGCCTCGCCCGCGTGGTGCCGGAGGCCGCGCTGTTCGCGTTCGGCGCGCTGACGCTGATGCTGGCCGTGGTGGTGATGTTCGATCCGCACACGTTGTGGGACATCGCCGACGAGATCCGCGCTCGCCGCCAGGCGAAAGGCCGCGCCGGCCCGCATGAACACGCTCACGCCGGAGTGCCGCGCCAATGAAGATCACCACCGCCGCCAGCCAGGGCATGGCGAGCTGCCACACCTGCGGCCACGTGCAGAAGCTCGAGCGCCCCGCTGCGCATCCGCCCGAGCCGTGCGCGCGCTGCGGCACCGCGCTGCATCTGCGCACGCCCGACAGCGTGATGCGCACCTGGGCGCTGCTGATCGCGGCCGCGATCCTGTATATTCCCGCGAACCTGTTGCCGATCATGCGCACGGCCTCGATCGTCGGCTCGCAGGAAGACACCATCATGAGCGGGGTCGTCTATTTCTGGACCTCGGGCGACTGGCCGCTGGCGCTGGTGGTGTTCGTCGCCAGCATCCTGGTGCCGATGCTCAAGCTCGGCGCACTGACCATCCTCGTCATCACCGCGCAGCGCCGTTCGAGCTGGCGGCCGGTACAGCGCACCCGGTTGTACCGGATCGTCGAGCGGATCGGCCGCTGGTCGATGCTCGACATCTTCGTCGTCACGCTGACGGTCGCGCTCGTCCACTTCCGCTCGCTCGCCGAGATCACCGCCGGCCCCGGCGCGATCGCGTTCGGCTCGGTGGTGATCCTCACCATGCTCGCCTCGATGCAGTTCGACCCGCGCCTGATCTGGGACTACGTCGTCACCTCTGGAAAACACCATGAATAGTCCGCAAGGCCCGCAACACGACCCGAACGAGGCGCCCTCCACGCCCCCCAACCCGCTCGACCTGCCGGACGCCGTCGTCGCGCGCCGCACCGGCTGGCTGCCGTCGCTGGTGTGGCTGGTGCCGCTGGTCGCCGCGCTGATCGGCATCGGGCTGGTGGTCAAGTCGGTATTCGACCGCGGCCCCGAGGTCACCATCAGCTTCCGCAACGCGGAAGGGCTGGAGCCGGGCAAGACCCAGGTGAAATACAAGGACGTCGAGATCGGCACGGTCAAGACCATCAAGCTCTCGAAGGATTTCTCGCACGTGCTCGTCAACGTGCAGCTCAAGAAGGAAGCCGAGGATTTCGCCGTCAAGGGCACGCGCTTCTGGGTGGTGCGGCCGCGCGTCGGCGTGAGCGGCGTGTCGGGCCTCGGCACGCTGCTGTCGGGCGCCTACATCGGCGTGGATGCGGGCCGCTCGCCCGATTCGCAGACCGATTTCACCGGCCTCGAAACACCGCCGCCCGTCACGGGCGACGAAAAAGGCAGTTCCTATGTGCTGCACGGCGATTCGCTCGGCTCGGTCGACATCGGCTCGCCGGTCTATTACCGCCGCGTGCAGGTCGGCCAGGTGGTGGGTTTCTCGCTCGACAAGGACGGCACGGGCGTGACCTTCAACGTGTTCGTCAATGCGCCGTACGACCAGTACGTCGGCTCGAACTCGCGCTGGTGGCAGGCAAGCGGCGTGGACCTGCGCCTCGATTCGAGCGGCTTCAAGCTCAACACGCAGTCGCTCGCGACGGTGATTCTCGGCGGCCTCGCGTTCCAGTCGCCGCCGAACCAGTCGGCCGGCAGCACGGTGCGCAACGGCGCGACGTTCCGGCTCGGCTCGGACGAAGCCGATGCGATGCGCGATCCGGACGGCCAGCCGGTGGCGGTGGTGATGAACTTCAACCAGTCGCTGCGCGGGCTGTCGGTGGGCGCGCCGGTCGATTTCCGCGGCATCGTGCTCGGCAACGTCACGAACATCGCGATCGACTACGACCCGAAGGCCAAGAACTTCATGATGCCGGTCACCATGAACATCTATCCGGAGCGGCTCGGCAAGACCTTCCGTCAACTGGTGGCCAAGCAGGGCGAGGCGGGCCAGCGCGAGATCCTGACGCGCCTGGTCGAGCACGGGCTGCGCGGCCAGTTGCGCACCGGCAACCTGCTGACCAGCCAGCTCTACGTGGCGCTCGACTTCTTCCCGAAGGCCGCGCCGGCCAAGGTCGACCTGAACCGCAAGCCGGTGGAACTGCCGACCGTGCCGAACACGCTCGACGAGCTGCAACTGCAGGTGGCCGACATCGCCAAGAAGCTCGACAAGATCCCGTTCGACCAGATCGGCAACAACCTCAACGACGCGCTCAAGCACGCCGACACGCTGTTCCAGCAGCTCGACACGCAGGTCGCGCCGCAGGCGCGCGACACGCTGTCGGCGGCCAAGCAGACGTTCACGACGGCCGAGGCCACGCTGCAGCAGGATTCGCCGCTGCAATCGGACGTGCGCGGCGCGCTGAAGGAGCTGACGCGCACGCTTCAATCGCTGAACAACCTCGCCGACTACATGGAGCGCCATCCCGAATCGCTGCTCCGCGGCAAACCCGGAGACCAGAAATGAGCGCATCCACGCCCCGTCCGACTCGCCGCGCCGCGCGCGCCGGCCTGAAGGCGCTGGCCGCCCTAGCCGCCGCCACTGGCGTCGCGCTGGCCACCGGCTGCGCCTCGCCGAGCGCGCACTTCTACACGTTGTCGGGCGACGCCGGCAAGCTGAGCGCCGGCCGCGCGATGCCGGCCAATCCGGCGTTTCTGATCCAGGTGCCGGCCGTCAACGTGCCCGAGCAGGTCGCCAAGCCGCAGCTCGTCGTGCAGCGCGGCGACGCGCACGTGGACGTGCTCGAGGAACACCGCTGGGCCTCGACGCCGGCCGACGAAATCCGTCGCGCGCTGTCGGGTGCGCTGACGCGCCGCCTCGACACCATCGACGTGGCCGATTCGGCCGTGCCGCCGGGCGTGCCGGTGTATCGCGTCAGCGTGGATGTGCAGCGTTTCGAATCCTGGCCCGACAGCAAGGCCGCGATCGACGCCGTGTGGAGCGTGCGTTCGTTGAGCACGCAATCGGTGATGACCTGCCGCACCGCGCTGGTCGAGCCGGTCGGCGCGGGCTATGACGCGCTGGTGGGCGGCCACCGCAAGGCGATCGGCGAGCTGGCCGGGCGCATCGCGGTGGGCGTGCGCGCGATGGCGGCCGCGCCGGCGCCGGCTGCGTCGAAGAGCGGGGGGGTGAATCCGGTGGCGGTGCGGTGCCCGGTGGAAGCGGGGGGGTGACGCTGCTTCCCGGCGGATTCGGAAATCGGGCCGCTCGGCCCGCTGCGCCGTTCTCCGCCCGCCGCACCTCACGCCACTGCATCAATTTGACAATCCTTGTCATCCCCCGCCCATCCGCCGGGCCGATAATTCGCCAACGCGGTGGCCGCCCCATCGCCCACCACACGCATTTCTGACCGATTGACGCGCCCGGGCCGCACACGGCAAGCTCCTCACGGCGCGCCGCCCGCCGCACCACGCTCCGGAAGCCACCGCCGCCGCCCATCCGGCGCGGTATGTGCCGCCCCTCCGTCCGACCGACCCGCGCCGCCACCCGCGGCGCCTGACCGTCCGCTGCCATGTTCCGTTCCCTTGCCACGCTCCTGAAGAAATGGCGCGCCTCGCGCAGCGCCAGCCAGCAACTCGACGCGCTGCTCGCCTCCGCCGATGCCGCTGCGCCCTACGCCGAGCGCAGCGAATGGCTGATCGAACTCACGCACTGGCTGCGCCGCGAAGGCGGCGTGCAGCAGCCGGCCGAGGCCGAATCGCCGGCCCGCCCCGCCGAAACCGGCGACGACGACGCGCCCCGCCGCTTTGCCTCGCACGCGCGGCTGCGCTACGTGCTGCACGTGCTCGACCGCAACCCGGCCTGGAAGACCCACGTCGCGCGCATGCTGCGCGCGCTGCTGCGCGAAAGCGACGGCATCTCGCTGCTCTGCGACGCCGGCATGCCCGTGCATTCGGGCTTCTTCGGCGCGCTGTTCGAACGCATCGACGCGTCGCTGGTGCCGCCCGCGCCGAACCGCCGCGAGCTGGCCGCGCTGTTCACGCTGATGTTTCCCGCGCCCGGCGACGCAACATCGATCGAGGCGCTGCCGGCCGATCTGCTCGCGCGCCTGCAGGCGTTGTTCGCCCATGACATCTCCGACACCGAGCGCCACCAGCCCGGTTCGTTCTCGCGCGACCTGCTGGCCGCGCTGCACAACCTGACGCTGCAGATCAGCTCGACCGGGCTGTCGCACACCGTGCGCAGCCGCCTGTCCGACGACGACGCGCGCAAGCCCGCCGAGGCGCAGCCGTTCTACCGGCTCACGCGCGCGATGCTGGCCGTGGAAGCCGCGCAGGACGACACCGGCCACGCCGAGCCGGCCCGGCTGCTGCACGAGGTCAACTACCTGCGCGTGCTGCTCGACGAATGCCGCCAATCGGCCGACGACGTGTCCGCGCATCTCTATCGCAACGGCGTGTCGGTCGACATCGTGTTCCAGGTCGAGCGCATGCGCATGCGAATCCAGCGCGCCGAGGCGCTGCTCGACGCCTGGATGGCGCGCAGCGACCCGCGCAGCCTCGCGCGCCTGACCGCCGCGCTGATCGACGCGAACCAGAACAGCCAGAGCGTCTCGCACCTGGTGCGCAGCAACTTCTCGCTGTTCGCGCGCAAGCTGGTGGAAACCAACGCCGACACCGGCGAGCACTACATCACGCGCGGCCGCGCCGACTATCTGAAGATGATGCGGATGGCGGCCGGCGGCGGGCTGGTGACGGTGGCCACCGTCTGCGTGAAGTTCTGGATCACCGGCGCGCACCTGCAATCGATGGTCGAGGGCGTGCTGGCCGGCATCAACTACGCGGCCAGCTTCACGCTGATGCACTTCCTGCATTTCACGCTGGCCACCAAGCAGCCGGCGATGACCGCGCCGACGCTCGCCCGCGAACTCGACGACATCGGCCACGAGGAAGGCGTGCGGCGCTTCGTGGCGTCGGTGGTGGCGCTGATCCGCACGCAGGCGGCCGCGATCTCCGGCAACGTGCTGGCGGTGTTGCCGGTCTGCCTGGCCGTGCAGCTCGGCGCGCACGCCTGGCTGCATGCCGACGTGATCTCGGTCGAGAAGGCGCACGCCACGCTGCGCTCGTTCTCGCTGCTCGGGCCGACGCCGTTCTATGCGGCGCTGACCGGCGTGCTGCTGTGGGCGTCGAGCCTGGTGGCAGGATGGGCCGACAACTGGTTCGTGCTGCATCGCGTCGCCGACGCGATCGCCTGGCACCGCCGCCTGCGCCTGACGCTCGGCGTGGCCGGCGCGGCGCGGCTGGCGCGCTTCTGCCGCAGCAACGTGGCCGGGGTGATCGGCAACGTCGGCCTCGGCATGATGCTCGGGCTGGTGCCGGCGATCGTCAGCGCGTTCGCGTTCGGCTTCGAGGTGCGCCACGTCACGCTGTCGGCCGGCTCGATCGGCGTGGCGGTCGGCGTGATCGGCGAGCGTGCGCTCGGCTCGGGCGAGCTGTGGTGGGCGATGGCCGGCGTGCTGTCGATGGCGGTGCTCAACGTGGCCGTGAGCTTCGCGCTGGCGTTCACGATGGCGGTGCGCTCGCGCGCGCTGCGGCCGACCAAGGTGCGCGCGCTGATCGCCGCGATCTGGCGCGCCGTGCGCGCGAACCCGGCCAGCCTGATCTGGCCGCAGGCCGCGCGCGGCCAGGATGACGGCACGCCGGGTCCGCGGTCGCACTGAGGGGCGATGAGGCACGGCGGCTGCTCCGGGCTGCTCCGGGCTGCTCCGGGCTGCTCCGGCCTGCTCCGGGCTGCTCCGTGTTGCTCCGTGTTGCTCCGTGTTGCTCCGGCCTGCTCCGGCCTGCTCCGGCCTGCTCCGGCCTGCTCCGGCCTGCTCCGCGACACGCGGAGCGCCCTCGGCGACCCCCAAGCCCCCTGCTTGAACGATAGCGGCCCGACGGCGCGCACCCGCCCCGCCCGCCCTCATGCCGATTCGCCCCGGCGACAGCCCCCGGGCCGCGTACAATGACGGCTTTTGCACGCACCGCCCCGCCTAATGTCCTCTTCCGACTTCGATTTCTTCGCTCCCTGCCCCCGCGGGCTCGAAGCCGCCCTGGCCGCCGAGCTGGCCGAGATCGGCACCCGCCGCACCGGCGGCGCGCCGTTCGAGGTTGGCGCCCAGGTCCCGGGCGGTGTCCACTTCCGCGGCGGCTGGATGGCCGCGATGGCGGCGAACCTCTATTCGCGGATCGCCAGCCGCGTGCTGCTGAACATCGCCGACCGCCCGTACCGCAGCGAACAGGATGTCTACGCGCTCGCGCTCGAACAAGCCTGGGAGCGCTGGTTCGCGCCCACCCAGACGCTGCGCGTCGACATCACCGCGATCAAGTCGCCGCTCAAGAGCCTCGAATTCGCCACGCTGCGCGTCAAGGATGCGATCTGCGACCGCCTGCGCGAAAAAACCGGCTCGCGTCCGAGCATCGACACCGCGCTGCCCGACGTGCGCGTGTTCGCGTTCCTGACCGCCACGCACTGCACGCTGTATCTCGACACCTCGGGCGAGCCGCTGTTCAAGCGCGGCTGGCGGCTCGACAAGGGCGCCGCGCCGCTGCGCGAGAACCTCGCCGCCGGCATCCTGCGCCTGGCCAACTGGACGCCGGAAGTGCCGCTGTACGATCCGATGTGCGGCAGCGGCACGTTCCTCGCCGAAGCCGCACAGATCGCGCTCGACGTCGCACCGGGCGTCGAACGCCGCTTCGGCTTCGAGAAGCTCAAGCAATACGACATCAGCGCGTGGCAAACGCTGAAGGTCGCCGCGATGGACGCCAAGCGCGCCGCACGCGGCCGCCGCGACGGGCTGCAGGTGTACGGCAGCGACATCTCGGGCGACATGCTCGACAAGGCGCGCGCCAACATCGAACGGGCCGGCGCGCCGGGCGTCTCGCTCAAGCAGGTCGATGCGCGCTTCATGGCGCCGCCGTGCGACGCGCCGGGCCTGATCATCGCGAATCCGCCGTACGGCGAGCGGATCGAGGTGCGCGGACGCAACGCGCGTGGCGAAGTGCGCGAGACGGGCCGCAACCGTGGCGCCGACGACGCGTTCCGCCGCACCCACACCGACGCGCCGCCCGACAACGAGTTCTTCATCGCGCTCGGCACCGCGCTCAAGCAGCGCTTCACGGGCTGGCAGGCGTTCCTGCTGACCTCCGACCGCTCGCTGCCGGGCCTGCTGCGCCTGCGCGAATCGGCCAAGACGCCGCTGTTCAACGGCGCGCTCGAATGCCGGCTGTTCCGCTTCGACATGATGGCGGGCAGCGTGCGCCGGCAGCCGGGCGAAGCCGGCACGGACGAATAAACCGGCACCGCGCGGCGCCCGCCGCGCATCGTGCGCCTCACCCGACAGGGCCGGATTTTCCGGCCCTGTCGCATTTCCGGGGCATCCTTCAACCGCTGCGGCAGGATGTTGCCGGCTGCTGACAACACGCTGTCAGCAGCCCCCCGCCACACTGCGTCTCACGCATCCGACGCGATGCGCTCCTCCCCGCCACTTCCTCTTCCGGAGACGCCCCATGACGACCGCCACCGCTACCCCCACCGCCACGACTACCGCCGCCGACACCCCGCTCACGCGCCGCCCGATCACGTGGTTCGAGATCCCGACCGTCGATCTCGACCGCGCCACGCGCTTCTACGAGGCGATGCTCGAGATCCGCCTGCGCCGCGAAAACTTCGGCGGCGCGCCGATCGCCGTGTTCGACGGCGAAGGCGCGACCAGCGGCGCGCTGGTGCAGGACCCGCACGGCAGCAAGCCCGCCAAGGCCGGCCCGGTCGTCTACCTGGGCGCCGGCGACTCGGTGACGGGCGCGATCGAGCGCGCCAAGCGCGCGGGCGGCGCGGTCGATGGCCCGGTGCACGAACTGCCGCGCGGCATCGGCTACATCGCCTACGTGTTCGACACCGAAGGCAACCGCGTCGGCCTGCACGCCAGCGCACACTGAACGCGTCACCGCCCTGCCACGCCTGCGCCACGGCCACGCGATGACCTGCGCCGCGCCGCATGCGCGGCGCTATCATCGCGGCAACACCCACGCTTTCGCCGCACCCATGCCATGACCCGCCGCGCCGACCGCCTGTTCCAGATCGCCGAATTGCTGCGCGGCCGCCGCCTGACGACCGCGCAGCAACTGGCCGAATGGCTCGCGATCTCGCCGCGCACCGTCTACCGCGACATCCGCGATCTGCAGTTGTCCGGCGTGCCGATCGAGGGCGAGGCCGGCATCGGCTACCGGCTGAATCGCGCGGCCAGCCTGCCGCCGCTGACCTTCACGGCCGACGAGCTGTCCGCGCTCGCGGCCGGCGCGCGAATGCTCGAATCGTGGGGCGGCACGCGCTTTGCCGGCGGCGCGCGTTCGGCGCTGGCCAAGATCGCCTCGGCGATGCCGGCCGACAAGCGCATCGTGCTGGACCGCCTGCCGGTGTTCGCGCCCTCGCAGCGCGTCGATGCCGCCTATTCCGAAACGATGGACGTGCTGCACCGCGCGCTGGAGGAACGGCGCGTCGTGCATTTCCGCTATCGGGACAAGAAGGATGCGGCCAGCGAGCGGCGCATCTGGCCGCTCGGCCTGGCCTATTGGGGCGGGCAATGGACGGTGTCCGCGTGGTGCGAACTGCGCGACAATTTCCGCAATTTCGACGTGGCCCGCATGCGCGGGGCCACCGCCTGCGAGGTCCACCCCGACATCGACGGGCGCCGGCTCGCCGATTTCCTGCGCACGCTCGAACGCGAATGCGGCAAGGACTGGCCGGCGGGCTGAACGCCGCGCCGGCCGCCGCGCGACTCGAGCGACTACTCGACCGACTTGACCATGTCCTCGACCACCTTCTTCGCGTCGCCGAACACCATCATCGTCTTGTCCATGTAGAACAGCTCGTTGTCGAGCCCCGCGTAACCCGAGGCCATCGAGCGCTTGTTGACGATCACGGTGCGTGCCTTGTACGCCTCCAGGATCGGCATGCCCGCGATCGGCGATTTCGGGTCGTTCTTCGCGGCCGGGTTGACCACGTCGTTCGCGCCGAGCACCAGCACCACGTCGGTCTGGCCGAACGCGTTGTTGATGTCCTCCATCTCGAACACCAGGTCGTACGGCACCTCGGCCTCGGCCAGCAGCACGTTCATGTGCCCCGGCATGCGCCCGGCCACCGGGTGGATCGCGTAGCGCACGTCGATGCCCTTCTCGATCAGCTTGTCGGTCAGCTCCTTGAGCGCATGCTGCGCGCGCGCCACCGCCAGCCCGTAGCCCGGCACGATCACCACCGTTTCGGCGTTGGCGAGCATGAACGCGGCGTCGTCGGCCGAGCCCGATTTCACCGGCCGCTGCTCCTTCGCGCCGGCCGCATCGCCCGCGCCGGCCTCGCCGCCGAAGCCGCCGAGGATCACGTTGAAGAACGAGCGGTTCATCGCGTGGCACATGATGTACGACAGGATCGCACCCGACGAGCCGACCAGCGAGCCGGCGATGATCAGCATCGGGTTGTTCAGCGAGAAGCCGATGCCGGCCGCCGCCCACCCCGAATACGAGTTCAGCATCGACACCACCACCGGCATGTCCGCGCCGCCGATCGGGATGATGATCAGCACGCCGAGCGCGAACGCGATCGCCGTCATCACGATGAACGGCAGCCACGCCTGCGTGACGAAGAACAGGATGCCGAAGCCGAGCATGCCGAGCGCCAGCATCAGGTTGATCAGATGCTGGCCCGCGTACACCACCGGCGCGCCCTGGAACAGCCGGAACTTGTATTTCCCCGACAGCTTGCCGAACGCGATCACCGAGCCGGAGAACGTGATCGCGCCCACGAAGGTGCCGATGAACAGCTCGATGCGGTTGCCGAACGGGATGAAGTTGGCGGCCGCCGCGTCCTGCGGCACCAGGCCGAACGCTTCCGGCTCGGCCACCACGGCGTAGGCGATGCACACGGCAGCCAGGCCGATCAGCGAGTGCATCGCGGCGACCAGCTCGGGCATCTTGGTCATCTCGACGCGCGCGGCCACGTAGGCCCCCACCGCGCCGCCGACCACCAACGCGCCGAGCACCAGCGCCAGCCCGAGCGGCAGGTTGGCGCCAAGCCAGGCCGCCTGCCGGACGATCAGCGCGAGCGTGGTCAGGATCGCGATCGCCATCCCGACCATCCCGAACAGGTTGCCGCGCCGCGCGGTGCGCGGATGCGACAGCCCCTTGAGCGCCTGGATGAAGCACACCGAGGCGACCAGATACAGCAGCGTGACGACGTTCAGGCTCATCGCGCGCCCTCCGTCCTGCCCTTGGCGCCGTCCTTCGGCGTCTTCTTGCGGAACATCTCCAGCATTCGCCTGGTGACGAGGAAGCCGCCGAACACGTTGACGGCGGCCAGCGCCACCGCGATCGTGCCGAACACCTTGCCGGTGGTGCCGACCGTCAGCGCGGCGGCCAGCATCGCGCCGACGATC
The DNA here is from genome assembly GCF_054589155.1 of Burkholderia sp. 3C. NCBI lineage: Bacteria > Pseudomonadati > Pseudomonadota > Betaproteobacteria > Burkholderiales > Burkholderiaceae > Burkholderia > Burkholderia sp. 3C. The sequence goes on from NZ_BAAILN010000159.1 coordinate 119,515, forward strand.
ACGATCGCCGAAATCGCGTTGGTGACGGCCATCAGCGGCGTATGCAGCGCCGGCGTGACGTTCCAGACCACGTGATAGCCGACGTACACCGCCAGCACGAAGATGATCACGTTGATCACCGTGTGATTGATCACTTCCATCGCGATCGCCCCCTTATTTGCGGACCACGTCGCCGTCGCGACACAGCAGCGTCGCGGCGACGATGTCGTCGTTCATGTCGATGTTCAGGACGCCTTCCTGCGTGACGATCAGCTTCAGGAAGTCGGCGAGATTGCGTGCGTAGAGCGCCGAGGCATCGGCCGGCACCTGCGCGGCGAGGTTGGTGTGGCCGGCGATCGTCACGCCGTGCACGTTCACCACTTCGTCGGCCACGGTCAGCGGGCAATTGCCGCCGCGCCGTCCGTCCGGGCCGGGCGCGCCGCGCCCGGCGGCCAGGTCGACCAGCACCGCGCCGGGCTTCATGGCGGCCACCGTCTCGGCCTGGATCAGCGTGGGCGCGGCGCGGCCAGGGATCAGCGCGGTGGTGATCACGATGTCGGCCTGCTTGGCGCGCTCGTGCACCAGCGCCGCCTGCCGCGCGAGCCACGACGGCGGCATCGGCCGCGCGTAGCCGCCGGTGCCCTGCGCGGCCTCGCGTTCCTCGTCGGTCTCGAACGGCACATCGACGAACTTCGCGCCGAGCGATTCGATCTGCTCCTTGACGGCGGGCCGCACGTCGGATGCCTCGATCACCGCGCCGAGCCGCTTGGCCGTGGCGATCGCCTGCAGGCCGGCCACCCCCGCGCCGAGCACCAGCACGCGGGCCGCCTTCACGGTGCCGGCAGCCGTCATCAGCATCGGCAGGAAGCGCGGATAGAGCGAGGCGGCCAGCAGCACCGCCTTGTAGCCGGCGATATTGGCCTGGGAAGACAGCACGTCGAGGCTTTGCGCGCGGGTGGTGCGCGGCGCGGCCTCCAGCGCGAACGCGGTCACGCCGGCTGCCGCGAGCTGCGCGGCCTGCTCGGTGTTGAACGGATCGAGCATGCCGGCCAGCACCGCGCCACGGCGCATCAGCGCCAGCTCGGCCGCGTCGGGCGCCTGCACCTTCAGCACCAGGTCCGCGGCGTAGACGGCTGCGCGCTCGGCCAGCGTCGCGCCGGCGGCCGCATAGGCGTCGTCGGGGTAGCTCGCGGCCGTGCCGGCGCCATGCTCGACACTGACGGCGTGGCCGGCCGCCACGTATTTCCTGACGGTTTCGGGCGTCGCGGCCACGCGCGCCTCATGAGCCCGCGTCTCGACGGGCACTCCGATCTGCATCGTGATCCTCCAGCTGGCTTTCTGATTCTTGATTTCGACTGCGAGGCGAGCCGGAGCATTTCCGGACGACGACGACCGGCTCGGGGCAACGGCATGGTCAACGCGCCAATGTACCCGATCGCCGCCGCCGTGCCGCATCCGGCCCTTTCCCGGCTGGACAAACGGCTGCGGATCGGTCAGGCACGGTGGTGGCCGGCTTGCGACTGGCTTGCTGCAGGCTTGGGGCCGGATCGCCGCGCGTGCCGGGGCCGCCCCCGCTTGCGCTTCGGCAGCCGCGCCGCGCAACCGGTAAAATGCTCGCCCATGAAACCCGAACTCTGGACCCCGCACGTCACGGTGGCCGCGATCGTCGAACGCGACGGCCGCTTCCTGCTGATCGAGGAACACACGTCGGCAGGATTGCGGCTCAATCAGGCCGCCGGCCATCTCGAGGCCGGCGAAACGCTGATCGAGGCCGTGATCCGCGAAACGCTCGAGGAAACGGCGCACCCGTTCGAGCCGGAAGCGCTGGTGGGCGTCTATCAGACGCACTTCGAGCGGCCCGGCAAGGGCGGCGCGACCTACCTGCGCTTCACGTTCTGCGGGCGGGCCGGCGAAACCGTCGCGGGCCGCGCGCTCGACGACGGCATCGTCCGCACGCTGTGGATGACGGCCGACGAGCTGCGCGCCGCCTCGCATCGCCACCGCACGCCCGCGGTCATGCAGTGCGTCGACGATTACCTCGCCGGCCGCCGCGTGCCGCTGGAGTTCGTCCATACGCATTCCGTCGCGCCCTACCGCGCGACGCCCGAACATCAGGCTGTCAGCAAATGAAGAAGCAACGTGTCGTGGTCGGCATGTCGGGCGGTGTCGATTCGTCGGTCACCGCGTGGCTGCTGAAGGAACAGGGTTACGACGTGGTCGGCCTGTTCATGAAGAACTGGGAAGACGACGACGACGGCGAGTACTGCTCGACCCGTCAGGACTGGATCGACGTGGTGTCGGTGGCCGACCTGATCGGCATCGACGTCGAGGCTGTCAATTTCGCCGCCGAATACAAGGACCGCGTGTTCGCCGAATTCCTGCGCGAATACTCGGCCGGCCGCACGCCGAACCCGGACGTGCTCTGCAACGCCGAGATCAAGTTCAAGGCGTTCCTCGATCACGCGATGTCGCTCGGCGCGGAAACCATCGCCACCGGCCACTACGCGCGCGTGCGCGAGCGCGACGGCCGCTTCGAGCTGCTCAAGGCGTTCGATCACACCAAGGATCAGTCCTACTTCCTGCACCGGCTCAATCAGGCGCAGCTTTCGAAAACGCTGTTCCCGCTGGGCGAGATGCCGAAAACGCGCGTGCGCGAGATCGCCGAACTGATCGGCCTACCGAACGCGAAGAAGAAGGATTCGACCGGCATCTGCTTCATCGGCGAGCGGCCGTTCCGCGATTTCCTGAACCGTTACCTGCCGACCCAGCCCGGCCCGATGAAGACGCCCGACGGCCGGCGCGTGGGCGAGCACATCGGCCTGGCGTTCTACACGTTCGGCCAGCGCAAGGGCATCGGCCTCGGCGGCAGCAAGGACGGCAGCGGCGAGCCGTGGTTCGTGGCCGGCAAGGACATCGCGTCGAACACGCTGTACGTCGCGCAGGGGCACGATCATGCGTGGCTGCTGTCGCACGAACTGGTGGCCGGCAACGTCAGTTGGGTGGCCGGCGAGCCGCCCGCCGAAGGCTTCACGTGCGGCGCGAAAACACGCTACCGGCAGGCCGACGCGGCCTGCGCGTTCGGCCGCGCCAAGCCGGGCGAAGCCGGCGAGGCGCGCTTCTCGCTAGCGTTCGAGGCCGCGCAATGGGCCGTCACGCCGGGCCAGTCGGCCGTGCTCTACGACGGCGAAATCTGCCTGGGCGGCGGCATCATCGAGGTGGTCGCAACGGGCCAGCCCGGCTCGGCCGACGCAGTGGGCGCGGCGCTCGCGCGCGAGACGGCCGGCGGCGTGGCGATCTGAATCGGGCCGCTTTCTCGCGCCTTTCAACCGCCTTTAGTGGGGCCGGCTTCGAAGCGGCCTGACACATTATCGGTTTAGACTTGCGGCACGCGACGATTGGCCGCCGCACCAGCAGGCGGCCGGCGCCGTGCGCCGCCGGCCGCGGCCTTGACGGCCTCGCCATGGCGGCCAACCGAAGAATAAGGAATCCCCCATGTTTGCAAGACGCTATCTCGCGATGTGGTGCGCGACGCTCGTGCTCGTTCTGCTCGCCCTCCTCGCCTTGTCCCACCTGATCGCGTGGCCCTGGATCCTGATCCCCGCCGCCCTCGTCGGCCTCGGCCTCTGGGATCTCCAACAGGATCACCACGCGATCCTGCGGAACTACCCGCTCTGGGGCCACTTCCGCTTCATGTTCGAGTTCATCCGCCCGGAGATCCGCCAGTATTTCGTCGAGGACGATACCGACGAGAAGCCGTTCTCGCGCGCCCAGCGCAGCGTGGTGTACCAGCGCGCCAAGAACGTGGCCGACAACCGGCCGTACGGCACCGAGCTGAACGTCAAGGCGGTCGCGCACGAGTGGATCAGCCACTCGCTGGTGCCGACCCGGCTCGCGAACCACGATTTCCGGATTCGCGTCGGCGCCGAGCGCGCCCAGCCCTACGACATTTCCATCTTCAACGTCTCGGCGATGAGCTACGGCTCGCTGTCGGCGAACGCGATCCGCGCGCTGAACCTCGGCGCCAAGAAGGGCGGCTTCGCGCACGACACCGGCGAGGGCTCGCTGTCGAAATATCACCGCGAGCACGGCGGCGACATCATCTGGGAAATCGCCTCGGGTTACTTCGGATGCCGTAACGACGACGGCACGTTCAACGCGGACAAATACGCGAAGCAGGCCGCCGATCCGCAGGTCAAGATGATCGAGGTGAAGCTGTCGCAGGGCGCCAAGCCGGGCCACGGCGGCGTGCTGCCGGCCGCCAAGATCACGCCCGAGATCGCCGAGACGCGCGGCATCCCGATGGGCAAGGATTGCATCTCGCCGGCCTCGCATTCGGAATTCTCGACGCCGCGCGGCCTGCTCGAATTCGTCGAGAAGCTGCGCACGCTGTCGGGCGGCAAGCCCACCGGCTTCAAGCTGTGCATCGGCCACCCGTGGGAATTCTTCGGCATCGCCAAGGCCATGCTCGAAACCGGCATCGTGCCGGACTTCATCGTGGTGGACGGCGCCGAGGGCGGCACCGGCGCGGCGCCGCTCGAATTCACCGACCACGTGGGCGTGCCGCTGCAGGAAGGGCTGCTGCTGGTGCACAACACGCTGGTGGGCATCGGCCTGCGCGAGCGCATCAAGATCGGCGCGAGCGGCAAGATCATCACGGCGTTCGACATCGCGCGCACGCTCGCGATCGGCGCGGACTGGGTCAACTCGGCGCGTGGCTTCATGTTCGCGGTGGGCTGCATCCAGGCGCAGACCTGCCACACCGGCCGCTGCCCGACCGGCGTGGCGACCCAGGACGAAGTGCGCCAGCGCGCGCTGGTGGTGCCCGACAAGTCGGAGCGCGTCTACAACTTCCACCGCAATACGCTGCATGCGCTGCAGGAGCTGGTGCAGGCCGCCGGCCTCGCGCATCCGGCCGACCTGCACGCGCATCACATCGTGCAGCGCGTCGCCCCGCACGAGGTGCGGCTGATGTCGCAACTGCTCAAGTACGTGAAGCCGGGCGCGCTGCTGACCGGCGAGAAGCTCGGCCTGACGCTCTACGACACATGGTGGCCGGCGGCGCGCAGCGATTCGTTCTCGATCGGCGACGCGGCTTATGCGGCGTGGGCGGCCTACGACGAATAAACCCCGCGAGGCCGTGCCGCACGCGTAAAAACGCCCCGCCGGTGCGATGCCCGGCGGGGCGTTTTTTTGATGCTGTTCGTTGATAAGCCCGATGGGCGATCAGTCCTGCGGCACGGTATCGATGAACGACTGCCGCTGCGAGAGCTTCACGAAGTGCTTGTCGAGGTTCGGATGCCGCTCGCGCCAGGCGAGTTCGGGCATGCGGAAGTCGAGATACCCGAGCGCGCAACCGAGCGCGACATCCGACAGCGTGTAGTGATTGCCGACGCACCACGGCTTGCCGCCAAGGCCTTGCGACATCGCCACCAGGCCGTCGTCGATCTTGCGCTGCTGGCGCGCGATCCAGGCCTCGCTGCGCTGTTCCGGCGTGCGCTGCGTGTGTTCGACACGAATGTTGACCGTCGCATCGAGCACGCCGTCGGCGAGTGCCTCCCAGCACCGCACCTCGACGCGCTCGCGCCCCGACGGCGGAATCAGCTTGCCGACCGGCGACAAGGTATCTGCGTATTCGCAGATCACGCGCGAATCGAACACGGCCGCACCGTCGTCCATCACGAGACACGGCACCTTGCCGAGCGGATTCGAGCCGTGAATCGTGGTGTCCGGCCCCCACACGTTCTCGAGTTCCAACTGGTAATCGATCTTCTTTTCGGCCAGCACGATACGCGCCTTGCGCACGTAGGGGCTGCCGAGCGAACCGATGAGTTTGATCATCCTGCTTGCCTGCCTGCCAAGTAAATACCGCCCGAGAGTATACGTCGTCAGACGTCGGCGACGATCATAACCGCCCACCCGGCCCTCGGCGCAAGTCGCCCGGACAGCCTGTGGACCGGATGCAACAGCGTCGCAACGCCGCTTGCGACAAGGGCCGGCGGCCGGCCGCACCGACCGACGCGCGCCCTGCGCGACAGCGCTACAATCGCGCCATGAACGCACCCACCGAAACCGCCCTCGCCCCCGACGTCTACCGCCAGCGCCGTGCGCGCGTGCTCGCCGCGCTGCGCGCGACGGGCGGCGGCGTCGCGATCGTCCCCACCGCAGCCGAAGCGATGCGCAACCGCGACGCCGGCTATCCGTACCGTCACGACAGCTACTTCTATTACCTGACCGGCTTCACCGAACCCGACGCGCTGCTCGTGCTCGACGCGCGCGCGGCCAGCGGCGAACCGGAATCGATACTGTTCTGTCGTGCGAAGCATCCCGACCGCGAGATCTGGGAAGGCTTCCACTACGGCCCCGACGCCGCGCGCGAGACGTTCGGCTTCGACGCCGCGTTCGCCAACGACGTGCTCGATACCGAACTGCCGCGCCTGCTCGGCGACGCGGGCGCGGTGCACTACCGCTTCGGCGCATCGGCCGAGTTCGACCGGCAACTGGCCGGCTGGCTCGACGCCGTGCGCGCACGCAGCCGCGCCGGCGTGGCCGCGCCGGCCTCGGCCCACGATCTCACGCCGCTGCTCGACGAGATGCGCCTCGTCAAGGACGTTCACGAGCAGGCGATCATGCGCCGCGCCGGCGTGATTTCCGCGAGCGCGCACCGACGCGCGATGGCGGTCACGCGCCCCGGCATCCGCGAATACGAAATCGAGGCCGAACTGCTGCACGAATTCCGCCGCCACGGCTCGGCCGGGCCGGCCTACGGCTCGATCGTCGCGGCCGGCGCGAACGCCTGCGTGCTGCACTACCCGGCCGGCAACGCCGTGGCCCAGGACGGCGACCTGATCCTGATCGACGCGGCCTGCGAACTCGAAGGCTATGCCTCCGACATCACCCGCACGTTCCCCGCGAACGGCCGCTTCTCCGGCCCGCAGCGCGCGCTCTACGACATCGTGCTGGCCGCGCAGGAGGCGGCCGCCGCGGCCACGCGCCCCGGCGTGCCGTTCGAGGCGCCGCACGACGCGGCGGTGCGCGTGCTCGCGCAGGGCCTGCTCGACACCGGCATCGTGCCGAAGTCGCGCTTCGCGAGCGTCGACGACGTGATCGCCGAGCGCGCCTACTCGCGCTTCTACATGCATCGCACCGGCCACTGGCTCGGCATGGACGTGCACGATTGCGGCGACTACCGCGAGCGCGGCGCCGAACGCGACGCCCAGGGCGCGCTGCCGTGGCGCACGCTGCGCGCGGGCATGGCGCTGACCATCGAGCCGGGCCTCTACGTGCGCGCGGCCGACGACGTGCCGGCCGAATTCCACGACATCGGCATCCGCATCGAGGACGACGCGTTCGTCACCGCCGACGGCTGCGAGCTGATCACGCGCGACGTGCCGGTGGCCGCCGACGAGATCGAGGCGCTGATGCGCGACGCGCGGGGTGCGGCGGCTGTCGTACCCGTCGTACCCGTCGTAAGTTAAGCGCAGGCGAACCCGCACGATGACGCACGCTCCCGCTCCCACCGCCCCGTCCGACACGCCATTCGACGCCGATGTCGCCATCATCGGCGCCGGCCCGGTCGGCCTCGCCCTGGCCGGCTGGCTCGCGCGCCGCAGCGCGACGCAGGCGCTGTCGGTGGTGCTCGTCGATGCCCGCGACCCGTCGGCCAGCGCCGGCGACCCGCGCGCGATCGCCGTCTCGCACGGCAGCCGCGTGTTGCTCGGCGCACTCGGCTGGCCCGGCGACGCGACGCCGATCGAACACATCCATGTTTCGCAGCGCGGCCACTTCGGCCGCACGCTGATCGACCGCGAGGAACACGGCGTCGATGCGCTCGGCTACGTGGCGCGCTACGGCTCGCTGGTCGGCACGCTGGCGCGCGCGGTCCACGCCACGCCGGTGCAATGGCTGACCTCGACCACCGCGCGCGCGCCGCAACAGGATACCGACGGCGTGAGCGTCACGCTCGACACGCCCCAGGGCGAACGCGTACTGCGCGTGCGTACGCTCGTCAACGCCGAGGGCGGGCTGTTCCAGGACACCCCGCGCAACGGCGTGCGCGACGAGCGCCACCGCCGCGATTACGCGCAAACCGCCATCGTCGGCACCGTCAGCGTGGCCGCGCCGCAGCCGCACGTGGCCTGGGAACGCTTCACGCCCGAAGGCCCGCTCGCGCTGCTGCCGCTCGGCGGCCCGAACCAGGCCGACTACGCGCTCGTCTGGTGCTGCTCGCCGGACGAAGCCGCGCGCCGCGCCGCGCTGCCCGACGCGGCGTTTCTCGCCGAACTCGGCATCGCGTTCGGAACACGCATGGGCCGTTTCATGCAGATCGCCGGCCGCGCCGCGTTCCCGCTCGGGCTGGCCGCCGCGCCCACGCTGGTCAGCGGCCGCGTGGCGAGCGTCGGCAACGCCGCCCAAACCCTGCATCCGGTGGCGGGACAAGGGCTGAACCTCGGCCTGCGCGACGCGCACACGCTGGTCGACGCGCTGTCCGAACACGGCGCCACGCCGCTCGCGCTGGCCGCGTTCAACGGGCGCCGGGTGCTCGACCGGCGCCTGACGATCGGCGCGACCGATCTGCTGGCGCGGTTGTTTACGATCGAATCGCGCCCGCTCGCGGCGCTGCGCGGGGCCGCCCTGACCGCGCTCGAATTCGTGCCGCCGCTCAAGGCGGTGATCGCGCGTCAGATGATGTTCGGCCAGCGCCGCTGATCCCGCGCCGGTGCCCAGGTCGGGCGATATCGGCACGACATCAGGTCAACACCCGGGCAGCGGCCGGCCGGCGTGGTCGCCCGGCCCCACCGTGACACCGTCACCGGAATTTCACCGAAGCTTCATCTCGATTTGACGCTTGTCGACAATCGCGATCGCCCGGCCCCCCCGGCGCTTACGGTAAAATGCGCGTTTTCCCACCGTCCGATCGTTGCCCGCGCCCTCGCGCGGGCGCTGCCATTGCAATGCCCGTTCTCGGCTCTCACGTCCTGCGCAACAACCTGTTCGTCGCCCCCATGGCCGGCGTCACGGATCGCCCGTTCCGCCAGCTCTGCAAGCGGCTGGGCGCCGGCTACGCCGTGTCCGAGATGGTCGCGTCGAACGCGCAGCTCTGGAAAAGCGAGAAGACCATGCGCCGCGCCAACCACACGGGCGAGGTCGAACCGATCGCGGTGCAGATCGCCGGCGCCGATCCGGCGATGATGGCCGAGGCGGCCCGCTACAACGTGGCGAACGGCGCGCAGATCATCGACATCAACATGGGCTGCCCGGCCAAGAAGGTCTGCAACGTGGCGGCCGGTTCGGCGCTGCTGCAGAACGAACCGCTGGTGGTGCGGATCGTCTCGGCGGTGGTGGCGGCTGTGGGCACCGGCCCCGACGCGGTGCCGGTCACGCTGAAGATCCGCACCGGCTGGGATCGCGAGCACAAGAACGCGCTGACCATCGCGCGGCTCGCGCAGGACGCCGGCATCGCGATGCTGACCGTGCACGGCCGCACGCGCGCCGATCTCTACAAGGGCGACGCCGAATACGACACGATCGCCGCCGTGAAGGCCTCGGTGAAGATCCCGGTGGTGGCGAACGGCGACATTACCTCGCCGGCCAAGGCACGTGCCGTGCTCGACGCCACCGGCGCCGACGCGCTGATGATCGGTCGCGCCGCGCAAGGCCGCCCGTGGCTGTTCCGCGAAATCGAGCATTTCCTGCGAACCGGCGAAACCCTGCCGCCACCGAGCGTTGACGAGATCCAGCACCTGCTCAACGAGCACCTGGAAGATCATTACGCGTTCTACGGCGAATTTACCGGCGTACGTACTGCGCGCAAGCACATCGGCTGGTACACTCGCGGCCTTTCCGGCGCCAACGCGTTCCGGCACCGGATGAATACGCTCGATTCCACACGCGACCAGCTTGCCGCCGTCAACGATTATTTCGACGCGCAGCGCGCGCTGTCCGACCATCTCGTCTATGTCGACGACGGCGGCGCATCCGACCCTATTCAATAGCAGCATGAGCAAGCACAACATCGAACAATGTGTCCGCGACAGCCTGGACGTGTATTTCCGGGATCTCGACGGGTCCAATCCGCATGACGTCTACGACATGGTGATGTCGTGCGTCGAGAAGCCGATGCTTGAGGTCGTGCTCGAACAGGCGGGCGGCAACCAGTCGCTCGCCGCCGAGTACCTCGGCATCAACCGCAACACGCTGCGCAAGAAGCTGCAGCAGCACGGCCTGCTGTAAGGCCGTTGCACGACCGGCCGCTTCCGTCCCCCGTTTCCCTGGCTACTGGTGCTCCCCATCATGATCAAGCAAGCGCTCCTTTCCGTTTCCGATAAAACCGGCATCGTCGAATTCGCGACGGCCCTCTCGCAACAGGGCGTCAAGCTGCTGTCGACGGGCGGCACCGCGAAGCTGCTGGCCGACGCGGGCCTGCCCGTCACCGAAGTGGCCGACTACACCGGTTTCCCGGAAATGCTCGACGGGCGCGTGAAGACGCTGCACCCGAAGGTGCACGGCGGGATCCTGGCGCGCCGCGACCTGCCCGAACACATGCAGGCGCTCGACGCGCACGGCATCCCGACCATCGACCTGCTGGTGGTGAACCTGTACCCGTTCGTCGCGACCATCGCGAAGGACGACTGCACGCTGGCCGACGCGATCGAGAACATCGACATCGGCGGCCCGACCATGCTGCGCTCGGCCGCGAAGAACCACCGCGACGTGACCGTGATCGTCGATCCGGCCGACTACGCCGTGGTGCTCGACGAAATGAAGGCGAACGGCAACACGGTGGGCTACACCACCAACTTCCGCCTCGCCACCAAGGTGTTCGCGCACACCGCGCAATACGACGGCGCGATCACGAACTACCTGACGAGCCTGACCGAAGAGCTGCAGCACGCCACGCGCAAGCCGTACCCGGCCACGCTGAACCTGGCGTACGACAAGGTGCAGGACCTGCGCTACGGCGAGAACCCGCACCAGACGGCCGCGTTCTACCGCGACCTGACCACCCCGGCCGGCGCGCTGGCGAACTACCGCCAGTTGCAGGGCAAGGAACTGTCGTACAACAACATCGCCGATTCCGACGCGGCCTGGGAATGCGTGAAGACCTTCGACGCCCCGGCCTGCGTGATCATCAAGCACGCCAACCCGTGCGGCGTGGCGGTGGCCGCCAGCCCGGCCGAAGCCTATGCCAAGGCATTCCAGACCGATCCGACCTCGGCGTTCGGCGGCATCATCGCGTTCAACCGCGAAGTGGACGAAGCGACCGCGCAAGCGGTGGCCAAGCAGTTCGTCGAAGTGCTGATCGCCCCGTCGTTCTCGGAAGCGGCCAAGCAGGTGTTCGCGGCCAAGCAGAACGTCCGTCTGCTCGAAATCGCGCTCGGCGAAGGCTTCAATGCATTCGACCTGAAGCGCGTCGGCGGCGGGCTGCTGGTGCAGTCGCTCGACTCGCGCAACGTGCAACCCGAAGAACTGCGCGTGGTGACGAAGCGCCAGCCGACGCCGAAGGAACTCGACGATCTGCTGTTCGCCTGGCGCGTCGCGAAATTCGTCAAGTCGAACGCGATCGTGTTCTGCGGCAACGGCATGACGCTCGGCGTCGGCGCCGGCCAGATGAGCCGTGTGGATTCGGCCCGCATCGCCGGCATCAAGGCGCAGAACGCCGGCCTCACGCTGACCGGCTCGGCCGTGGCGTCGGATGCGTTCTTCCCGTTCCGCGATGGCCTCGACGTGGTGGTGGCCGCCGGCGCGACCGCGGTGATCCACCCGGGCGGCTCGATGCGCGACGACGAAGTGATCGCGGCAGCCGACGAACACGGCATCGCGATGGTGCTGACGGGCATCCGTCACTTCCGTCACTGATCACCCGCGCCGGCCACGGCGCTCGACAGGCGGCAAACCGGGGCGAGCGGGCAACCGCCACCGCCCCGCGAAACGGCGGCGCAGGCTTTCCTCGCCGCCGTTTTTCATGGCGCGACGTGGTGCGAACCGCGCCCGCCGTTGCCCAACCCACGCGGTGATCGTTGTACCATCGGCGCATTCCGCTGATTTCCCCTGCGCTCCTCACCCGCTTTCCCACCCGCTCTTCATGCGTATCATCGGCATCGACCCCGGCCTGCGCGTCACCGGCTTCGGCGTGATCGACGTGCACGGCAGCAAGCTCGCCTACGTGGCGAGCGGCGTGATCCGTACCCCGTCCGCCGCCGATCTCTCGGTGCGCCTCGGCGTGATCTTCGACGGCGTATCCACGCTCGTGCGCGAACATGCGCCGGACCAGGCCTCGATCGAGAAAGTGTTCGTCAACGTCAATCCGCAATCCACCCTGCTGCTCGGCCAAGCCCGCGGCGCGGCGATCTGCGGGCTGGTGGCCGGTGCGCTGCCGGTGGCCGAATACACCCCGACGCAACTGAAGCAGGCCATCGTCGGCTACGGCCGCGCCACCAAGGAGCAGATGCAGCAGATGGTGGTGCGCCTGCTCGCGCTGTCGGGCCTGCCCGGCACCGACGCGGCCGATGCGCTCGGCGTGGCGATCTGCCATGCACACGGCGGCGGCACGCTCGAAGCGCTCGGCGGCCTCGCCCCTTCGCTGGTCAAGAAGGGCTTTCGCGTGCGGCGCGGCCGGCTGGTGGGCTGAGGCGGGCGCGGGCGCCTGCGCTTCCCTCTCACACTTCACGCCTGCGGCGCGATCAGCGCGAGCTTCGGGAAATAGGTGCGATAGCGGCCGATATCCCGCGTCAGCAGTTGCACGCCGAGCACGCTGGCGTGGGCACCGATGAAAAAATCGGGCAGCACGCCGACCTTCGCGCCGGCCGTGCGCCGGTATCGCCCGAACGCCTTGCCGGCCAGGAACAGCGCGGCACGCGGCATCGGTTCGATGCGCAGCCCGGCCCTCGCCACGAACGCATCGAGCGCCTCGATGCGCGCATACCCCACGCCAAGTTCCGCATAAACGACCTCGTTGATCGACAGCGGCCCGTGCAGCGAAGCGGCTTCGAGCTGATGCTGGGACCAGCCGGCCCAGACCGGATCGTCGGTCGCCAGATCGAGCAGCACGTTGGTGTCGACGAAGATCATGCGTCGTCGCCTCGCGTGAGGGCGAGGATCTCGTCGGTGCTCATCGGCGCCTCGAGCGAGCCGCGCAGCTCGGCAAAACGCGAGGCCGGCGCGCCGCCGTCCGCCCGCTGCACCGTCACGCGGCCATCGCTCTCCATCCGAAAATCCACCTCCATGCCCGGCACGAGGCCGAGGCGCTCGCGCACGGCCTTCGGAATCGTCACCTGCCCCTTCACGGTCATCGTCGACATCGTCGCTCCCGAGTAATACCTGAAATCGAGAGCGTAATACTTCAACTCCGGAGCGACAAGCGACACGATGTCGGCCGGTTCGCGTCGCACGGCGTGGCGTGCGCTACACTCGCGCTTTCGGTCCTTCGTTGTCCTCGCCATGATCGGTCGCATTGCCGGCACCCTCCTCGAAAAAAACCCACCCCACCTGCTGGTCGACTGCAACGGCGTCGGCTACGAGCTCGACGTGCCGATGAGCACGTTCTACAACCTGCCGAACACGGGCGAGCGCGTGGTGCTGCTCACGCAGATGATCGTGCGCGAGGATGCCCACCTGCTGTACGGCTTCCTCACGCCGCAGGAACGCACCACGTTCCGCGAGCTGCTGAAGATCACCGGCATCGGCGCGCGCATGGCGCTCGCGGTGCTGTCCGGCATGAGCGTGCAGGAGCTCTCGCAGGTCGTGACGATGCAGGACACCGCGCGCCTCACGCGCCTGCCCGGCATCGGCAAGAAAACCGCCGAACGCCTGCTGCTCGAACTGAAGGGCAAGCTCGGCGCGGACCTCGGCGAACTGGCCGGCCAGGCCTCGCAATCGGACCACGCCGCGGACATCCTCAACGCGCTGATCTCGCTCGGCTATTCCGAGAAGGAAGCGCTGGCCGCGATCAAGAACGTGCCGGCCGGCACCGGCGTGTCCGAGGGCATCAAGATCTCGCTGAAGGCGCTCTCGAAGGCCTGATCACCGGCCGGCGGCAGCCCGTGGCCGGCCTGGCACCACCACGATCTCATGCCGCGCCCGGCCGCGCGAGTCGGCCGTTCGGCCGATTCTTCGGCGCGGGGCCGCGCGGTACAATGCGCGCATGATCGAAACCGACAAACTCGCCGGCGAGCGCATCATCGCCGCCACGCCCGCCTCGTCGCACGAGGAGGCGTTCGAACGTGCGCTGCGGCCGCGCCAGCTTGACGAATACGTCGGCCAGGAAAAGGTGCGCGGCCAGCTCGAAATCTTCATCGAAGCCGCCAAGCGCCGCGCCGAAGCGCTCGATCACGTGCTGCTGTTCGGGCCGCCGGGCCTCGGCAAGACCACGCTCGCGCACATCATCGCGCGCGAGATGGGCGTGAACCTGCGGCAAACCTCCGGCCCGGTGCTGGAACGCCCGGGCGATCTCGCCGCGCTGCTGACCAACCTCGAAGCGAACGACGTGCTGTTCATCGACGAAATCCACCGGCTCTCGCCGGTCGTCGAGGAAATCCTGTATCCGGCGCTCGAGGATTACCAGATCGACATCATGATCGGCGAGGGGCCCGCCGCGCGCAGCGTCAAGCTCGATCTGCAGCCGTTCACGCTGGTCGGCGCCACCACCCGCGCCGGCATGCTGACCAACCCGCTGCGCGACCGCTTCGGGATCGTCGCGCGGCTCGAGTTCTACGATGCGGGCCAGTTGTCGCGGATCGTCCAGCGCTCGGCCTCGCTGCTCAATGCGCGCATCGATCCGAACGGCGCGTTCGAGATCGCGCGGCGCTCGCGCGGCACGCCGCGGGTCGCCAACCGCCTGCTGCGCCGCGTGCGCGATTACGCCGAGGTGAAGGCCGACGGCGCGATCACCGCCGAGGTGGCCGATGCGGCGCTGGCGATGCTCGATGTCGATCCGGTCGGCTTCGACGTGATGGACCGCAAGCTGCTCGAAGCGATCCTGCACAAGTTCGACGGCGGCCCGGTCGGCGTCGACAACCTCGCCGCCGCGATCGGCGAGGAGCGCGACACCATCGAGGACGTGCTCGAGCCTTACCTGATCCAGCAGGGCTTCCTTCAACGCACGCCGCGCGGGCGCGTCGCCACGCTGCTGACCTACCGCCACTTCGGCCTGCCGGTGCCCGAGTCGGGCAACGACACCACGCCGCGCTAGCTCGCGGCACCCAGCCATGTCGCGGCCACCACCGGATCGGGATCGCAAGCAGGCGCCTTCCGCGCAGGCCGCGCCTTCGTCCGGCGGCCTCGCCGGGTTGCTGCGCGCGCGGCTCGCGGCCGGCGTCACGATGCTGACCTCGGGCGGCGGCGGGCCGTCGATCGATTATTCGTCGCCGCCGGGCGACCCCGGCCTGTTCGGCCCCGACGCCGTGTGCTGGCGGGTGCACGCCGATTTCACCTCGATGATGGCGGGCGGCATCGCCGCGCTGCTGTTGCAGGCGCTGCATCCGCTCGCGCTGGCGGGCGTCTGGGATCACTCCTCGTTTCGTACCGACATTCTCGGCCGGCTGCGCCGCACCGCCACGTTCGTGGCCGGCACCACGTTCGCGAGCCGCGCCGATGCGCTGCACCTGATCGAGCGCGTCAAGACCATTCACGACGGCGTGACCGGCACCGCCCCCGACGGCCGGCCCTACCGCGCCAGCGATCCCGCGCTGCTGACCTGGGTGCATGTGGCCGAGGTGTCGAGCTTCCTGGCCGGATACCTGCGTTACGTGAATCCGGCGCTCACCGGTGAGGAGCAGGACCGCTACTACGCCGAAACCTCGCGCATCGCCGTGATGCTCGGGGCGGCCGACGTGCCGTGTTCGCGCGCGGAAATCGCCGCCTATCTCGAACGGATGCGCGGCGAGCTGGTGGCCAGCGAGCGCACCCATGAAGTGATCCGCGTGCTGCGCGAGGCGCCGGTGCCGCGCGCGGTGATGCGCCCGGCGTCCGCCATGCTGTTCCACGCGGGCGTGGATCTGCTGCCCGACTGGGCGCAACAGCAGCTCGGCCTCGCGGCCCTCGCACCGATGCGGCGAATGGTTGCCATCCCCGGCGTGCGGCTCATGGGGCCGGTGATGCGCTGGGCGCTCGTCAACGGTGCGTCGAAGCGTTCGCGGCGCCGGGCCGCGGCGGCCCCGGCCCCGGCATCGGCCCCGGCATCGGCCCCGGCATCTGCCCCGGCATCGGCATCGGCATCGGAGTCAGTATCAGCGCCGAAGTCGGCACCGACAGCGCCCGCAACAGCCGAATCCGCGCCGCCGCGCCAGCAAACCGAACCACCTCGCACGACCGTAGCCCCTCAATCCGCCCCGCACCGCACCCCGGCCGTCGACGAATAACGCCGCTCGTTCAACGCCCGACCGCCCTCGCTTTCACGGCCAGACACCGCCGCTCCACCGCCTCGCCCGCCTCATCGATTTGTCATATTTCAAATCGCTGTCACATCCCGTCGGCAAGCTTGCGCCTTTTCTTGCATCTGCCTTCCAACTCTTACCGATTGCTACCCCGATGATTCCTTCGCTCCACCGAATCGCGCTGGCCGCCTCGTTCTCGTCGCTGATCGCGCTTGCCGCGTGCGGTGGCGACGGCACGTTGGCCTCGTCCTCGCTCGCCACCTCGCCGGCGCCGGCTTCCTCGACGCCCACGACCGCCCCGGGCAAATGGGCCGCGGCCGTGCCCGGCGACATCCTCGACGTCGCGCTGAGCGACCTGCACCCGAGCCAGGACGCGCTCGGCTACGACCAGATCTATTACAAGCTCGGCCGCTACGAACTCGATCCGACCAAGAAGTTCGACGACTTCTGCGCCGACGAAGGCCTCGGCGGCCTCGTCTCGGGCAGCTCGACCCCCACCTCGAAGCTGACCGACGCCACCACCTACACCTGCACCACCACCGACCCGACCAAGCGCGACACCACCGTGCTGAACCCGGTCGTGATCGGCCCGAACGGCAGCACGCTCTACCTGACCGACGGCCACCACGGCCTGTCGACCTACTACGAAACGACCGACGGCGGCCCCGCGCTGCACGTCCACGTGCTGGTCAAGGCGAACTTCAGCAGCTACGCCGGCAGCACGTTCTGGTCGATGATGCAGACCGGCGGCTTCACGCGCCTGAAGGACGCCAACGGCGCGGCCATCACGCCGGACAAGCTGCCCACCGCACTCGGCCTGACGCACGGCATGCAGAACGATGTCTACCGCTCGCTCGTCTACTTCACGCGCGACATCGGCTACAGCAAACCGACGCCGTCGACCGACTTCCTGGAATTCTTCTGGGCCGACTGGCTGCGCGCCAACTTCCCGCTGTCGGGCTACACGCTGACCAAGCTCGGCACGGTCAGCCCCGATCCGGCCACGGCCGATACCGGCTACCTGAACGCCACCTGGAACGCGTCGATGAAGATGGTCGCCACCACCGATCCGGTGATCGACGGCAAGACGGGCGCCGAACTCGGCCGCCTCGCCCAGATCAATATCGGCAAGGCCTATACGAAGGGCAATTTCGGCGATCTCAGCGCGGCGATCACCGCCTCGAAGCCGGGCAAGCTCGCCTACGCACTCGACTACAAGTCGCGCCACAACATCCAGTAAGCCGTCTCGGCCCGCCGGCCAACGCACCATGACGCCGCCCGCACGAGCGAGGCGGCGAAAAAAAAGCCTCGCGAATGCGAGGCTTTTTTCTGGGCTGGCGGGCACGGCGTTACATCACCTTGCGATAGCCGTCGTCCTCGCTCTCGCCACCGAGATGATCGACATCGGCCCAACGGACGATGCGCGGCGCGTTGCCGTCGAACTCCACCACGTTGATGCTGGTGTTCAGCAGCGCGTACTGGCGCGGCGCGTCGAGCGGCAGCGAAATCGCCCACCGATAGACGCAATCGAGCACGCCGCCATGCGCCACCACGGCGATCCGGCCGCCCGGATGCGCCGCCACGATCGGTTCGAGCGCATGCAGCACGCGGTGGTAGAACGCGCGCTGCGATTCGCCGCCGGCCGGCTCGAAACCGGGGTCGCGCGTCTGCCATTGGGCATGGGCATCGGGAAACTTCTCGGCGATCTCGGCGCTGTCGTGGCCCTGGAACGCACCGTAGTTGCGCTCGCGCAGCCCTTCGTTCAGCACCACCGGCAAGCCGAGTGCGTCGGCGAACGGCTGCGCCGTCTGGCGCGCGCGTTGCAGGTCGCTCGAATAGATCGCGTCGAGCCGCTGGCCTTCGCGGGCCTCGCGCGCGAGCCGTTCGGCCAGTTGCGCCGCCTGCTCGACGCCGCTTTCCGCGAGCGGAATGTCGATATGGCCCTGGATGCGCTTGATGCGGTTCCACGGGGTTTCGCCGTGGCGAATGAAGAGGATTTGCGTGGTGGTCATCGTGTGGCGAAGCGAGAGAAGGGCCGGCGGCCGCACGGCATCACGACGGACGCACCTGCAGCCAGAACGTGACGGGCCCATCGTTGACGAGCGATACCTGCATGTCCGCGCCGAACTCGCCGGTCTCGACGACCGGATGGCGCGCGCGTGCCGCATCGACGAAATGGGAGAACAGCCGGGCGCCTTCATCGGGCGGCGCGGCCGGCGTGAAGCTCGGCCGCATCCCGCTTTGCGTGTCGGCCGCCAGCGTGAACTGCGAGACCAGCAGCAGGCCGCCGGCGCGGCCTTCGCCGTCGAGGTTGGTGACGGGCAGGTTCATCTTGCCGGCCGCATCGCTGAACACGCGGTAGCCGAGCACCTTGGCGAGCAGCTTGTCGGCCACCGCCTCGGTGTCGCCGCGCTCGGCGCACACCAGCGCGAGCAGGCCCGCGCCGATTTCGCCGGTGACGCGCTCGCCCACCCGCACGTCGGCGCGCTTCACGCGCTGGATCAGCGCGATCATGCGCCGAGCGTCACGCGCGCGAAGCGGCGCTTGCCGACCTGCACGACGTATTCGCCGGCTTCGATCTTCACGCCCTTGTCGGACACGGTGGCGCCGTCGATCTTCACGCCGCCCTGCTCGATGTTGCGCAGCGCTTCGCTGGTGGACGGCACGAGGCCGGCCTGCTTGAGCAACTGGCCGATCGCGAGCGGCGCACCGGTCAGCACGACCGACGGAATGTCGTCGGGCACACCGCCCTTGGCGCGGTGGTTGAAATCTTCCAGCGCGCGTTCGGCATCGGCCTGCGAGTGGAAGCGCGCGACGATTTCCTGCGCGAGCAGCACCTTGAAATCGCGCGGGTTGCGGCCGCCCTCGATCTCGGCCTTGAACTTCTCGATCTCGCCCAACGGACGGAACGACAGCAGTTCGAAGTAACGCCACATCAGCACGTCGGAAATGCTCATCAGCTTGCCGAACATGTCGTTGGGCTTCTCGCTGATGCCGATGTAGTTGTGCTTCGACTTCGACATCTTCTCGACGCCGTCGAGGCCTTCGAGCAGCGGCATCGTCAAAATGCACTGCTGTTCCTGGCCGTATTGCTTCTGCAGTTCGCGACCGACCAGCAGGTTGAACTTCTGGTCGGTGCCGCCGAGCTCCAGGTCCGCGTTGAGCGCGACCGAATCGTAGCCCTGCATCAGCGGGTACAGGAATTCATGGATCGAGATCGGCACGCCACCTTGGAAGCGCTTGGTGAAATCCTCGCGCTCGATCATGCGCGCGACCGTGTAGCGCGATGCCAGCTTGATCAGGCCGTCCGAGCCGAGCGGCAGGCACCATTCGCTGTTGTAGCGAATTTCGGTTTTTTCGCGGTCGAGCACCAGCGCGGCCTGCTCGAAGTAGGTCTTCGCGTTGTGCTCGATCTGCTCGCGCGTGAGCGGCGGACGCGTGGCGTTGCGGCCCGACGGATCGCCGATCAGCGACGTGAAATCGCCGATCAGGAAGATCACCGTGTGGCCGAGATCCTGGAGCTGACGCATCTTGTTCAGCACCACGGTGTGGCCGATGTGGATGTCGGGGGCGGTCGGATCGAGGCCCAGCTTGATTCGCAGCGGCGTGCCGCTGGCTTCGCTGCGCGCGAGCTTCTGCGCGAACTCGTCCTCGATCAGCAGTTCGTCGACGCCGCGTTTCGTGATCGCGAGCGCTTCGCGCACGCCGTCGGTGATCGGGAGCGCGGGCTTCGTTTGGGGATCGTGGCTCATCGGTGCAAGAAAGAGGAAAGTCGAAAAAAGAAGGATTTTCCCATAACTCGCGGGCGGACCGGTATCGCTTAACGGCGCGGCGGCTTGCGCGGATAATCGGGGCACCGCGGCGCGGGCATGTTGCCCGCGTGCGCGACGACAGAACAGGAGCGAAACCGTGGCGCCCAATCCCACGCAGTCCGGCCAGCGCGCCGGCACGCACGACGCCGATCCGGCCGATGGCGTCTACTTCGGCCTGATGTCGGGCACCAGCATGGACGGCTGCGACGGCATCGCCGTGCGCTTTCAGGCCGGCTCGGCGCCCGAGGTGCTGGCCGAGGCCTTCGTCGGCTTCGACGGTGCGCTGCGCGAGGCGCTGTTCGCGCTGCAGCAGCCCGGCGACAACGAGATCGAACGCGAATCGCTGGCCGCCAACGCGCTGGCCACGCGCTACGCGGTGTGCTGCCACGAATTGCAGCGCGCCGCGCATCTCTCGCCCGATGCGGTGCGCGCGATCGGCGTGCACGGCCAGACGGTGCGCCACCGTCCCGAGCGCGGTTACACACGCCAGATCAACAACCCGGCGCTGCTCGCCGAGTTGACGCGCGTGGACGTGATCGCCGATTTCCGCAGCCGCGACATCGCGGCCGGCGGCCAGGGCGCGCCGCTCGCGCCGGCGTTTCACGCCACCGTGTTCGGCGCGGCCGACGAAACGCGGGTGGTCTGCAACCTCGGCGGCATCAGCAACATCACGATCCTGCCGGCCGAGGGCGCGCATCATGGCGCCGGCGTGCGCGGCTTCGACTGCGGCCCGGCCAACGCGCTGCTCGATGCCTGGGCGCTGCGCCATCTCGGCAAGCCGTTCGACGAGGGCGGCCAGTTCGCCGCGCGCGGCACGGTCGACACCGCGCTGCTGGCGGCCCTGCTCGCCGAGCCGTATTTCGACCTGCCGCCGCCGAAAAGCACCGGCCGCGACCTGTTCAATCCCGATTGGCTGCACGCGCGGCTGCAGGCGTTCGCGCAAGTCTCGCCCGAGGACGTGCAGGCCACGCTGACCACGCTCACGGCCGTGACGATCGCGCGCGAAATCGGCCGACATGCACCGGATTGCCGCGATGTTTATGTCTGCGGCGGCGGCGCCCGCAATCCGGCGTTGATGCAGGCGCTTGCCGACGCGCTGGCCAAGGCCGGCGTGGCAGCGGCCGTCGACACCACGGCCGCGCTCGGCGTGCCGCCGCAGCAGGTCGAGGCGATCGCGTTCGCCTGGCTCGCGTGGCGCTTCACGGCCCGCGAACCCGGCAACATCGCCGGCGTGACGGGCGCGGCCGGCGAGCGCGTGCTCGGCGCGTTGTATCCGCGCTGAATCGGGGGCAGCGCTTCAGGCAGCCCGCGCACTCGAAACGCCGGAAACGACAAAACCCCCACGCACGCGTGGGGGTTTTTCATGGCACCAACGGCAAGCGCCCCAATCGGGCGCCCGCTGAAACGCCTAGGCGCTCAGACCGAGAACGACGAGCCGCAACCGCAGGTGGTCGTGGCGTTCGGGTTCTTGATCACGAACTGCGCGCCGTTCAGGTCGTCCTTGTAGTCGATTTCTGCGCCGACCAGGTACTGGTAGCTCATCGAATCGACCAGCAGTTGGACGCCGTTCTTGACCAGCACGGAGTCGTCTTCGTTGACTTCTTCGTCGAACGTGAAGCCGTACTGGAAGCCCGAGCAGCCGCCGCCTTGCACGAACACGCGCAGCTTCAGTTCGGGATTGCCTTCTTCGTCGATCAGTTGCTTGACTTTGTCGGCCGCCGAGTCGGTGAAGACGAACGGGGTCGGCATTTCGGTGGCGGTGCTTACCGCGGATTCAGTGACAGCGTTCATGACGAACTCTCCAAAAAGCACTAGCCGCTATTGTAGGGCTGTTCCGAAGATCGTGCCGAAGTCCACGAAATCAAGCGGGACATGCGCATCGCGCACCGGCGGGATCGGATCGATACGGGTCGCGCCCCGATTCCACGGGAATCGAAGCGCGCATAAAAAAACCGCCAGTCGAGGACTGGCGGTTTTCGTCGGCGGCATCGCCCGAGGGCGACGAGCCGGAAGCGCTTAACGCTTCGAGAACTGCTTTGCGCGACGTGCCTTGCGCAGACCCATCTTCTTACGCTCGACTTCACGCGCATCGCGCGTCACGAAGCCGGCGGTCGACAGTTGCGGCTTGAGCGTTGCATCGTAGTCGATCAGCGCGCGGGTGATGCCGTGACGCACTGCGCCTGCCTGACCCGTTTCGCCGCCGCCCGTCACGTTCACCTTGATGTCGAACGTTTGGCCGTGGCTCGTGAGCTCCAGCGGTTGGCGCACGATCATCAGCGACGTTTCGCGCGAGAAGTAGTCGGCGATGGGCTTGCCGTTGACAATGATGTCGCCCTTGCCTGCCTTGATGAAGACACGTGCAACGGCGCTCTTGCGGCGGCCCGTACCGTAATTCCAGTTACCGATCATGTGGGTCTCCTTAGAACTCGAGCGCCTGCGGCTGTTGGGCCGAGTGCGGATGCGTCGCTTCTGCGTAGACCTTGAGCTTCTTGATCATCGCGTAACCGAGCGGGCCCTTGGGCAGCATGCCCTTGACCGCCTTCTCGAGCGCACGGCCCGGGAAGCGTTCTTGCATCTTGCCGAACGTCGTTTCATAGATACCGCCCGGGTAGCCCGAGTGGCGGTAGTACTTCTTGTCCAGCGTCTTGTTGCCCGTGACTTTCAACTTGCTCGCGTTGATGACGATGATGAAATCACCGGTGTCGACGTGCGGAGTGAACTCAGGCTTGTGCTTGCCGCGCAGACGGCGTGCCACTTCGCTGGCAACACGGCCGAGAACCTTATCCGTCGCGTCAATCACGTACCATTCGCGCGTCACCTCATGGGCTTTTGCGGAAAACGTCTTCATGATCGATCCAAAAATAATGACTGCTGCCCTTGTTTTTTTCCTGCTTGGATTTGGTTGCGCTCTGGGCGCTGTGCAGGCTCTCCCTGATTCTTCTCCGCGGGCATGAATGCGGAAAACCGAGAATTATAAAGGAAATTTTGGCAAGCGGACAAACAAATCGACGATTGTCGACGCAGCCCTGAGCGATCGGCAGGCGGTGCGCCGCGATCCACGAAAAAAAGCCCGAACCGTCGTTCGGGCTGAATCCACCTTTGGAGAAGGGTGGAGGAGACATAAGGGGATTGCCGCAGCGCGGCAATCAATGGTCTGAATGATAGGAAGCCCGTCGCTGAAATTCAAGTCAATCCATATGGTAAAAACATATACCATCATGCGAAATTTCCATATCGATGCGTCGGCTGCCGCTCGGCCCCATTGAAATCAGTCACTTAGCCGCTATCTGCCGGGCATGAAAGCCCCGGAACGCGCGGCAACTTGCCCGTCCCGGCACCCTGGTGGAGCGGCCGCACGCGCGACCATCTCCTCCGATTCTTTCCATTCCCGCACTGCATCAGCCGACAGTTGCCACGCGGGCTACAATGCCGGTTCGCAATCGAAGCCGGAAAGACGGGAGCACACGCATGGAATGCAAAGTTAGCTGGATGGGCCAGGAAGGCATGGCGTTCGTCGCCGAGACGGGCAGCGGCCACCTCGTGACGATGGATGGCGCGCCGGAAGGCGGCGGCCACAACCTCGCCGCCCGCCCGATGGAAATGGTGTTGCTCGGCACCGGCGGCTGCACCGCATACGACGTCGTGCTGATCCTGAAGAAAAGCCGCCAGGAAGTGACGGGCTGCTCGGTCACGCTGAAGGCCGAACGCGCCAGCGAGGATCCGAAGGTGTTCACCAAGATCCACTTCCACTTCACCGTCACGGGCCGCAACCTGAACCCGGCCACGGTCGAGCGCGCGATCAACCTGTCGCACGACAAATACTGCTCGGCCTCGATCATGATCGCCAAGACGGCCGAACTGACGCACGGTTTCGATATCGTCGCCGGTTGAGGCAGGCTTTCGGGCGCGGCGAGCGCCCATGAAAAAAGGCCGGCACCCTTCGGGGGCGCCGGCCTTTTTGCTTGAATCGGGGCAAAGCGGGCCGATAAGCCGGATTCTGTGCGTCGTGCGCGCAGGACGCGCACGACGTGGCAGCCATTCCTCTAGGCGCGCCATTGCTGACGCGCTCAAGCTTCCTACCCGCAGACGAGACGGGGGCACCGTCCTGCATCTCGAAGATGCGCGCCTGCCTACTTGGAATTGCTCCGGGTGGAGGTTACCGTGCCGGCGTACGTCGCCGCAGCCGCGGTGCGCTCTTACCGCACCGTTTCACCCTTACCTGATCCCGGCTTGCGCCGGGCCATCGGCGGTCTGTTCTCTGTTGCCCTGTTCCGCGTGTCGCCACGGATGGCCGTTAGCCATCACCCTGCCCTGGCGGAGTCCGGACTTTCCTCGCCCCGCGCGGCCGAAACCGCGCAGGCCGCGACTGCCTGGCCCACTTTGCGACGCGGATTCTAGCATCCGCGCCGCCGCACCGCGAGCCGCATGGCGCGGAAACCGCCTGCGGGCATCGATGCAATCGAGATGGAATCGGAATGGGACCGACCAACAAACGGGGATCGAATCGCAATCGATCGACGCCACGCCGGATTACGCCACGGCCCGCCGCCCCGCGCGAAACACCTGCGCGTCGTCGTAGAAGCCCGCATCGGCATTGGCCGGCCACCAGCCCGGCACACCGAGCACCGGCAGCGGCGCGAACCCGCGGCTCGACGGCAGCCGCGCGTCGAAGCCGGCCGCCACGTGCGCATCGAGCCAGCCTCGCCGCGCGCCTTCGTCCCAGTCGAAGAACGCCGGCGGCGCCTCGACGATCCACGCATGCGCCGTGCACGCCTTGTACGGCTGCACGAGCTTTTCGAGCAACGCATGCCCGACCAGCCGCAATTCGCAGGCGCGCCCCCAGGCGGCGCGGTTCTCGACGAACAGCGCCTGCCAGCCGAAGTCGCGCAGCGCGGCGCCGAGCGCCGGATCGGCGGTGACGAACAGCGCGCCGTTCTCGTCGAGCAAGGTGAGCGCGTCGCGCACGCCGCCGCGCTCGCCGCCCACGCCGAGCGCATCGATGGCGGCCGACTGGCGTGCGTTGATCGCCGCCTTGATCCGCGGATACGCGAACCAGACGAGCGCATTGAAGAAATCGTGGAGATTGTGGCGAGTGGGCACGCCGCCGGTGGCGGCGATCTGCGTTTCGTAGGCGACGCCGGCCGGCAGCCCGGCCTGCTCGATGAAATGCAGCGGATGGCCGCGCCCGGTGGTCAGGCCAGCCGCGGTAGCGTCATCGCCGAGCGCCGCGAGCCAGGCGGCTTCGCCGGCCAGCGCCGCGGCCTGCCAGCGCGGGCCGCGCGCCGCGAACGGCGCGAGCCACGGCGCGGCCCAGTCGATCGAATCGAATCCGGCCGCGCGCGGGCCGCCGGCCGCCGATGTCACGCGAGACGCCAGCCGATCGATTCGCCACCGCGCAGCGGCACCACCGAGGTGTCGCCCGCTTCCACCGTGGCCGGCAGTTGCCAGGTGTCACGCAGCAGCGTGACGGTGTCGGTGGCGCGCGGCAGGCCGTAGAAATCGGCGCCGAAGAAGCTCGCGAAGCCTTCGAGCTTGTCGAGTGCGCCGACCTGATCGAACGCCTCGGCATACAGTTCGAGCGCATGCAGCGCCGTATAGCAGCCCGCGCAGCCGCAGGCGGCTTCCTTCGCGTCCTTCTCGTGCGGCGCGCTGTCGGTGCCGAGGAAGAAGCGCGCGTTGCCCGAGGTGGCGGCTTCGACCAGCGCGACGCGGTGCGTCTCGCGCTTGAGCACCGGCAGGCAGTAGTAATGCGGACGAATCCCGCCGGTAAAGATGGCGTTGCGGTTGTAGAGCAGGTGATGCGCCGTGATCGTCGCGCCGAGCGTGCCCGGTGCGGCATCGGCGTCGCGCACGTAGTCAGCCGCGTCCTTGGTGGTGATGTGCTCGAACACCACCTTCAGCGCCGGGAAATCGCGGCGCAGCGGCGTCATCACGCGGTCGATGAAGACCTTCTCGCGATCGAACAGATCGATATCGGCATTGGTCACCTCCCCGTGCACGAGCAGCGGCATGCCCACGTCCTGCATCGCCTCGAGCGCGCTCGCGCATTTGCGCAGGTCGGTCACGCCCGCATCCGAATTGGTGGTGGCGCCGGCCGGATACAGCTTCACGCCGTGCACGAAGCCGCTCGCCTTGGCGCGGCGGATCTCGTCGCCGGGCGTGTTGTCGGTCAGGTAGAGCGTCATCAGCGGCTCGAACGTCATGCCGGCCGGCAGCACGGCCAGGATGCGCGCGCGATAGGCTTCGGCCTGCGCCGTGGTGGTCACGGGCGGCTTCAGGTTCGGCATGATGATCGCGCGGCCGAACTGGCGCGCGGTGTGCGGCAGCACGGCCGCCAGCATCGCGCCGTCGCGCACGTGAAGGTGCCAATCGTCGGGACGGGCGAGAGTCAGCGAGGAGACGGGAGCGGAGGCGGCGTTCTGGGCGGTCATGGCGTCGTAGGGGTAAGGCGGGCAACCAGCAGCGAGATGGCTGCTGCAGCCGCGCCCCGCGGCGCCAAGTGACGGAAAACCGCAACACGATGTCGTGTGCGCGCGGTTCCGCTTTTGGCCGCCCGGGGCTGGGTGTATGCTTGAAACCACTATTGTACCGGTTCCGCCCGGTGTCCCTACCCGCCAGACCTGCCGCAACATCTATGTGCCAACTCTTCGGAATGAACTGCGCCGAGCCGACGGACGTGACCTTCTCGTTTACCGGTTTCGCGGCCCGCGGCGGGCTGACGGATCATCACGCGGACGGTTGGGGCATCGCCTTCTTCGAAGATAAAGCCTGCCGCCTGTTCCTCGATCACCAGTCGTCGGCCACCTCGCCGATCGCCGAAATGGTGAAGCGCTATCCGATCAAGTCGAAGAACACGATCGCCCATATCCGCAAGGCCACGCAAGGCGCCATCCTGCTCGAGAACAGCCATCCGTTCATGCGCGAGCTGTGGGGGCGCCACTGGATCTTCGCGCATAACGGCGACCTGCCCGGCTATGCGCCCGAACTGAGCGACGGCGTGTATCAACCGGTCGGCACGACCGACAGCGAACAGGCGTTCTGCATGCTGATGCAGGGCCTGCGCGACACGTTCCCCGGCGCGCAGCCGCCGCTGCCCGAACTGTTCGAGCGGCTCGCCGAGCTGACCGAGGCGATCACCGCCTACGGCGTGTTCAACTTCCTGCTGTCGAACGGCCAGGCGCTGTTCGCGCACTGCTCGACGCGGCTGCACTATCTCGTGCGCCGCTGGCCGTTCTCCACCGCGCACCTGATCGACGAGGATCTCTCGATCGATTTCGCGAAGTACACCACGCCCGAGGATCGCGTCGCCGTGATCGCCACCCAGCCGCTGACCGACGACGAAGTCTGGACCGCGTTCGAGCCGGGCGAACTGATGATGTTCCAGTGCGGCGACGTGGCCGCGCAAACGCGCGTGAAGGTGCCCGAAATCGTGCTCGAGAAGCTGCGCAATCCGTCGCTCGATCCATCGTCCTCGCAAAACTGCCGCCGCACCGCCGCCACCGCCGGCGACACCACGCTCGCCGCGGCAGCCGCTGCGATGGCCACCGGCGACGATCCCGTCGATTTCTGAGGCGGCGCACGCAACACATTCCCTGCTGCAATGAAAAACGCCCGGCGCGATGCCGGGCGTTTTTCATTGGAA
>NZ_BAAILN010000160.1:0-411 GCF_054589155.1 Burkholderia sp. 3C
TGCTGTGTCTGCCGTGGTTTCTCGACATGATCCCGGCGGGCCCGCGCGGAACCGGCAAGAAGTCGGGCAGCGTTGCCGAGTTTCATCCGGTGCCTGCGTCCTACAAGCCGCTCGTCAACGGAGAGGAGGCATTCGGCGCGCTATACGACGCGATTCTGGCTGCCAGGCATTCGATCGACTATATCTGCTGGGGTTTTCAGCCATCGATGTATTTCCGGCGGGGCGGCGGCGATTCGCTCTGCATTGGTGACCTGCTGATCCAAAAGGCGCGCGAAGGCGTGAAGGTCCGCATTCTGTGCTGGGCCGATACGTTTGCGGTGGCGCAGAAGCTGGAAAATCCGAACCCGGGATATGACCTGGTGCGCAGCGCGTTCACGCAAAACGAGAACACGACCCAGCTCGAATATGACC
>NZ_BAAILN010000161.1:0-4802 GCF_054589155.1 Burkholderia sp. 3C
TGCTGAGGCCGGTGGACAGCGAGGTGACGTTGCTGTTGGTGGTGCTGAGGCCGGTGGACAGCGAGGTGACGTTGCTGTTGGTGGTGCTGAGGCCAGTCGACAGCGACGCGACGTTGCTCGTCGTGGTGCTCAAGCCGGTGGACAGTGAACCGACACTGGTTGAGGTCGAGGACGACAGCGAGCCGACGCTGCTGTTGGTGCTGCTGAGGCCGGACGACAGCGATGAGATGTTGCTGGTGGTGGTGCTCAGTCCGGTGGACAGCGAGCCAACGCTGGTCGAAGTCGAGGACGACAGCGAAGCGACATTGCTGTTGGTGGTGCTGAGGCCAGTGGACAACGAGCCGACACTGCTGTTTGTGGTGCTGAGGCCGGACGACAGCGATGAGACGTTGCTGTTGGTCGAGCTCAGGCCAGTCGAGAGCGACGCGACGTTGCTCGTCGTGGTGCTCAGGCCGGTGGACAGCGAGCCAACGCTGGTCGAAGTCGAGGACGACAGCGAAGTGACGTTGCTGTTCGTTGTCGACAGGCCGGTGGAGATCGAGGACACGCCGGACGACAGCGAGGAAACCGTGCTGTTGGTGGTGCTGAGGCCAGTGGACAGCGAGCCGACGCTGCTGTTTGTGGTGCTGAGGCCGGACGACAGCGACGAGATGTTGCTGGTGGTGGTGCTCAAGCCGGTGGACAGCGAGCCAACGCTGGTCGAAGTCGAGGACGACAGCGAAGTGACGTTGCTGTTCGTTGTCGACAGTCCAGTCGAGATCGAGGACACGCCGGACGACAGCGAGGAAACCGTGTTGTTGGTGGTGCTGAGGCCGGACGACAGCGATGAGACGTTGCTGTTGGTCGAGCTCAGGCCAGTCGAGAGCGACGCGACGTTGCTCGTCGTGGTGCTCAAGCCGGTGGACAGCGAGCTGACGCTGGTCGAGGTCGATGACGACAACGAGCCGACGCTGCTGTTTGTCGTGCTCAGGCCGGACGACAGCGACGAGATGTTGCTGGTGGTGGTGCTCAGTCCGGTGGACAGCGAGCCAACGCTGGTCGAAGTCGAGGACGACAGCGAAGCGACATTGCTGTTGGTTGTCGACAGTCCAGTCGAGATCGAAGACACGCCAGTCGACAGCGAGGAGACCGTGCTGTTGGTGGTGCTGAGGCCAGTGGACAACGAGCCGACACTGCTGTTTGTCGTGCTCAAGCCGGACGAGAGCGAGGAGACGTTGCTGTTGGTCGAACTCAGGCCAGTCGACAGCGAAGCAACGTTGCTCGTCGTGGTGCTCAAGCCGGTGGACAGTGAGCCGACGCTGGTCGAAGTCGAGGACGACAGCGAAGCGACATTGCTGTTCGTTGTCGACAGTCCAGTCGAGATCGAGGACACGCCGGTCGACAGCGAGGAGACCGTGCTGTTTGTGGTGCTCAAGCCGGACGACAGCGATGAGACGTTGCTGTTGGTCGAGCTCAGGCCAGTCGAGAGCGAGGCGACGTTGCTCGTCGTGGTGCTCAAGCCAGTGGACAGCGATCCGACGCTGGTCGAGGTCGAGGACGACAGCGAAGTGACGTTGCTGTTCGTTGTCGACAGGCCGGTAGAGATCGAGGACACGCCGGTCGACAGCGAGGAAACCGTGCTGTTGGTGGTGCTGAGGCCGGACGACAACGATGAGACGTTGCTGTTGGTCGAACTAAGGCCAGTCGACAGCGACGCGACGTTGCTCGTCGTGGTGCTCAAGCCGGTGGACAGTGAACCGACACTGGTCGAGGTCGATGACGACAGTGAGCCGACGCTGCTGTTGGTGGTGCTGAGACCGGTGGACAGCGAACCGACACTGGTCGAAGTCGAGGACGACAGCGAAGCGACATTGCTGTCGGTTGTCGACAGTCCAGTCGAGATCGAAGACACGCCGGTCGACAGCGAAGAGACCGTGCTGTTGGTGGTGCTGAGACCGGTGGACAACGAGCCGACACTGCTGTTGGTGGTGCTGAGGCCGGACGACAGCGATGAGACGTTGCTGTTGGTCGAACTCAGGCCAGTCGACAGCGAGGCGACGTTGCTCGTCGTGGTGCTCAAGCCGGTGGACAGAGAGCCGACGCTGGTCGAGGTCGAAGACGACAGCGACGCGACGTTGCTGTCGGTTGTCGACAGTCCAGTCGAGATCGAAGACACGCCGGTCGACAGCGAGGAGACCGTGTTGTTGGTGGTGCTGAGGCCAGTGGACAACGAGCCGACACTGCTGTTGGTAGTGCTGAGGCCGGACGACAGCGATGAGACGTTGCTGTTGGTCGAGCTCAGGCCAGTCGAGAGCGACGCGACGTTGCTCGTCGTGGTGCTCAAGCCGGTGGACAGCGAGCTGACGCTGGTCGAGGTCGATGACGACAACGAGCCGACGCTGCTGTTTGTCGTGCTCAGGCCGGACGACAGCGACGAGATGTTGCTGTTGGTGGTGCTCAGTCCGGTGGACAGCGAGCCAACGCTGGTCGAAGTCGAGGACGACAGCGAAGCGACATTGCTGTTCGTTGTCGACAGCCCGGTGGAGATCGAAGAGACGCCGGTAGACAGCGAGGAGACGCTGCTAGTTGTCGTGCTCAGACCGCTGGACAACGAGGACACATTGCTGTTGGTGGTGCTGAGGCCCGACGACAGCGACGTGACATTGCTCGTCGTGGTGCTCAGTCCGGTGGACAGCGATCCGACGCTGGTCGAAGTCGAGGACGACAGCGACGCGACGTTGCTGTTCGTTGTCGACAGGCCGGTGGAGATCGAGGACACGCCGGTCGACAGCGACGAAACCGTGCTGTTCGTGGTGCTCAAGCCGCTCGACAACGACGAAACATTGCTGTTGGTTGTGGACAGCCCGGTGGACAGCGAGCCAACGCTGGTCGAAGTCGAGGACGACAGCGAAGTGACATTGCTGTTCGTTGTCGACAGGCCGGTAGAGATCGAAGACACGCCGGTCGACAGTGAGGAGACCGTGCTGTTGGTGCTGCTGAGTCCCGACGACAGCGATGTGACACTGCTCGTCGTGGTCGAGAGTCCGGTCGACAGTGAACCGACGCTGGTTGAGGTCGAGGATGACAGCGAAGCGACATTGCTGTTGGTTGTCGACAGGCCGGTCGAAATCGAGGACACACCGGTCGACAGCGAGGAGACCGTGCTGTTGGTAGTGCTGAGGCCGGTGGACAGTGAGCCGACGCTGGTCGAAGTCGACGACGACAGAGAAGAAACGTTGCTGTTGGTCGTACTCAGTCCGCTGGACAGCGAGGAAACGTTGCTGTTGGTGCTGCTCAAGCCGCTCGACAGCGACGTGACATTGCTATTTGTCGTCGACAGCCCGGTTGACAGCGAGCTGACGCCAGTTGAGGTCGAGGTCGACAGCGAAGACACATTGCTATCGGTGGTGCTCAGTCCACTGGAGAGCGACGAAACATTGCTGTTGGTTGTCGACAGGCCGGTCGAGATCGAAGACACGCCGGTCGACAGCGAGGAGACCGTGCTGTTAGTGGTGCTGAGACCGGTGGACAGCGACGTGACGTTGCTCGTCGTGGTCGAGAGTCCCGTGGACAGAGAACCGACGCTGGTCGAGGTCGAGGACGACAGCGAAGCGACATTGCTGTTCGTTGTCGACAGTCCAGTCGAGATCGAGGACACGCCGGTCGACAGCGAGGAAACCGTGCTGTTCGTGGTGCTCAAGCCGGTGGAAAGGGAGCCGACGCTGGTCGAAGTCGATGACGACAACGAAGAAACATTACTGTTTGTGCTGCTCAAGCCCGACGACAGGGACGTGATGTTGCTCGTCGTGGTCGAGAGGCCAGTGGAGAGTGAGCCGACGCTGGTCGAGGTCGACGACGACAGCGATGAGACGTTGCTATCGGTGGTGCTCAAGCCAGTGGACAGCGAGGAGACATTGCTGTTTGTCGTGCTCAGGCCGCTGGACAGTGAGGAAACATTGCTGTTGGTGCTGCTCAAGCCGCTAGACAGCGAAGTAACGTTGCTGTTTGTCGTCGACAACCCGCTGGAGACCGAGGACGACAACGAGGAGACATTGCTGTTGGTCGTGGACAGCCCAGTGGACAGCGAACCAACGCTGGTCGAGGTCGAAGTCGACAGCGACGAGACGTTGCTATTCGTAGTCGACAACCCGCTGGACAGCGAAGTGACGTTGCTGTTGGTCGTAGACAGCCCGGTGGACAGCGAGCCAACACTGGTCGAGGTCGAAGTCGACAGCGACGAGACGTTGCTATCGGTGGTGCTCAAGCCGCTCGACAGCGAAGTAACGTTGCTGTTTGTCGTCGACAGCCCGCTGGAGACCGAGGACGACAACGAGGAGACATTGCTGTTGGTCGTGCTTAGGCCGCTCGACAATGATGAAACGTTGCTGTTGGTGCTGCTCAGGCCGCTCGACAACGACGAAACGTTGCTATTGGTCGTAGACAACCCGGTCGACAGAGAGCTAACGCTGGTCGAGGTCGAAGTCGACAGCGAGGACACGTTGCTGTTCGTGGTCGACAGTCCGCTGGAGACCGAGGACGACAGCGATGAGACATTGCTGTTTGTCGTGCTCAAGCCGCTCGACAGCGAAGTAACGTTGCTGTTTGTCGTCGATAACCCGCTGGAGACCGAGGACGACAACGAGGTGACGTTGCTGTTGGTCGTGCTCAGGCCGCTCGACAACGACGAAACGTTGCTATTGGTCGTAGACAACCCGGTCGACAGTGAACCAACGCTGGTCGAGGTCGAAGTCGACAGCGAGGACACGTTGCTGTTCGTGGTCGACAGTCCGCTGGAGACCGAGGACGACAGCGATGAGACATTG
>NZ_BAAILN010000161.1:4859-39059 GCF_054589155.1 Burkholderia sp. 3C
CCGTGGTCGACAGTCCGCTGGAGACCGAGGACGACAGCGATGAGACATTGCTGTTGGTCGTAGACAGCCCAGTGGACAGCGAACCAACGCTGGTCGAAGTCGAAGTCGACAGCGAGGACACGTTGCTGTTCGTCGTCGACAACCCGCTGGAGACCGAGGACGACAACGAGGAGACATTGCTGTTGGTCGTGGACAGCCCAGTGGACAGCGAACCAACGCTGGTCGAGGTCGAAGTCGACAGCGACGAGACGTTGCTATCGGTGGTGCTCAAGCCAGTGGACAGCGATGAGACATTGCTGTTTGTCGTGCTCAGGCCGCTGGACAGTGAGGAAACATTGCTGTTGGTGCTGCTCAAGCCGCTCGACAGCGAAGTAACGTTGCTGTTCGTCGTCGACAATCCGCTGGAGACCGAGGACGACAACGAGGTGACATTGCTGTTGGTCGTGCTCAGGCCGCTCGACAACGACGAAACGTTGCTATTGGTCGTAGACAACCCGGTCGACAGAGAGCCGACGCTGGTCGAAGTCGAAGTCGACAGCGAGGACACGTTGCTGTTCGTGGTCGACAGCCCGCTGGAGACCGAGGACGACAGCGATGAGACATTGCTGTTGGTCGTAGACAACCCGCTGGACAGCGAAGTGACGTTGCTGTTGGTCGTCGACAGCCCCGTCGACAGCGAGCCGACGCTGGATGAGGTCGAAGTCGACAGCGACGACACATTGCTGTTGGTGGTGCTCAGGCCTGTCGACAGCGAACCGATGCCGGTTGAGATCGAGCCGACGCCGGTCGAGAGCGAACCGATGCTGGTCGACAGCGAGCCAATCCCCGTGGACAGCGAGCCGATGCCGGTCGACGTCGACGTCGAGAGTGAGCTGACCGCCGTCGACAGTGAGGTGATGCCGGTCGAGGTCGAAGTCGAGAGCGTCGTCAGGTTGCTGTTCGTCGTGGACAGGCCGCTGGAAATCGACGTTACGCTGCTCGACAGCGAAGTAACGTTGCTGTTTGTGGTGCTCAAGCCCGACGAAAGCGAGGTGACATTGCTCGTCGTCGTGGAAAGTCCGGTGGACAGCGAGCCGACGCTGGTCGAGGTCGAGGACGACAACGACGAGACATTGCTGTTGGTGGAGCTGAGACCGCTCGACAGTGACGAAACATTGCTGTTTGTCGTCGACAACCCACTGGAGACGGAGGAGGACAGCGAGGACACGTTGCTGTTGGTTGAAGACAGACCAGACGAGAGCGAAGTGACGTTGCTGTTTGTGGTGCTCAAGCCCGACGAAAGCGAGGTGACATTGCTCGTCGTGGTGGAAAGTCCGGTGGACAGCGAGCCGACGCTGGTCGAAGTCGACGACGACAGCGAAGAGACATTGCTGTTAGTGGTGCTGAGACCAGATGAGAGCGAAGTGACGTTGCTGTTTGTCGTGCTCAAGCCCGACGAAAGCGAGGCGACATTGCTCGTCGTGGTGGAAAGTCCGGTGGACAGCGAACCGATGCTGGTCGAAGTCGAGGACGACAGCGAAGCGACATTGCTGTTCGTGGTGCTGAGACCAGACGAGAGCGAAGTGACGTTGCTGTTTGTGGTGCTCAAGCCCGACGAGAGCGAGGTGACATTGCTCGTCGTGGTGGAAAGTCCGGTGGACAGCGAACCGATGCTGGTCGAAGTCGACGACGACAGCGAAGCGACATTGCTGTTCGTGGTGCTGAGACCAGATGAGAGCGAAGTGACGTTGCTGTTTGTCGTGCTCAACCCGGTCGACAGCGAGCCTACGCCTGTGGACAGCGAGCCGATACCGGTCGAGGTCGATGTCGACAGCGAACTGACCGCCGTCGAGAGCGAGGTGATGCCGGTCGAAGTTGAAGTCGAGAGCGACAAAACGTTGCTGTTTGTGGAACTCAAGCCGGACGAGAGCGAGGCGACGTTGCTCGTTGTGGTCGAAAGCCCGGTGGACAGCGATCCGACACTGGTCGAGGTCGAAGACGACAGCGAAGCGACATTGCTGTTGGTGGTCGACAGTCCACTGGAAATCGAAGTCACACCCGTCGACAGCGACGAGACATTGCTATTGGTCGTACTGAGTCCGCTGGACAACGAAGTGACGTTGCTGTTCGTGGAACTCAGGCCCGACGAAAGGGACGTGACGTTGCTGTTCGTCGAGCTCAGTCCTGACGAGAGCGAGGTGACGTTGCTCGTTGTGGTCGAAAGCCCGGTGGACAGCGATCCGACACTGGTCGAGGTCGAAGACGACAGCGAAGCGAAATTGCTGTTGGTGGTCGACAGTCCACTGGAAATCGAGGTCACACCCGTCGACAGTGACGAGACGTTGCTATTAGTCGTACTGAGTCCGCTGGACAACGAGGTGACGTTGCTATTCGTGGAACTCAGGCCGGACGAGAGCGAGGTGACATTGCTCGTCGTGGTCGAAAGTCCAGTAGACAACGATCCAACGCTGGTCGAAGTCGAGGACGACAGCGAAGCGACATTGCTGTTCGTGGTCGACAACCCACTGGAAATCGAAGTCACACCCGTCGACAACGACGAGACGGTGCTGTTGGTCGTACTGAGTCCGCTGGACAACGAAGTGACGTTGCTGTTCGTGGAACTCAAGCCGGACGAGAGCGATGTGACGTTGCTCGCCGTGGTGGAAAGTCCAGTAGACAACGACCCAACGCTGGTCGAGGTCGAGGACGACAGCGAAGCGACATTACTGTTGGTGGTCGACAGCCCGCTGGAGATCGAGGTCACACCCGTCGACAACGACGAGACGGTGCTGTTGGTCGTACTGAGTCCGCTGGACAACGAAGTGACGTTGCTGTTCGTGGAACTCAAGCCGGACGAGAGCGATGTGACGTTGCTCGCCGTGGTGGAAAGTCCAGTAGACAACGACCCAACGCTGGTCGAGGTCGAGGACGACAGCGAAGCGACATTACTGTTGGTGGTCGACAGCCCGCTGGAGATCGAGGTCACACCCGTCGACAACGACGAGACGTTGCTATTAGTCGTACTGAGTCCGCTGGACAACGAGGTGACGTTGCTATTCGTGGAACTCAGGCCGGACGAGAGCGATGTGACGTTGCTCGCCGTGGTGGAAAGTCCAGTAGACAACGACCCAACGCTGGTCGAGGTCGAGGACGACAGCGAAGCGACATTACTGTTCGTGGTCGACAACCCACTGGAAATCGAAGTCACACCCGTCGACAACGACGAGACGTTGCTATTAGTCGTACTGAGTCCGCTGGACAGCGAAGTGACGTTGCTGTTCGTGGAACTCAAGCCCGACGAAAGGGACGTGACGTTGCTGTTCGTCGAGCTCAAACCCGACGAAAGCGAAGTGACGTTGCTCGTCGTGGTCGAAAGCCCGGTAGACAGCGAGCCGACGCTGGTCGAGGTCGAAGAGGACAGCGAAGCGACATTGCTGTTGGTGGTCGACAGTCCACTGGAAATCGAAGTCACACCCGTCGACAGCGACGAGACATTGCTATTGGTCGTACTGAGTCCGCTGGACAGCGAAGTGACGTTGCTGTTCGTGGAACTCAAGCCCGACGAGAGCGAAGTGACGTTGCTCGCCGTGGTGGAAAGTCCAGTAGACAACGACCCAACGCTGGTCGAGGTCGAGGACGACAGCGAAGCGACGTTGCTGTTGGTGGTCGACAGTCCACTGGAAATCGAGGTCACACCCGTCGACAACGACGAGACACTACTGTTGGTCGTGCTCAGGCCGCTCGACAGCGAAGTGACATTGCTGTTGGTCGACGACAAACCGGTAGACAGCGAGCCGACGCTGGTCGAAGTCGACGAGGACAACGAAGCGACGTTGCTGTTGGTGGTCGACAACCCGCTGGAAATCGAGGTCACGCCCGTCGACAACGACGAGACATTACTGTTGGTGGTGCTGAGGCCGCTCGACAGCGAGGTGACATTGCTGTTGGTCGACGACAAACCGGTAGACAGCGAGCCGACGCTGGTCGAAGTCGACGAGGACAACGAAGCGACGTTGCTGTTGGTGGTCGACAGCCCACTGGAAATTGAGGTCACACCCGTCGACAACGACGAGACATTACTGTTGGTGGTGCTGAGGCCGCTCGACAGCGAGGTGACATTGCTGTTGGCCGACGACAAACCGGTAGACAGCGAGCCAACGCTGGTCGAAGTCGACGAGGACAGCGAAGCGACGTTGCTGTTGGTGGTCGACAACCCGCTGGAAATCGAAGTCACGCCCGTCGACAGCGACGAGACATTGCTATTGGTCGTACTGAGTCCGCTGGACAACGAAGTGACGTTGCTCGTCGTGGTCGAAAGCCCGGTAGACAGCGAGCCGACGCTGGTCGAGGTCGAAGAGGACAGCGAAGCGACGTTGCTATTGGTGGTCGACAGCCCACTGGAAATTGAGGTCACGCCCGTCGACAACGACGAGACATTACTGTTGGTAGTGCTCAGACCGCTCGACAGCGAGGTGACGTTGCTATTGGTCGACGACAAACCGGTAGACAGCGAGCCGACGCTGGTCGAAGTCGACGAGGACAACGAAGCGACGTTGCTGTTGGTGGTCGACAACCCGCTGGAAATCGAAGTCACACCCGTCGACAGCGACGAGACATTGCTATTGGTCGTACTGAGTCCGCTGGACAGCGAAGTGACGTTGCTGTTCGTGGAACTCAAGCCCGACGAAAGGGACGTGACGTTGCTGTTCGTCGAGCTCAAACCCGACGAAAGCGAAGTGACGTTGCTCGTCGTGGTCGAAAGCCCGGTAGACAGCGAGCCGACGCTGGTCGAGGTCGAAGAGGACAGCGAAGCGACATTGCTGTTGGTGGTCGACAACCCGCTGGAAATCGAGGTCACGCCCGTCGACAGCGACGAGACATTGCTGTTGGTCGTGCTGAGGCCGCTCGACAGCGAGGTGACGTTGCTATTGGTCGACGACAAACCGGTAGACAGCGAGCCGACGCTGGTCGAGGTCGACGAGGACAACGAAGCGACGTTGCTATTGGTGGTCGACAACCCGCTGGAAATCGAGGTCACGCCCGTCGACAGCGACGAGACATTGCTGTTGGTCGTGCTGAGGCCGCTCGACAACGAAGCAACATTGCTGTTGGTGGTCGACAACCCACTGGAAATCGAGGTCACGCCCGTCGACAACGACGAGACCGTGCTGTTGGTCGTGCTGAGGCCGCTCGACAACGACGAGACATTGCTGTTGGTCGACGACAAACCGGTCGACAGCGAGCTTTCGGCCGTGGATGACGCCGTCGACAGCGACGTGACGCGGCTGTTGGTTGTGGAGAGTCCCGTGGACAACGAGCCGGCGCCCGTCGACAACGACGAGACATTGCTGTTGGTCGTGCTCAATCCGCTCGACAGCGAGGAAATCGAGCTGCTGGACGACGCGAGCCCCGAGGACAGTGACGAGACGTTGCTATTGGTGGTGCTCAATCCGCTCGACAGCGACGTGACATTGCTTGTCGTGGTCGAAAGCCCGGTGGACAACGATCCGACGCTGGTCGAGGCGGAGGACGACAGCGAAGCGACATTGCTGTTCGTCGTGGAAAGCCCGGTGGACAGCGACCCCACTCCCGTCGACAACGACGACACGTTGCTATTGGTCGCGCTCAACCCACTCGACAGCGAAGCGACATTGCTGTTCGTCGTGGAAAGCCCGCTCGACAGCGACCCCACCCCCGTCGACAACGACGACACATTGCTATTGGTCGCGCTCAAGCCACTCGACAGCGAAGTGACATTGCTGTTCGTCGTGGAAAGCCCACTCGACAGGGACGTCACACGGCTATTCGCCGTCGACAACCCGCTCGACGTCGACGTCGACAAGCTCGCGATCGAGCTGGTGGTCGTGCTGAGTCCGGTACTGAGCTGCGAGACGGTGACGGCGTCGGTCGCGGCCGAGCCGTCGGCCAGGTTGGTAATGCGGCGCAGCGTGGTGGCGTTGCCCACCGACACTTCGGCGGTCGGTGCGGCCTGGCCCGTCAGGTAGCCGGTGGTGGTGGGAGCTGCGGCGGCGGTTGCGCTGCCGTTGCCGATTGCGACGCTGCCCGCGTACGACGCGGTCGAATTCGGGCCGAGCGCCACGGCGTACTGGTCGGACGCGGACGCGCCGGCGCCGACGGCCAGCGCGCTGGTGGAGCTGGCCACCGAAAAACGCCCGACGGCAACCGCCGAGGCGCCGGAGGCAGTGGCGCCGCCGGTGCCGGAGCTGTCGCCGCCGCCGATCGCCACCGAGCTGCTCGCGGTCGCGCGCGTGTCGTTGCCGACCGCCGTCGAGCCCAGCCCGGTCGCGCCGGAGCCGGAACCGACGGCGATCGCGCTGGAGCCGGTGGCGAATGCGTTGTGACCGAAGGCGGTGGTGTAGATGCCGGTGGCGGTCGCGCCATTGCCGACCGCTATCGAGGTGGTGCCGGTGGCCGTGGAGCCGTAGCCGAGCGCCATCGAGGCGATGCCGGACGACGTGGAGTTCGACCCGATCGCGATCGCACCGGTGCCGGTGGCGGTGGTGTTGCTGGGCGTGTAGATACCGAGCACGGCCGCATTGCCGCCGATCGCGATGGCCGACGTGCTGGTGGTGACGCCGCCGCCGGTCGCGTACTGCGCGTGCGCGACCTGATTGGTCGTGCCGGCAACCAGCACGGCCGTGGTGACCGCTTTTGCAACTGCCGATTTATTGGGTTTACCCCGAGCCGAATCGTTTTCCGATGCAGCCACCCAAGCCCCGAGAGATTCGTTCCAGATCGAACGGTAATTGCGATTCATACTGCTTTTCTCCACGGAGCCGTGCGTTGCACCAGGCAAAATCAAGTGTGATTGCCGGCATGCACGGAAAAGCGATCAATTGCGCGGATTCTATGAGAGCTCGCTAATTTCAAATGAAAACAACTGCAAACTCGCAGGTATCAACTGTAAAACAGTGTTCGACGATTCTGTTTTATAGGCTTGTTAAGTTTTATGAAGAATCAGTAAGTCGAATGATGTAAGTGCATTGTATCGGTCAAAAGTCCCTGGTCATCTGCGGGAAATCCATGATGAATAAGGAGCTATGGAAATTTTTCGGCGTATTCAAAGGTAACTCTGTATTAAAAAATGCTGCAATGCGTAAAAATTTCGCAGGGCTGGGTTGCTCCGAATTTGTAAAAATGAAAACGGAAAATTTATCAATTCAACATTTATGTAGGCTTGTAAAAACGATTAACTAAACTGTTTCATGCCAAGAGAAGTGTGGCGAAAATGACGTAAACCGGGTGCGATCCGTAAATGATCTGGTGCATTGGCACCAGGCAAAGTGGGGCAAATTGCACCGGTTACGCGCTTCCTGTCGATGCGGCGAGCGCTTTCAAAACGAGGGATTTTCGGTTGTCGCAGCCTTTCCGGCCGGTTTCGGTTTTCTTCGATCCGAATGGTCGCGGGATGGCCGGACGTGACGGCACAACGAGTGGCGAGGCGGGGAGACGGTACGACGGAGGGCAGGGAACGGGCGGCCGTGCGGCCACCCGGTGGTTTGAATTACGCCCGGATGAATTTAAGTGCGAGGCGTGCCAGCCGCGGTACGAACTTCGGGCGCAGCAGGCGCGGGTCGTAGCCGGCCATGCGCCGATCGTTCTCGGCCAGGCACAGCTCGATCAGGGCGCGCGGCTTCAGCGCGTCGGTGCCCACGGTGGCGGCGGCGTTGGCGGGGAAGTTGGCGTCGTGGGCCACGCCGTCGGCGTCGATGCCGCGCGCAATGCCGATACGATCGCGGATCAGCGTCGCCCAGATCGCGGCCACGCGCAGGAAGAACCACGGCCGCTTCCACCACGGCAGGTTGCGCCAGTACCACGCGTACCAGTTCGCGAAGAACAGGATATGGCGGCCTTCCTCCTGGATCACCGGTTCGAAGGTTTCCACGAGCGCCTCGGGGAAGAAGCCCGATTGCTGCGCGGAACGGAACAGCCCGAACGCGAAGAAGCTGTCGATGCACTCGCTGAAGCCGGTCAGCACCCAGGCCCATTCCGGGTCGGTGGGTGCCGGGTAGGGCGGTTCGGGCGCGAGGTGGATGCCGTAGGCTTCGACGAGCCTGGACAGCACGACCTTGTGGCGCGCTTCCTCCTCGCCGTCCATCTGCAGCGCCGAGCGCAGCAGCGGGTCCGTCACGGTGGCGGCGAAGGTGGCCACGCGGATCGAGGCACGGCCTTCGGTCTGCACGGCGATGTCCCAGATCGGCAGCGCCGTGAGCCGTTTCAGTTCGTCGGGGGCAAGCGGCGGCCAGTCGATGATGGCCGGTTTGTAGGGGTTATGGGTATCGAGCAGCATGCGGCAGAACATCTGGCGGTGCGCGTCGGAGCCGATGCGCACGGGGCCGGTATCGTCGTGCGCCCAGTTGCGCATGGCGTGGTCGGCCGCTTGCTCCTGTTGTAGCGTGTCGGACATAAGCGTGGGTAGGACGTTGGCAAGAAAACGAGGTGGATTATTTTTCCA
Source organism: Burkholderia sp. 3C (assembly GCF_054589155.1). Classification (NCBI taxonomy): domain Bacteria; kingdom Pseudomonadati; phylum Pseudomonadota; class Betaproteobacteria; order Burkholderiales; family Burkholderiaceae; genus Burkholderia; species Burkholderia sp. 3C. Next base: position 13,315 of record NZ_BAAILN010000161.1, read on the forward strand.
TAGGCCACCGTTTTCTGTTTTTTCGTGCCAGGTCGGAATCCGCGTCCGGCTTGCCTTGCGTCAACTATGGGCGTCGATCCAGATGCGCCCCCAGCGGGACGCGTAGGCGAGGGCGAGCGACTCGTCGAAGAAGAAGTCGATGGCGTCGAACGAATAGGCGCGCGGCGGTCCGGCCGTGGTCCGCTCGATCGTGAGGTTCGCGGCGAACAGCCCATTGGGCTGCTGCGCGGCGGCGGGCGCCATTTCGTAGCCTTTGTAGCGGATCGGACGATTCATTGCAGGGGAGAGCGTGAAGTGCAGGAGGTTCCAGCGTAAGCGCCCCGGTGCCGCGTCGGAACCAATCTTTCCGGCGAAGCATATGCCCGCGAATGGGCGAATCCTTAGCATCGCGGCCGCGGTGAACGGCGCCATCGGGCCGGGCGGCCCGGCGCGCGGCATGCCGGCCACGCACGCAAAAAAGCCGGTCGGTGACCGGCTGTCGGGGTGCGTCCCGGCTGCGCGGGGCGCGGTGGCGGGCGATGCGTGGGGTGTCGCGTTACTTCGAAGCGAGCTTCAGCACCGGCGCGAAACCGCCGTCGGTGGCCACGCGCGTCGCGGCCCGGTGCGAGGCGAAGGCGAGCGCGAACTCGGCGGCTTGCGCACCGACCGTTTCGAGCTGGCCGGCCACCTTGGCGTCGGTGCAGGTGTCGGCGGATTCGAAGCGCGTTTCGAGCGTGTTGACGGCGGCGCCGAACGGCGTCGGCCAGCCGCGCAGCGCATGGACGATCGAGCGCAGCGAACTCAGCACGGTGCCGGCGGCTTGCCAGCCGTAGGCGGTGACGATACAGCCCACGGCGCGGCCGTCGAGGTAGGGGCGCTCGTCGGCGCGCAGCTCTTCCAGCGTATCGAGCGCGTTCTTGACGAGGCCGGACACGCCGCCGTGGTAGCCGGGCGTCGCGATGATCACGGCGTCGGCATCGCGCACGGCTTCGATCAGCTCGATCTGGGCGGCGCTGAGGCTTTTCTGCTCCGGGGCGTAGTGCGGCAGCGAATGCAGGAACGGGCCGTCGAACAGCCGCGTGCGGGCGCCGGCTGCTTGCGCGCCGCGCAGGGCGAAGCCCAGTGCGCGCTCGGTGGACGAGGCGGCGCGGGTGGTGCCGCCGATGCCGACGATGAAGGGTCGGCGGTGTTGGTCGAATGCAGTCAAAATGCGCTCCCGGAATGCGGTGCCTGATCGGGCAGGCCTGAACCGCCATGGTAGCGAGCCGCGCGCGCCGTGCGAAACGACTTTTCGTTCTATCGATATGCGCTGGAGCATGGCAAGCGGCCCGGTGGGCCGGTCGATTGGATAGCACGATTGTCTGGTTGGACGCGCCCGGAGGCGTCACTAAGATCGATCGGGACGCGTTGAATTCAGGCGTTGTCTCTGACATGGGTTGGCCCCGCCGGCGGAAACGCCGCCGGGGCATTTTTTCTGGCGCGCGCGGTTCCGGGCCTAAGATGGGCGCTTGCGCCATCCTTCCGGGCCGTTTGCATGAGCACGAGCACGATTCTTGTCACCGGCTTCGCGCCGTTCGGCGGCGACGCCCACAACCCGTCGTGGGACGCGGCCCGCCGTGTCGATGGCGAAACGCTCGACGGCGCGCGCGTGGTGGCGCGCTGCCTGCCCTGCGTGTTCGACGAGGCCGGGCCGGCGCTGCTGGCTGCGATCGAGCACACCGCGCCCGCGCTCGTGCTGTGCCTCGGGCTGGCGGCCGGGCGCGCCGACGTGTCCGTCGAGCGGGTGGCGATCAACGTGATCGACGCGCGCATCCCCGATACCGCCGGCCGGCAGCCGATCGACGTGCCGGTGGTGGCGGGCGGCCCGGTCGGCTATTTCTCGACGCTGCCGATCAAGGCGCTGGTGCGCGACCTGCGCGCGGCCGGCATCCCGGCCTCGGTCTCGCAGACGGCCGGCACCTATGCCTGCAACGCGGTGTTCTACACGCTGCTGCATCACCTCGCAATGCAGCGCATGGCCACGCGCGGCGGCTTCGTGCATCTGCCGTGCGACCCGGCGCTGGCGGCGCGGCATCCGGGCATGCCGAGCCTGTCGGTGGAACTGCAGGCGCAGGCGATTCGCGTGATGGCGGCCACCGCGCTCGCCGTCGAGCACGACGTGCGCGTGGGCGAGGGCGCGGTGCAGTAGCGGGCGGGCGACGTTGTCTATCGTCCGGATTCCTGATCAACCAGGTGGCGTCACGGTGCCGAATCGGATGCGTGCGCAACTATCCTGACAGCGTGAAAGGAACCGGAAAGCAAGGCCTTCCGGCGCTGCGAACGAGGTGCGACCGGGTTGCACCTTTGACGCGTCCGGCGCATCGAACGCCCGCGCGCCGAGGCCCCTTGCGGGCCTGTCGGTGATCGGACACGATCTTGTCGATTTACGACTTTCCGGCTTGTGTTTTTCCGCCGCGCGGGTGGCTCCGAACGGGGTGTGACGCGTTGCACGATGCTGTCTCACATTGCACGCCCGGCGTGGCTTTTCACGTGATGCAACGCCGCAGGCGGAGGGCCGTGGGCCGCCGCGCCGCGCCAGGCTTGGCGTCGCATGACAAATGCAGGTGTCGTATTTGCGCAAGCGACTGTCGGAATTCGTCGGCTGCCTGTACTTTTTTCTAGCAACCATTGAGGCACGCTCTGTTGGTGCGAGCCCCCGCTACACGAGGAGAAGGTTTCAATGGATGCCCCCAAGGTCGTGGTCGAAGGTCTGTGCAAGGTTTTTGGTAATAACCCTAAGCAGGCGCTCGACATGCTCGCAGCCGGGTCGACGAAGGACGATATCTTCAAGCAGACCGGCCAGGTGGTCGGTGTGCACGACGTGTCGTTCGACGTTCAGGAAGGCGAGATTTTCGTGCTGATGGGCTTGTCCGGTTCGGGCAAGTCCACGCTGATCCGCCTCGTCAACCGCCTTGTCGAGCCGACGGCCGGCAAGGTGCTGATCGATGGCCGCGATGTCGCGGCCGTGCGCCGCTCGGAGCTGACCGCGCTGCGCCGGACCGACATGAGCATGGTGTTCCAGTCGTTCGCGCTGATGCCGCAACGCACCGTGCTGTCGAACGCCGCGTTCGGCCTGGAAGTGGCCGGCGTGAGCCGCAAGGATCGCGAACGCCGCGCGATGGACGTGCTGGAGCAGGTCGGCCTGGCGGCATTCTCGAAGAAGCTGCCGTCCGAGCTGTCGGGCGGGATGCAGCAGCGCGTCGGCCTGGCCCGCGCGCTGGCCGTGAACCCGTCGCTGATGATCATGGACGAGGCGTTCTCGGCGCTCGATCCGCTCAAGCGCAAGGAAATGCAGAACGTGCTGCTGCAACTGCAGAAGGAGCAGCGCCGCACGATCATGTTCGTGTCCCACGATCTGGAGGAAGCGCTGCGGATCGGCACGCGGATCGCGATCATGGAAGGCGGCCGTCTCGTGCAGGTGGGCACGCCGCAGGACATCATCGCGAACCCGGCGGACGAATACGTGCGCGCGTTCTTCGACGGCATCGACACCAGCCGCTACCTGACGGCCGGCGACCTGATGCAGACCGGCGCGGTGCCGGTGGTTTCGAAGTTCGACGCGGCCAACGTGGCCGCCACGCTGAACGGCAGCGCCGACTACGCGTTCGTGCTGGACGAGGCGCGCAAGATCCGCGGCTTCGTCACGCGCGAGGCGATCGGCACCAGCGCGCCGAACCTGCGACAGATCGAATGCATCCGGCACGACGCCACGCTCGATCACGTGGTCGAACGCGTGGTGGCCAGCCCGAATGCCCTGCCCGTCGTCGATGCCGACGGCTGTTACTGCGGTTCCGTGGATCGGGCCGTGCTCCTGAAAGCCATTACCCGCTCGCGAGGCTCCCATGTCTGAAATGATTCCGCTCGGCACTTGGGTCGACCAGGGCGTCCGTTACCTGCTCGACCATGATGCGAAGACGTTCGATGCGATCGGACGCGTGATCGAAAGCCTGGCCGCTGCCGTCGAACACGGCCTGCAGGCGATTCCGATGTGGCTGATGATGGCGATCTTCATCGGCGTCGGGCTGTGGCGGGTGGGCTGGCGCTTCGCGATCTTCACCACGGCGGCGATGCTGCTGATCTTCGCGACCGGCTTCTGGGATCAGACGGTGATCACGCTCGGCCTGACGCTGTCGTCCACCATCATCAGCCTCGTGCTGGGCATTCCGCTCGGCATCTGGGCGGCCAAGAGCAAGGTGGTGGCGACCATCGTGCGTCCGATCCTGGACCTGATGCAGACCATGCCGGCGTTCGTCTACCTGATTCCGGCCGCGATGCTGTTCGGCCTGGGCCGCGTGCCGGGGATTCTGTCCACGGTGATCTTCGCAATGCCGCCGGCCGTGCGCCTGACGAGCCTCGGCATCCGCCACGTGAACCGCGAGATCGTGGAAGCGGGGCAGGCGTTCGGTTGCACGCCGTGGCAACTGCTGTACAAGGTGCAGATCCCGAACGCGCTGCCGTCGATCATGCAGGGCGTGAACCAGACCATCATGATGGCGCTGTCGATGGTGATCATCGCGTCGATGGTGGGCGCGGGCGGCCTCGGCAACGACGTGCTGGCCAGCATTCAGCGTCTGGACATCGGCCTGGGTTTCGAAAGCGGCCTGTCGGTGGTGCTGCTCGCGATCGTGCTGGACCGCATCACCGAAAGCTTCGGCCGTGCGCCCGGCGCGGCACGCGCACCGCTGTTCTCGGGGTTCCGCCAGTTGTTCGGCACGAAGTCGTCGGCCGCCCAGCGGGCCTGAGCGTCGCCCGGAGCCGGCTTGCCTGCCGGCTCCGGGGTTTCCTGTTGCATCGTTCCAAGCGTTTCGTTCCTGTTGCCTGCCCGGGCTGCGCCGTGCCGCCCGGGCAGGCTTCGTGCAACCTGCTCAGGCCGGAGACCGATCGTGAGCCTTGCAGTCGAGACCGTTCCCGTCGCCCGTGCGACGTCCCCCCAGGCGCTTGCGCATTTCGGTTTTCTCACGCTGCCCGACTTCTCGATGATCGCGTTCACCAGCGCGGTCGAAGTGCTTCGGATGGCGAACTACGTGGGCCGCGCCGAGCATTACCGATGGTCGATCTATTCGCTCGACGGCGGCCCGGTGCAGGCCAGCAACGGCATCGCCGTGCGCCCGACGCTGCCGCTCGATCTCGACGGCCCGCTGCCCGACGTGCTGATCGTGTGCGGCGGGGTGCGCATCCGCGAGGTGGTGGACGCGCGCACGCGCGAGGCGCTGGGCGCGCTGGCCGAACGCGGGCTGCCGCTCGGCGGCATCTGCACCGGCGCGTACGCGCTGATCTCGGCCGGCGTGCTCGACGGCTATCGCTGCACCGTGCATTGGGAGAACCTCTCGGCGCTGCACCGCGAATTCCCGCGCGTGCATTTCGCCGACGAGCTGTTCGTGGTCGATCGTGACCGGCTGACCTGCACCGGCGGCACCGCGCCGCTCGACCTGATGCTGAACCTGGTGGGCGCGCGGCTCGGCCAGCCGCTGGCCGCTCAGGTATCCGAACAATTCATCGTGGAGCGGATTCGCGGCGCGGGCGATCCGCAGCCGATTCCGGTCGATGCGCGCGTGGGTTTCTCGCGTGCCGAGCTGGTGGAGGTGGTGCGGCTCATGGAAGCCAATATCGAGGAGCCGCTGTCGCTCGACGAGCTGGCCCGCCTCGTGCGCCTGTCGCAGCGCCATCTGCAGCGCATGTTCAAGGTCTATCTGAACGTGTCGCCCACCCACTACTACCTGACGCTGCGCCTGAAGCGCGCGCGGGACCTGCTGCGCAGCACCGACGCGTCGATCTCACGCGTGACCAGCGTGTGCGGCTTTCATTCGCCCTGCCATTTCAGCAAGGCCTATCGCGCGCAGTTCGGCCACGCGCCGAGCTACGAGCGCCGCACGCCGACCCGCCAGTAACGCCGGCCACCACCGCTCAAACCGGAATCGACCCGCCGCGCAGCCGGATGCCGACCTGGATCAGTCGCACGATCGCGGCCGACAGCAGGCGCAGGCCCGGCGGCAGGTCGCGGCGGCGGATGTCGAGCAGCAGCACGATGCGCACGCTGTCGCTGTCGTTCCAGACTTCGTGCTCGAACGTGTCGTCCCACAGCAGAAATTGGCCGTCGTCGAGGCGATGGTCGCGGCCGTCGATCTTCAGCACGGCGGCCGGGCTGCCGTCGTCGCGCTTGGGCATCGACAGCACCAGATAGCCGCGCAGCACGCCGCGGAACGGCCCGCGATGCGGCGGAATGTGCTTGCCCGGCGCGAGGAACGACAGCGAGGCCGACAGCACGTCGGGCGTGGCGTCCACGATCGCGGCAAGCGCCGGGCAACGCACGCGGTTCTTCTCGAAGCCCACGCCGTAGGCCTGCAGGATGAACATGCGCCAGTCGCGCGCGTCGTTCGCCGAGATGTCGGCCTGCTCGCGCATGATCTCGTGGAAGCGCGGAATGCGCGGCAGGTCGCGCGCGACGTCGAGCGCCTCGTCGCGCAGCGTGCGCCAGGCAGCCGTGAAACGCCGCGCGTCCGGGAACAGCGCGGCGGTGTCGAGCACTGCCGCGCTGCGGATCTTGCGATCGTAAAGGTGGCGCAAGGTACGCGCGCCGAGATCGTAAAAAGCAGCCATGTGGATCGCCGAGTGGCCCGCGGGGCGCCGTTCGCTACGAGTGACGAACGGTTCCAGTCCCGAACCGGGCATGTGAGGGCGATCATCCCAGATGGGGCTTACGGTTCCATATCGCCGCTGTAACAATGTATGACCAGCGCGCTGCTGGTAATGAAGCGTGATGATTTGGCCCCGGCGGGGGCCGCCTGCGACCTTACGGCCGGTAAGAAAATAGGGGCGACATGCTATGATCGGCGCGCTTTGCCCGCTCGGCCGTCACCGGCTGGCATCGGCCGTTCCGACCGGCCGATGATTCGTGTCCGGCGGGTTGCCACACCTTGTTTCCCCAAGCGCATCGATGCCACTGATTCGACCTGGTCGCATCCTCCTCTCGCTGAAACTCTACCTCGCCGCGATGCTCGCGCTGAGCATCGCATTCGTGCGCGGCTTCGACTATCCGTACTGGGCGATGATGGTGGTCTACATCCTCGCCCTCGATTCCACCGCCGCGATGCGCCAGAAATGGCTCTACATGCTGGCCGGTACACTGGCCGGCGCGGGCGTCGGCCTGCTCGCGTCGATTGTGTTCTCGCTGTCCCAGATGGTGATCGTCGGCGCGATGATGGCGCTGATCAGCGTGACCACGTTCTTCGCGGTGGGCGACCGCCTGCCGAGGTTCTACGGGTTCCTGATGGCCGGCACCACCTGCCTGCTGGTGGCGATGCCCGGCATCACCACGCCCGACATGGTCTGGCTGCGCGTGGTGGATCGCGTGCAGGACGTGTTGGTAGGCGCGTTCATCCTGTTCCTCGTCGATACGCTGTTGCTGGTGCATACCTCGCGCGACGAGCTGGGCGCGGTGGTGGACGGTTGGCTGGCGCACCTGCGCAGCCTGTGCGTGGCCGCGCTGCGAGGCGAGGCGTGGGAGCACGGGCCGCCGGGGCGCGAGCAGCCGGCCGAACGCCGCGAGGATCACGAGGCCAAGCTCGTCAAATCGGTCGGGTTGATCGACGTGCTGTCGTCCTATTTGCCGTTCGATCGGCTGAGTCGGGGCGGACGCCGCCGCGAGGCTGCCGAGGCGATCCGGCTGCGCGGGCTGCGGCTGTTGCCGCACCTGTACCGCATGAGCGACATCGACGCGCACCGCGAGACGCACGGCCTGCCACGCGCCGACGTGGCGCTGCGCGAATCGCTGGCCGGCTGGATCGAGGCCGGCCACCCCGACGACGCGCGCGCGGCGCTGCATGCACGGTTGCGCCGCCGCGTCGAGGTGGCCCCTGACGACTGGGATGCGCTGCTGGTGCGCATGCAGCGCCGCTGCCTGCGCGGCATTTTCGCGATCTGGTGCCTGATCGGCGCGGCGCGCGCCAATCTGTCGGCGCGCCATCCGTCGCGCTCGCGGCTGCCGCGTCGGCACAAGGCCACGCCGCTGGTGCTGCCGCATGTCGATCTCGGCTACCGGCTGCGCATCGTGCTCGGCACGGTGCTGCACATGGCCACGTTCGCGGTGTTCTGGAACCTGTTCGACTGGGTGTCCGCCTTCGCGGCGCTCGGCATGTTGCTGAGTACGACGTTCTTCGTGGTCAGCGCGCGCTCGCCCGCGCCGGTGACCACGCTGCTGGGCATCGCGCGCGTGGTGGCGATCGCGCTGGGCATCGTGTTCGTGTACGTGACGGCGATCCTGCCGCACACCAGCTCGATGGTGACGGTGGCGCTGGTGCTGTTCCCGGCGCTGTTCGTGCTCGGCCTGGTGGTGCCCGACCCGGGCAAGGTGCTGTTCGCGGTGCTGCCGATGGCGCTGCTGCGGCTCGGCAACAACGGCCCGTCGGTGGATCTGGCGCAGTTGCTGAACAGCGTGCTGGGGCTCGCGATCGGGCTGTGCTCGGCGCTGTTGTGGTTGGTGCTGCTGGTGCGCCTGCCGGCCGGCGGCCCGGTCGGGCGCGTGCAGCGCGAATCGCGGGCCGACCTGCGCGACGTCGTGCGGGGCCGCGAAGACGACGCGCAAGCCTACGAGCAGCGTGCGCTCGACCGCTTCATCCTGCTGTCGCAATGGGTGCCGGCCGCCACCGGCAAGCCGGCCGGCGCGGCCGTGATCGACGATTCGCCGCCGGCCCGTGCGATGCGCGAGATGCGCATCGGCAGCGAGCTGATCCGCGTGCAGCGCCGCCTGCCGGACAGCGCGTGGCTGATCACGGCGGTCGGGCGTTTGCTGTCGGCGGCGGATGCACGGGGCAAGCACGATGGCAACGACGCGCCGCCAACTTCGCCCGTCGCGCTCGATACCTTCCTGCACGCGGCAGCCGGCCTGCCGGTGTTCGCGCAGGCGCTGCTGGCCGACGTGCGGCTCGCGCTTTATCCGCATGCCGCCCCGCCCGTGCCGCCGCGCACCGACGCGGGCGGCAACGGCAACCCCGCCCCCGGAGCCGCGTCATGATGTCGCCCGAAGTCGATCTGCTGGGCATTTTCGTGCCGATGCCGGCCGTGGCGATCGCGGTGGTGTTCGTGCTGCTGTTCGTGCTGCGCCGCGTGCTCGACCGCTTCCTGCATATCTGGCCGCTCGGCGGCCGGGTCTGGCACGTCGGCCTGATCCAGGTGTGCCTGTTCCTGATCCTGCTGGCCGTGGTGCTGCGGATCTTCGGCGGGCCGAGCGCGCTGCCGTTGTCGTCGGCGCTCGACGACTGGCTGCATCGGCTGTTCCGGCCCTGATGCGTTTCCTTCTTCTCATTGCATCCTAGCGAGGATTCGCCGTGCATTTCACGCCCCGCCAATCGAGGATCATCGGTACCGTCTTCCAGTCGTTGCTGGCGCTCTTCATCGTCGCGATCGCGGCCATCGCCGCCGCCTATATGTGGACGTATTACGAGCGCGATCCGCGCACGCGCGACGCCCATGTGCGCGCCGACGTGGTCAACGTGACGACCGACGTCAGCGGCCTGCTGACCGAGGTGAACGTGCACGGCAACGTGTTCGTGCATCGCGGCGACGTGCTGTTCCGCGTCGATCCGCAGCGCTTTCAGATCGCCGAGCAGAAGGCGCGCGCGAGCCTGGAGAGCGCCGAGGCGCAGCGCGTGTATGCCGGCCAGCAGGCCGCGCGCAACCGCGCGTTGCGCGGCGCGGTGTCCGAGCAGAGCGTCGAGCAATCCGATCAGGCGCTGCGCGGCGCGCAGGCGGCGGTGGATGAAGCGCGCGCGACGCTGGCCTCGGCGCGGCTCGATCTCGAACGCGCGACCGTGCGCGCGCCGTTCGACGGCATCGTGACCAACGCGACCCTGCATCCGGGGCGCTTCGTCAGCGCGGGCACCGGCATGCTGGCGCTGGTCAACGTGGCGTCGCTGCGTGTGGAGGGCTATTTCCAGGAAACGCGCATCTCGCGCATCCACGTGGGCGACCGGGCGCGGATCTGGCTGATGGGCGAGGGCGCGCCGCTCGACGGGCATGTGATCAGCGTGGTCGGCGCGATCCAGGATTCCGACACGGCGGCCGGCGCGGGCGCGCTGGTGCCATCGATCAATCCGAACTTCGCGTGGGTGCGGCTCGCGCAGCGCGTGCCGGTGTGGATCGCGTTCGACGATGTGCAGACGCATATCGACGCGCGCCTGATCAGCGGACGCACGGCTTCGGTGGCGATCCTCAAATCGGGCGACGCGCAAGCGAAGCCGGGCGCGCAGCCGAACGCACCGGGCAGCACCGCGCCCGAGCGGATGCCGGCGGGGGCGTCCGGGGCATCGGCTGCGGCGGCTGTCAACGCATCGGGGGCGTCGGCTGCATCGGGTGCTTCGGGCATGCCGGGTGCATCCATCGCATCCAGGGCAACGGCTGCATCCGGCGCTTCCGGCATGCCCGGCACATCCACTGCATCGGGGGCATTGGCCGCATCTGGTGTTTCCGGCATGTCAGGCGTATCCACCGCATCCACCGCTTCCGGCGCATCGAGCCGATCCGGCCCATCCACCGCTTCCACCGCCTCGGCCGCGCGAGGGCAGCCATGAACCGCTTCATGACGCGCCTGCCGCGCGGCGTGCTGGCCGCGTCGTCGTTGTGCCTGACGATGAGCGCCTGCACGCTGTTCCACCCGCTCGGCCCCGATTACCGTGCGCCCGCCGCGCCGGCCGCCGCGCAACGCGCGTTGCCGGGCGTGCCCGCCGCCGCGTCGGGCGCCGATGTCGCCCCGGCCAGCGGCGCGCAGGCCGCCACGCCGCCCGCGCTCGGCCGCACGGCCGCCGGCGTGCCGCAAGCCGACCCGGCCACGCTCTACACGCCGGCCACCGTGCCCGACGACTGGTGGAAGCTGTACGCCGATCCCGACCTGAACGCGCTGGTGGAAGAAGCGCTGCGCGCCAACCTCGACTTGCGCCAGGCCGCCTCGACGCTGGCCGCCGCGCAAACGGCGCTCGACCAGGCCCGCGCGGCGTGGCTGCCGTCCACCAGCGTGTCGGCGAGCTATGCGCGCGAGCGCAACAACGTCTACGGTGCGTCGGGCTTGCATCGCTTCAATGCGGCCGGCATCAATCTCGGCGTGTCGTACGAGGTGGACCTGTTCGGCCGGATTCGCCGCGCGGTGGAAGAGGCCAGCGCGAGCTACGACGCGCAGACCTTCGCGTTCGCGGCCGCGCAGATCAAGCTCGTGGTGAACACCGTCGATGGCTATTTGCTCGCCTGCCAGGGCAACGCGGCGCTGGCCAACGCGCGCGACCAGCTCGGCATCGCCGATCGCCAATATCAGCTCGTCGAGCGCCTGCATGCGCATGGCGCGGCGGCCGACGTCGACGTGTTGCAGGCGAAGGCGCAGCAGCAGGCGCAGGCCGCGACCATCCCGAACCTGGAGGCCAACCGCCAGGCGGCGCTGTATTCGCTGGCGGTGCTGCTCGGGCGTGCGCCGTCCGACGTGCCGCCCGCCGCCGAGCGCTGCACCGCGCCGCCGCGCATCGCGCACACGCTGCCGGTGGGCGACGGCCTGAGCCTGCTGCGCCGCCGCCCCGATGTGGCCGAGGCCGAGCGCCAGCTCGCCGCGCAGACGGCCGGCATCGGCGTGGCGATGGCCGCGCTGTATCCGCAGGTGTCGCTGGGCATCGGCGTGGGCGGCAAGGGCGCCACCGTGGCCGGCGCGTTCCAGTCGAGCGGACGCACCTGGCAGCTCGGGCCGCTGCTGCAATGGAATTTCCCGAACGTCGAGGTCGCGCTTGCGCAGGCGCGTGGCCAGCAGGCGAACGCCCGCGCGGCGCTGTCGCATTACGACTCGACCGTGCTGGTGGCGGTGAAGGAAACCGATACGGCGCTCGACGCCTACGCACACGCGCTCGAATACGACGCCGCGCTGGCCGATACCGAGCAAACCGATGTCGCGCTGCTGGCCGAAACCGAGCGGCTCTACAAACACGGCGCGGTGGCCTATCTGAACCTGCTCGATGCACAGCGCTCGCTGGTCAGCGTGCGGGCGCAGCGTGTATCGGCGCAGGCCGGCGTGTCGCGCGCGCAGGTGGCGCTGTTCCAGGCGCTCGGCGGCGGCTGGAGCGATTCGGCCGCGCGCGCGAGCGAGGCGGACCGCGTCGCGCGCGAGCGTTTCGATGCGCAGATGAAGGGCACGGCGGCGCGCTGAACGGCGGCGGGGGCGCGTGTGCCGCGATGCCGCGTCAGGCCGTGTCGTCCCGCCGCATGCGCGCGTCTCGATGCGCAGATGAGGGGAGCGGCGGCGCATTGAACGGCGGCCGAGGCATGCATCGCCGATGCCGCCTCGGATCACGTCACGCCGTATTTATTGCTCGGCGGGGAAGCGGATTGTCGCGATCGGCGAGAACTCGCTGGCGTCGTGGCCGATCAGGCGGTCGGGCGCGAAATCGGCCAGCAGCGCATCGCGGCGCCCGGCCACCAGCTCGTCGGCGATCAGCCGGCCGAGCAGCGGGCCGAGCGTCATGCCGCTGTGAGTGGCCGCCACGTAGGCGCGCCGCTTCGGCGTGACGAAGCCGAGCGCCGGCAGCCCGTCGGCCGGCCGCGAGCGTTGCCCCACCACGATTCGCTCGATGCGCGCGCCGCCCGTGTTGCCGAACCAGCCGTGCAGGCGGTGCAGCAGTTCCCGGGCGATGTCGCTGTCGATCGCGGGCGGATTGGCCGGGTCGGCGTGATCGTCGAGATCCAGGGCCTGCAGCAGCAACCGGCCGCCGCCGTCGGGGCGCACGTTGAGATCCGGGCCGATCAGGTTGCTGTGCAACTGCACGAGTTGCGGATCGGTCGAGGCCAGGAAGCCGCAAGCGATCCTGTCCTTGCGTTCGGCGTCCACCATCGCCAGGCCGATGCCGAGCGTGGCGGCCAGCCTGGCTGTCCAGCGGCCGGTGGCCAGCACGCAGGCGTCACCCGTCCAGCGCTCGCCGGACGACAGATCCAGCGTCACGCCGTCGTCGCGTTCGTCGATGGCGCGCACTTCGGTGTGCTCGTGCGCCACCGCGCCGGCGGCGCGCGCCTCGGCCCACAGATGCGCCATCAGGATCGACGGCGCGATCAGGCCTTCGGACGGGAAATGCCAGACGGGCGCCTGCTCGTCGGCCAGTTGCAGTTCGGGGATGCGCGCGCGCACGAACGCGGGCGAGACTTCCACGGCCGGATAGCCGAGCGCCTGCAGCTTGGCGGCGCGCTCGCCGAGCCGTTGCTGCTCGAGTGCGTCGCCGGCCCATTCGAACGTGCCGCAGGCGTCGAACCAGCGCGCCTCGGTGCGGCACTGCTGCTGCAGCGTCGCATGTTCCGCGATGCCGGCGCAGTTCAGCGCGTGATAGCTGACGGGGCTTTTGCCGTTGGAGTTGATCCAGGCGAAGCTGGTGCTGCTGGTGCCGCTGCCGAGGCGCTTCTGCTCGAAGACGGTCACGCCCGCGCCCAGCAGGGTCAGCGATCGTGCGATGGCGAGGCCGATGATGCCGCCGCCCACGACCGCGATACGGGGACGATGAGTTTGCATGATGGAAGCCCGGGAAGAGCGCGGCGGAACCCGTCGGGGCGTGGCCGCCGCTGCGTTCGATGGTCCGCTATCCTAACCGCTCGCCGCCCCGGGCGTCCTTTCGGGCGGCTTACCTCGCCTCAGCCCTGCTCGTCCTCGATATAAGCGCGAATCACGTCGGCGAACGCGGTATCGCCCACCAGCCCGAGCGATTCGGCGCGCGCCGTATCCCAGCGGCCCGGCCAGCTACCGACGATCGCCACCACGCGCGGATCGGTCTCGTGGCGGATCTTCGCCACCGGCGCGTCGCCTGCCACTTCGCGCAGCGCATCGATCATCTCGCCCACGCTGACCGAAATGCCGGGCAGGTTGATCACGCGACGCTTGCCGAGCGCCGCGCCGTCGAGTTCGCAGCCGGCCACCAGCGCTTCCACCGCGCGGCGCGGCGACAGCAGCCAGAGGCGCGTGTCGAGCGGCACCGGGCACACCGCGTCTTCGCCGTTCAGCGGCTCGCGGATGATGCCGCTCGCGAACGACGACGCCGCCGCGTTCGGGCGGCCCGGGCGCACGCTGATGGTCGGCAGGCGCAGCACGCGGCCATCGACGAAGCCGCGCCGCGCGTAGTCGCACAGCAGCAGTTCGGCGATCGCCTTCTGCGCGCCGTACGACGATTGCGGGTTCAGGGCAGTCTCGTCGAGCACCACCTCGGGCAGCGCGCCGCCGTAGACAGCCACCGAACTGGTGAACACCACGCGCGGCGTGTGGCCGAGCGCGCGGCACACGTCGAGCAGTGTGCGCGACGCATCCAGATTGATGCGCATGCCGAGTTCGAAATCGGCTTCGGCCTGGCCGCTGACGATCGCGGCCAAGTGGAAGATCGCGCCGGTTTGCGTATCGATCGCGCGTTCGAGCACGGCGCGATCGGAGATGTCGCCGACCAGCGTTTTCACGCGCGGGTCGTCGAAGCCGGCCGCTTCCACCACGTCGAGCAGCAGCAGTTCGTCGATGCGCTCGCGCGCGCCGTTCGGGCCGGCGAGTTCGCCGCGGGCCAGCAGTTGGGTGGCGAGGCGCTTGCCGAGGAAGCCGGCGCCGCCGGTGATCAGGACTTTCATGGGCGTGTCTTTCGTGTCGGGTGAGGTTGTGCGCTTGGGCGATGCATGCTTACAGGTACGGACGCAGCCAGCCGAGGCCGTCGGACGTGCCGGCCTTCGGGCGGTATTCGCAGCCGATCCAGCCGTCGTAGCCGAGCGCGTCGATCTGCTCGAACAGGTAGGGGTAGTTCAGCTCGCCGAGGTCCGGCTCGTGGCGGTCGGGCACGCCGGCGATCTGGATATGGCCGATGCCGGCGAAATCGCGCTTGAGCTTCATCGCGATGTCGCCCTCGACGATCTGGCAGTGATAGCAGTCGAACTGCACGCGAAGGTTCGGCGCGCCCACCTCGCGGCAGATCGCCTGCGCATCGTCCTGGCGGTTCAGGAAATAGCCGGGCATGTCGCGCGTGTTGATCGGCTCGATCACCACCAGCAGGCCGGCGGCGTGCGCGGCTTCGGCCGCGTAGGCCAGGTTGCGGACGTAGGTATCGCGATGGCGCGCGCGGTCGGCGTCGGCGGGCACCAGGCCGGCCATCACGTGCAGCTTGTCGTTGCCGATCGTGCGGGCGTAGTCGAGCGCGGTATCCACGGCGCGGCGGAATTCGTCCTCGCGGCCCGGCAGCGCGGCGAAACCGCGTTCGCCGGCGGCCCAGTCGCCCGGCGGCGCGTTGAACAGCGCCTGCACGAGACCGGCGTCGCTCAGGCGCGCCTTCAGTTCGGTGGCGTCGAACTCGTAGGGAAACAGGTACTCGACGGCCTTGAACCCGTCGCGCGCGGCAGCGGCGAAGCGCTCGAGGAACGGGTGCTCGGTGTACATCATCGAAAGATTCGCGGCGAAGCGTGGCATGGCGGCGGTTCCGTCAGGAGAGTGGAGCGGCGCCGCGCGGCAGGCCCGAAGGCGTGCCGGCGCGGCGGCGAAGAATCAGCGGTTCACGAGTTTCGCGGGCGTCAGCCAGACGGCGAGCGCGCCGATCACCAGCATGCCGGCCAGCATGTACATGCCGGACGCCGTGCTGTGGGTGGCGTCGCGCAGATAGCCGATCAGGTAGGGGCTGGCGAAGCCCGCGAGGTTGCCGACCGAGTTGATGATGGCGATCCCGGCGGCGGCGGCGCTGCCCGCCATGAACGCGGTGGGCAGCGACCAGAACAGCGGCGCGCAGGTCAGCACGCCGCCGGCCGCGATCGACAGGAACACGA
The DNA here is from genome assembly GCF_054589155.1 of Burkholderia sp. 3C. Classification (NCBI taxonomy): domain Bacteria; kingdom Pseudomonadati; phylum Pseudomonadota; class Betaproteobacteria; order Burkholderiales; family Burkholderiaceae; genus Burkholderia; species Burkholderia sp. 3C. Next base: position 29,119 of record NZ_BAAILN010000161.1, read on the forward strand.
TCGACACGGCGGTATTGTGCGGGAACAGCGCGGCCACGGCGAAGCCGATCGCACCCATCGTGGCGGGCACGATCAGGTGCCAGCGGCGTTCGCGGCGGCGGTCGGAGCTGTAGCCGAACAGGTTCATCACGACGATCGCCACCAGGAACGGGATGGCCGACAGCAGGCCGATCGTGAAGTTATCCTGAATACCGGTGGATTTCACGAGCGTGGGCATCCAGAACGTCAGGCCGTACTGGCCCGTCACGAAGCTGAAGTAGATCAGCGACATCCACCACATGCGCTTGTCGGCGAACACCGCGCGTAGCGAATGCTTTTCCTTCGATTGCAGATGCGGCTGCGCGGCGATGTCGTCCTGCAGCAGCGTCTTTTCGCGGGCGGTGAGCCACTTGGCGCGGTCGATGCCATTGTCGAGATAGAACAGCGTCGCGATCCCCACCAGCACGGCCGGCACGGCTTCGAGCATGAACATCCATTGCCAGCCATGGAAGCCCGAGCCGCCGTGAAAGCGCCCCATGATCCAGCCCGACAGCGGGTTGCCGAAGATGCCCGAGACGGGAATCGCCGACATGAACACCGCGATCACCTTGGCGCGCCGGTGCGACGGGAACCAGTACGTGAGGTAGAGGATCACGCCCGGGTAGAAACCGGCTTCGGCCAGACCGAGCAGGAAGCGCAGCGCGTAGAACTGGGCAGGTGTCTTGACGAATGCGAACAAGGCCGACAGCAGGCCCCACGTGATCATGATCCGCGCGATCCAGATCTTCGCGCCGATCTTGTGCATCAGCAGGTTGCTCGGCAGTTCGAACAAAAAGTAGCCGACGAAGAAGATGCCCGCACCGAGGCCGAACACCGTCTCGCTGAACGCGAGATCCTGCGACATCTGCAGCTTGGCGAAGCCGACGTTGACGCGGTCGAGGTAGGCCACCACGTAGCACAGCATCAGGAACGGCATGATGCGCCAGAAGACCTTCTTGTAGGTGCTATCGAGTTCGGTGGGGCTCGCCTGGGCGGCGGCCGGCGCGGCGGGATGCGGTGTCATGGTGTCGTCTCCGTGTGGTGTCTGTCGCGCGCGATTCGGATCGCGAGTCGTTGGGCGGCGCGGCGGCGGGGGCGGGCTTGCGTGGCCCGCCTGTCGCCGTTGCGCCGGGGCTTGCCAATCGGCTTACCAGCGCGCGCCGAAGGTGTTGCGCAGGTCGTCGAGCGCGGCCGCATCGAGCGGCGCGGGCTTCGGGTTCGTCATCAGCCAGAGCCGCGCGGTTTCCTCCAGCTCCTCCAGCACGGCCGACGCCTGTTCGACCGACGGCGCCCACACCACCGGGCCGAGCCGTTCGAGCAGCACGCCGCGCACGCGGTCGGCCAGCGCCGCGACCTCGGCCGCCACCGCCGGATCGCCGGGGCGGCGATAGGGAATCAGCGGGATGTGGCCGACCTTCATCACGTAGTACGGCGTGATCGGCGGCAGCACGTCCTCTTGCTGCCACACGCCGGCGAGCGTCAGCGCCACCAGATGCGTGGAGTGCGTATGCACCACGCCGCGCGATTCGGGATTGCGTTCGTAGATGCCGCGATGCAGCGCCAGCGTTTTCGAGGCCTTGTCGCCCGACACCTGGTTGCCGCTCAGGTCGACCTTGGCGATGCGGGCCGGATCGAGCCGGCCGAGGCAGGCGTCGGTGGGCGTGATCAGCCAGCCGTCGTCGAGCCGCGCGCTGATGTTGCCGGCCGTGCCGACGGCGTGGCCGCGCGCGAACAGGCTCGCGCCCACTTCGCAAATGGTGTCGCGCAGGGTGCTTTCGTGGCTCATCCGAGCTGCTCCAGTTGCTTGAGGGCCTTGTCGAAGAAATCGACGGCGCCGAAATTGCCCGACTTCAGCGCCAGCGCGAACCGGCCGTCGAGGGTGGCCGTGGCCGGCACGCCCGGATCGATCTGCGCGCCGATCTGCAAGGCGCGTACGCCGAGCGCCTGCACCACCGAGCCCGAGGTTTCGCCGCCCGCCACCACGAAGCGGCGCACGCCGCGCGCCTGCAAGCCGCGCGCGATGGCCGCCAGCGTCAGCTCGACCAGCTCGCCGGCCGCTTCCACGCCGAGTTGTTGTTGCACCGCCTTCACTTCGTCGGGCGTGGCCGTCGCGTAGATCAGCACCGGCTCGGGCAGGTGCCGGTCGGCGAATTCGAGCGCGGCCACCGCCACCGCCTCGCCGCGCGCGACGGCGAGCGGATCGATGCGGAACGCCGGGCGCTGCGCCTCGCGCCAGTGCGCGACCTGCGCGTTGGTGGCCTTCGACGCGCTGCCGGCCAGCACCGCGGCCAGGCCGCCGATGCCGGGCAGCGCCGCCGCGTCGCCGCGTTCGGGCAGCAGCCCCGCGCGGCGGAAGTTGGCCGGCAGGCCGAGCGCGATGCCCGAGCCGCCCGTCACCAGCGCGTGATCGGCGCAGGCTTCGCCCACCACGTGCAGATCGGCGTCGGACAGCGCATCGGTGATCGCGAAGCGCACGCCGTCGGCGCGCAGCGCCGCGAACGCGTCGCGCACGGCTTGCGCGCCGCGTGCGATGGTGTCGTAGCGCACCATGCCGACCTTCGACGGCGTTTGCGCCTGCAGCACGCGCACCAGGTTCGCGTCCTTCATCGGCGTGAGCGGGTGGTTCTCCATGCCCGATTCGTTGAGCAGGCCGTCGCCCACGAACAGGTGGCCGCGATAGATGGTGCGGCCGTTTTCCGGGAACGCCGGGCAGGCGATCGCGAGCTGGTCTTGCGCGCCGAGCGCCTTGGCGAGCGCGTCGGCCACCGGGCCGATGTTGCCGGCGTCGGTCGAATCGAACGTCGAGCAGTATTTGAAATAGAACTGGCGGCAGCCTTGCGCGCGCAGCCAGGCGAGCGCCTCGAGCGATTGCGCGACGGCGTCGCCGGCGGCGATCGTGCGGGACTTCAGCGCGACGATGATCGCGTCGGCGTCGAGTGGCGTGCCGGCGTCGGGCACGCCGATCGTCTGCACGGTGCGCATGCCGCTCTTGACGAGCATGTTGGCGAGATCGGTGGCGCCGGTGAAATCGTCGGCGATGCAGCCGAGCAGAGGCCGCGTGGAGGTGTGGGATGCAGTCATGTCGAAGGTTCCGTCAACGGGCGCCCGGCAGCGTGATGCCGGGGAAGGTCTTGATCACGGCGGAATCGTCCTCGCCGCCGTAGCCGGCGCTCGACGCGCTCATGAACATCTGGTGCGCGGTGGCCGACAGCGGCAGCGGGAACTTGCTGCGGCGCGCGGTATCGAGCACGAGGCCGAGATCTTTGACGAAGATGTCGACCGCCGACAGCGGCGTGTAGTCGCCGTTCAGGATGTGCGGCACGCGGTTCTCGAACATCCACGAGTTGCCGGCGCTGTGCGTGATGACCTCGTACAGCGCATCCGCATCGACGCCTTCGCGCAGGCCCAGCGCCATCGCCTCGGCGGCCGCGGCGATATGCACGCCGGCCAGCAACTGGTTGATGATCTTGACCTTCGAGCCGGCGCCGTATTCGTGGCCGAGCCGGTAGACCTTGCCCGAGATGGCGGCCAGCACGTCCTCGCAGGCCGCGTAGGCGGCGGCGGGGCCGGACGTCATCATCGTCATTTCGCCCGAGGCCGCGCGCGCGGCGCCGCCCGACACGGGCGCATCGAGCATCAGCAGGCCGGCCGCCTCGACGCGCGCGCCGAGCTGCACGGCGAACTCGGGCGAGACGGTGGCGCTCGAGATCACCACCGAGCCGGCGCGCATGGCCGGCACCGCGCCGTGTTCGCCGAACAGCACCGTTTCGGTTTGCGCGGCGTTGACCACCAGCGTGACCACCACCTCGCACTTCGCGCCCAGCTCGGCCGGGCTGGCGCAGCGTTGGCCACCCTCGGCCGCGAAATCGGCGAGCACCTGCTCGCGCACGTCGCACGCGTGAACCGTGAAGCCGGCGCGCAGCAGCGAGCGGGCAACGCCCAACCCCATCGCGCCAAGACCGATGACGCCTATTTGTCGTGACATGGTGAACCTTCGTATGAACGGGAAGCGCCCGGCCTGGCCGGGCGGAAATCAGCGGATGCCGGCTTGGGCGAGACGCCGCGCGGCATTGACCATATGGGTGCGCGCCGCGTTGCTGGCGGCGAGCGCGTCGCCGGCGCGGATCGCGTCGACGATGGCGGCGTGTTCCTCGCGCACCTGGCGCGAGAAATCCTCGCGCGTGGCTTCGTTGCGGCGCGTGACCACCACGCCGGCTTCGAGGTACTGATTCAGGAAGCTCAGGGTCTTGAGGAAATACGGGTTGCCGGTGACGGTGGCGATGGTGCGGTGGAACGCGATGTCTTCCGCCACGCCGTCGTGGCCTTCGGCCACGGCCGTGTCGATCTTCGCGAGCGCGGCGTCGATGCGGACCATGTCGGCGTCGGTGCGGCACTTGGCGGCCTCGGCCGCCACTTCGGCCTCGATCGCGCGGCGCACCGCCAGCAGATGCGCGAGCGAGCCCGATTCGACCGCTTCGGCGTAATCGATGCGCAGCGGCCGGATCGCGCCGTGCTGCGAGATGAACACGCCGCTGCCCTGGCGCGGCTCCACCACGCCTTCATTCTTCAGGCGCGAGATCGCCTCGCGGATCACCGTGCGGCTCACGCCGAACTCCTGCGCCAGCACCGATTCCGTCGGCAGCTTGCCGGTGGCGGTGAAGCTGCCGATCTCGATCTGCTTGAGCAGTTGCTGCGCGACCGTATCGCTCATCGCGCGGGACGGGATTTTTTCGAACATGGACGGGCCGGGTTTGTCAGGTTATGTGGTCATCATACAAATTTTTGATTGGAGGGTGGCACTCGGGAATACCCGGGGCGATGGGGCGGAATGCGGGAAAGCCTTGCCGGGAGAGGATCGGCCGGGCGAAAGGGGCGAGGAAGGGAAGATGAGGCGTGCGGCCCTGCCGATCGGGGCCGCACGGGCGGGCCGGGCCGCCCGGCGCTTATGTGGTCGGCGAATCCGGCGTTGCCCGCGTATCCAGCGTCAACTGCATGAACGTCAGATCGAGCCACTTGCCGAACTTCATGCCGACCTGCCGCAGCGTGCCGGCGTTCTCGAAGCCGAGCTTTTCGTGCAGGCGGATCGAGCCGGTGTTGCCGGCCTCGATGCCGGCCACCATTGCGTGCTTGCCGATCGCGCGCGCGCGATCGATCAGCGCGATCATCAGCGTTTTGCCGAGGCCGTTGCCGCGCTGGTCGCCGCGCACGTAGATCGAATGCTCGACCGTGTGACGGTAGCCGTCGAATGCGCGCCAGTCGCCGAACGAGGCGTAGCCGAGCACCTGCTGCGCATCGTCCACGGCCACCAGCACCGGGTAGCCCGCGCGGCGGCGGTCGCCGAGCCAGGCGGTGCGGTTGGCGGCATCCACGGCGGTCTCGTTCCAGATCGCCGTGGTATTCAGCACCGCGTCGTTGTAGATCGCCGTGATACCTTCGATGTCCTGCCAATCCGCGTCGCGAATTTCCATGCCAGCCTCCTTGGGCTGTCCACTAAATTAAAACGAGTGTACACCATAGTAGACGACATCGATCAACGAATCGGCGCCCGAATCCGCACCGAGCGCGAGAGCCGCGGCTGGTCGCTGACCAATCTGGCGGAGGCGTCGGGCGTGTCGCGCGCGATGATCCACAAGATCGAGCGCGGCGAGAGCAGCCCGACGGCCACCTCGCTGGCGAAGCTGGCGGGCGCGTTCAACCTGAGCATGTCGGCGCTGCTGGCGCTGGCCGAACTGGCGGAGGGGCGCTTGCTGCGGGTGGACGATCAGCCGGTGTGGGTCGATCCGCAAAGCGGCTATGTGCGCCGCCATGTGTCGCCGAAATCGGTGTCGCCGCTGAACCTCGTCGAAATCGACCTGCCGCCCGGCGCGGATATTCCGATGCCGGCCTCGGCCTATCAGCACATGCAGCAACTGATCTGGGTGCTCGACGGCACGCTGGTGTTCGTCGAGGGCGGCGAGCGCCACGAATTGCACGCCGGCGATTGTCTGGAAATCGGGCCGCCCAGCGATTGCGTGTTCCGCAACGACAGCGCCGCGAACTGCAAATACGCCGTGGTGCTGGTGCGCAAGGGCTGAACGCCGGCGGGTCTTGCCGTGCATTGCATGGCGAGACCCGCCGGTTCCCTGAAGCGCCGGGCGATCGCCCCAGCCAACTGAGCAGCGCCTTCGCGGCGGACACGCCGTTCGTCGGCGCCGCGCCCGCATGCCACTGACGCCGCCCTCGGCGCCGTCCGAATTCCTCCTACGATTGAACGGTCACCCGCCCCTCGGGCCGGATTGCCATCGCGCTTGCGCATTGAATGATGTACGTCATATCATGTTGAATGATGATCGTCATGCAATGACGACGCCAGCCATTCGCTACCGACCGGGGCCGTGCATCTCGCGTGCACGGCCCCGGTTGGCATCCCCGATTACAGGAGTCAAGCATGCAAGACAACAACGCCGCCGCCGGCGAAGCCGCGGCACCGCGCAAGCGCCGGATCATTCCTTTCGCGATCCTGACGATTGTGCTGATCGGGGCAGTGGGCTACAGCATCTATTGGTGGTTCAGCGGGCGCTTTTACGAATCGACCGACGACGCCTACGTGGGCGGCAACGTCACGGTGATCTCGCCGCGCGTGTCGGGCTATGTGGCGCGTGTGCTGGTGGAGGACAACGCGCTGGTGCACGCCGGCCAGCCGCTGATCGAACTCGATCCGGCCGATTTCACGGCGCGGCTCGACGCGGCGCAGGCCGAGGTGGACGCCGCCAAGGCCGCGCTGGCGCGGCTCGACGCGCAGCACGCGCTGATCGAGGCCGACATCGCCCAGGCGCAGGCGCAGGCCGACGTCGATCAGGCCGCGCAGCAGTTCGCGAGCCGCGACGCGCAGCGCTACGCGAACCTCGCCGAATCGCATTCGGGCACGCAGCAGGATTCGCAGCGCGCGCAAACCTCGCTCGACCAGGCCCGCGCCAAGGTGCGGGCGTCGGCGGCGGCGGTCAACGCGCAGCGCCGCCAGCTCGGCGTGATCGAGGCGCAGAAGGTGGAAGCGCAGGCGCGCATCGAGCAGTCCGAAGCCGCGATGCGCAACGCCAAGTTGAATACGGGCTACACCACGCTGCTCGCGCCGGTCGACGGCTACGTGGGCAACCGCTCGGCGCATCCGGGCACGTTCGTGGCGGCGGGTACGCAACTGATGTCGCTGGTGCCGGCCAAGGGCCTGTGGGTCGATGCGAACTTCAAGGAAGACCAGATTCGCCACATGCAGCCCGGCCAGAAGGTCGAGATCGAGGCCGACGTCAACACCGGCCTGAAGATCGAAGGCCACGTGGCCAGCCTGGCGCCCGCCACCGGCTCGGTGTTCAGCGTGATTCCGGCACAGAACGCCACCGGCAACTTCACGAAGATCGTGCAGCGCGTGCCGGTGCGCATCACGCTCGATCCGGACGTGAGCGGAGTCGGCGCGCTGCGCGCCGGGCTGTCGGTGCAGGCGAGCGTCGATACCCGCTCGGAGCATCAATGACCGCCGCCGCCCGGGACGCGGCCGCGCCGTCCGATCCGTCCGTCTTGCCGTTCGCGATCATGTGCGTCGGCATGTTCGTCGCGCTGCTCGACATTCAGGTGGTGGCCGCCTCGCTGCAGGACATCGGCGGCGGCCTGTCGGCCGGCCAGGATCAGATCGGCTGGCTGCAGACGGCCTATCTGATCGCCGAGATCATCACGATTCCGCTGTCGGGCTGGCTCACGCGCGTGTTCTCGACGCGCTGGCTGTTCGTGGCGTCGGCGATCGGCTTCACGGTGGCCAGCATGTTGTGCGGGATGGCCTGGAGCATCGGCAGCATGATCCTGTTCCGGGCGCTGCAGGGCATGCTCGGCGCGTCGATGATCCCCACCGTGTTCACCTCGTCGTTCCACTATTTCAGCGGCCCGCGGCGCGCGATGTCGGCGGCCGTGATCGGCACCATCGCCTCGGTCGCGCCCGCGCTCGGGCCGGTGATCGGCGGCTGGATCACCGACGTGATGTCGTGGCGCTGGATCTTCTACATCAACGTGGTGCCGGGCCTGCTGGTGGCGCTCGGGGTGGCGACGATGGTGGATATCGACGAGCCTGATCATTCGCTGCTCAAGGATGCCGACTACCTCGGCATCGCGCTGATGGCGGTGTTCCTCGGCCTGCTCGAATACGTGCTGGAGGAAGGCTCGCGCTGGAACTGGTTCGACGACGCCGACATCCGCCACGCGGCCTGGATCTCGGGCATCGCCGGGCTGCTGTTCGTATGGCGCAGCCTCAGCTACGACAAGCCGGTGGTGGACCTGCGCGCGTTCACGAACCGCAACTTCACGGTGGGCTGCATCCTGTCGTTCATCACCGGCATCGGCATCTTCAGCACGATCTATCTGATGCCGCTGTTCCTCGGCTACGTGCGCGGCTACTCGGCGCTGCAGACCGGCACCGTGGTGTGCGCCACCGGCCTCGGCGGCCTGCTGGGCGTGCCGGTGTACATGGTGCTCGCGCGCCGCTTCGACACGCGCCACATCCTGATGGGCGCGCTCGCGATGTTCGGCCTGTCGATGCTGAGCTTCGCGCAGGTGACGAGCGACTGGGGCGGCGATCAACTGTTCTGGCCGCAGATCATCCGCGGCATCGCGCAGGTGCCGGCGGTGGCGCCGGCCGTCACGCTGGGGCTGGGCAGCCTGCCGATGGCGCGCGTGAAGTACGCCAGCGGGCTGTTCAACATGATGCGCAACCTCGGCGGCGCGGTGGGCATCGCGATCTGCGGCGCCATCCTCAACAACCGCACTAACTTTCACTTCGAACGGATCGCCAGCACGCTGACCAGCGGCAACGCCGCCATGCAGACGCTGATCGACGGCACCCAGGCGCGCTTCGGGCAGGCGTTCGGCGACACCGCCCACGCGGCCGGCGCGACGCTGCTGCAATTGCGCGGCCTGGCCTATCGCGAGGCCTCGACGATGGCCTACGCCGACGCGTTCCTCGTGGTCGGCGTGGCTTTCGTGATCGCCGTGGCGATGGTGCCGCTGCTGCGCAAGGTGGCGCCGCCGAAGCAGCCGAGCAGCGACGCAGGACACTGAACAGGGAATCGACAATGACGCATCTCATCCGTACCGGCCGCCGCGCGCTGCCGCGCCTGCCGCTGCCGCACGCGCTGGCCCCGGCCCTGCTGGCCACCCTGTTGCTGGCGGGCTGCATGGTCGGCCCCGACTACCATCGGCCCGAGGTCGCGATGGCCGAGCGCTACCACGCGGGCGACGGGCTCGCGGCGGTGTCCGGCGACAGCACGGCCGACCTCGCGCGCTGGTGGACCGGCTTCGACGATCCGGCGCTCACGCGCATCATCGATCGCGTGCTCGCGCAGAACCTCGACCTGGCCGCGGCTCAGGCGCGCGTCGTGCAGGCGCGCGCGGCGGCCGGCGAGGCGGCCACCGCCTGGCTGCCGCAGGGCAGCCTCGACGGCAGCATCGTCCACGAGCATCAATCGCTGGTCAGCCCGCTCGGCACCATCGTCAGCCAGTCGCCCGGCTATTCGCGCAACCTCACGCTCGAACAGATCGACGCCGGCGCGAGCTGGGAACTCGACCTGGCCGGCGGCCTGCATCGCCGCGCCGAAGCGCTGCGCGACGAGGCACAGGCGGCCGAGGCGGCGCGGCTCGGCACGCGCGTGTCGATCGCCGCCGAGGCGGCCGACGCGTACTTCCGTCTGCGCAGCGCGCAGGCCGCGATCGTGCTGCTGCGCGAACAGATCGACACCGATGGCGCGCTGGTGAGCGTGACCGAGGATCGCGTCGAACAGGGCGTGGCGCTCGACCGCGACCGCGACGACGCCGAGGCGCAACTGGCGCAGGATCGCGCGCTGCTGCCGGGGCTGCTGACGCAGGCCGCGCAGCAGCGCAACCGGCTCGACGTGCTGATGGGCGACGCG
>NZ_BAAILN010000161.1:39155-48677 GCF_054589155.1 Burkholderia sp. 3C
CTCGGCGATGCGCCGCCCGCGATGGGCGTCGCGCCCGGCCTGCCCGGCAAGCTGCGCCCGGCCGACCTGCTGCGCCGCCGCCCCGACGTGATCGCCGCCGAGCGGCGGCTCGCCTCGGCCACGGCCGGGATCGGCGCGGCGCTGTCGCAGTATTACCCGGACGTGTCGCTGTCCGGCCTGCTCGGTTTCGACCGGCTCAACAACGGCAGCCTGTTCACGGCGCGCGCGTTCGAGCCGTCGGTGCTGGCCGGCCTGCACTGGCGGCTGTTCGACTTCGGCCGCGTGGATGACGAGGTGCGGCAGGCCAAGGGCGCGCGCGCCGAGGCGTTCGCGCAGTACCGGCAGTCGATCCTGCGCGCCAGCGAGGACGTCGAGAACGCGCTGGTGGCGCTGGCCGAATCCGACGAGAACGTCGAGCAGTGGCGCGCCGTGACGGGCGCCACCGGCCGCGCCGAGCAATCGGCGCAGCGCAGCTACACGCAGGGCACGGCCGCGCAGGGCGAGCTGCTGCACCGCCGTCGCGCGTTGCTGGAGGCGCGCCGCGCCTGGGTGCTGGCCAGCGGCGACCGCGCCCGCGCGACGGTGGCGGCCTACCGCGCGCTTGGCGGCGGCTGGTCGCCCGATGCCCCGGAAGACGCGCAGGCCGCGTCGCCGGCCCCGGCTTCAACCCCGGCGGCAAGCGTGGCTTTGGCCACGCCGGCCCTGGCCGCGACGCCCTGAAACGGCGCGCATGCCGCCCCGTTTCGCGCAAGCGGAGGGGGCGGCGGCCATGGTATGTTGTCGCCTTAATTTTGCGAGGTGAGACGGATGCGATACAGCCCCGAGCACAAGCAGGAGAGCCGCAACCGCGTGCTGGAAGCCGCGGCCTGCGCGATCCGCGAGCAGGGTCCGGACAACGTCAGCGTGGCGGCCGTGATGGGCGAGGCCGGCCTCACGCACGGCGGGTTCTATGCGCACTTTCCGTCGAAGAACGCGCTGATCGCGGCCAGCATCGATTTCATGTTCGACCAGACGGCCGAGCGGCTCGACAAGCGCATGAACGGCAAGACGCCGCGCGACGGGCTGGTCAGCTATATCGACCACTATCTGTCCGAAGCGCATTGCCGCGCGCGCGACACCGGCTGCCCGATCGCGGCGCTCGGCTCGGACATCCCGCGCCTCGACGACGAGGCCCGCGCCGCCTTCGCGCGCGGCATGGAGCGCCAGCACCAGCGCATCGCCGCGCTGCTCGCGCAGTTGGGCTGGGACGACGCCGACGCGATGGCGCGCTCGATGCGCGCGGAACTGTTCGGCGCGCTGATGAGTGCGCGGCTGCTGGACGGCGCCGAGCGCAGCATGATTCTCGACACCTCGAAGCGCGTGCTGCTGCAGCGCTTTCATCTCGACGCGGCATCCGATTCGGCTTCGGCTTCCTCCCCGACGGCGTAAGCCGCCTTCATTGGCCACACGCCGGCGCATTTCGGGGTGTGCGCCGGCCGCATTCGATCCCATCCCCTGGAGCGATCGCGACATGCGGCGACTTCTTCTGCTGGCTACCGCGTTGACGGTGTCGGTGTATGCCACGGCGCAGGCGGCCTCGCTGCCGGCCGTCGAGGCGCAACACGCGATGGTGGTGTCCTCGCAGCATCTGGCCTCCGAGATCGGCGTGCAGATTCTCAAGCAGGGCGGCAACGCCGTCGATGCGGCCGTGGCGGTGGGCTACGCGCAGGCCGTCACCAACCCGTGCTGCGGCAACATCGGCGGCGGCGGTTTCATGACGCTGCACCTGGCCGACGGCCGCGACCGCTTCATCAATTTCCGCGAGAAGGCGCCGGCCGCCGCGTCCGCCAACATGTATCTCGACGCCGACGGCAACGTGAAGCCCGGCGAAAGCCTGTACGGCTATCGCGCGGTCGGCGTGCCGGGCACCGTGGCCGGGCTGAACCTGGCCGAGCGCGAATACGGCAAGCTCACGCTCGCGCAGGTCATGGCGCCCGCCATCCGGCTCGCGCGCGACGGCTTCGTGCTGACGCGCGGCGACACCGACATCCTCGATACCAAGACCGAGCGTTTCCGTGCCGACCCGGACGCCGCGCGCATCTTCCTGCGCCCCGACGGCTCGCCGTGGCAGCCCGGCGACCGGCTGGTGCAGAAGGACCTGGCGCGCACGCTGGCGCAGATCGCGCGGCATGGCGACGACGCGTTCTATCGCGGCGCGATTCCGCAGGCCGTCGAGGCCGCCGCGAAGCGCGGCAACGGCGTGATCGCCGCCGGCGATTTCGCCGCGTACCGCGCCGAGGACACCGAGCCGCTCAAGTGCAGCTATCGCGGCTACACGTTCATCTCGGCGCCGCCGCCCAGTTCGGGCGGCGTCACGCTGTGCGAGACGCTGAACATCCTCGAAGGCTATGACATGCGCGCGCTCGGCTTCCATTCGGCCGCCGCCGTGCACGTCATGACCGAGGCGATGCGCCATGCCTATCTCGACCGCAACACGCTGCTCGGCGATCCGCATTTCATCGACAATCCCATCGCGCGTCTGACCGGCAAGGATTACGCGGCCGAGCTGCGCAAGGTGATCCCCGACGACCGCGCCGCCACGTCGAAGGACGTGATCCCCGGCTTCAGCGTGCACGAGAAGCCCGAGACGACCCATTACTCGATCGTCGACGCCGACGGCAACGCGGTGTCCACCACCTACACCATCAACGGCCTGTTCGGCGCGGTGGTGATCGCGCCGGGCACCGGCTTCTTCCTCAACGACGAGATGGACGATTTCACCGTCAAGGCCGGCGTGCAGAACCTGTTCGGGCTGGTGCAGGGCACGCGCAACGCGATCGCGCCGGGCAAGCGGCCGCTGTCGTCGATGGCGCCGACGGTGGTGACCAAGGACGGCAAGGTGTTCATGGTGGTGGGTTCGCCGGGCGGCTCGCGGATCATCACGATCACGCTGGAAACCGCGCTGAACGTGATCGACTACGGGATGGCGCCGCAGGCGGCCGTCGATGCGCCGCGCATCCATCATCAATGGCTGCCCGACGAGATCGACTACGAAACGCAGGGGCTGTCGCCCGACACGCTCGCGATCCTGCGCAAGATGGGCTACAAGCTGGTCGAGCAAACCCCTTGGGGCGCCGCCGAACTGGTGCTGGTGGGGCTGCCCGGCACCGAGGCGGCGGACCGGGCCAGCTCCGGCAACGATGCGTCGGTGTCGGGGCGCGTGCGCACCGGGTTCGTGTACGGTGCGAACGATCCGCGCCGGCCGGCGGGGGCGGCGGTGGGGTATTGAGCGACGGCGCTGGCGCGCCGTTGTGTTGATCCGCTGATTGAACGGGCCGGGGCCGCTTGCATGCCGCCCCGGCCCGTTTGCGTTGTGAGGTCCGGCGCGTTCGGATCGTTCAGATTTGCGCGACGCCGCCGTCCACGAAGATCTCGCTGCCCGTCACGAAGCTGCTGCGATCCGACGCCAGGAACGCCACCACGTTCGCCACTTCGTCGTCACGGCCGGTTCTGCCGAGCGGCGCGAGTTGGGCGGCGTAGTCGAAGAACCCGCTGCGCTGCTCCTCGCTGAGGCCCGTCTTGTCGTGGCCGGGCGTTTCGATCACGCCGGGGCTGACGACGTTGATGCGGATGTCGCGTCCCTTCAGATCCGAGGCCCAGGTGCGCGCGAACGAGCGCACCGCCGCCTTGGTCGCGCTGTAGATGCTCCAGTTGCCGAAGCCCTTGCTGCCGACGATCGACGAGGTGAGGATGATCGAGCCGCCCGGCTGCATCAACGGCAATGCTTTCTGCACGGTCCAGATCACGCCCTTGACGTTGGTGTTCAGCAGCGCGTCGATATGTTCGTCGGTCAGGCTGCCGAGCGGCGCGAACGCCGCGAAGCCGGCGTTCGCGAACACGATGTCGAGGCGCCCGTGCCGCGCCCGGATCTGCTCGTAGAGCGCATCGACATCGGCCGGGTTCGCCACGTCGCCCTGCACCGGCGTGGCCGCGTCGCCAAGCGTCGCCGCGGCCGCCTTCAACTCGTCGAGCCGGCGGCCCGTCAGATACACATGCGCGCCTTCCGCGATCAGCGCCCGGGCCGTCGCCAGGCCAATACCCGAACTGCCGCCCGTCACGAGCGCGATTTTGCCGTCGAGAGTCATCGGTGAATCTCCTTCGAGAGGTTTTGATTGAGGGCTCAAGTATATGGGTGAATCTGTTGAAGGCTCAAGTATTTCGTCGAGGCGCGGCCATTCGGCAGCCGAGAGCCGGGCATGGCCGGAATTCACGGTGGATTCGTCATTGGGCGGGGCGGGTGGCGGGTGCCAGAATCGAGCCCTGGCACCCGGCCGCAGGCGCGGCCCGCCGCCCCATTTTTCTGGAGTGTTGAACGCTATGCCTTACTTGCAATTGGATGTGAACGACCACTACCCCGCGGACGTCAAGCAGCGCCTCGCGGCGGCGATGAGCGAAACCTATGCCCGCATGATGTCGGTCGATATCCGGCGCATCAGCGTCGCGATTCGCGAGCTGGGCACGGGCGGCGTCTGGCGCATCGCCGAGGCTGGCGAGGCGCCGGTACCCGTCTCGGTGATGATGCTCGACATCCGCAAGGGCCGGCCGCCCGAGCAACGCATGGAGGTCGCGAAGGCGCTGTGCGCGCACTGCGTGGAGATCCTCGGCGTGCCGGAAAACCGCCTCAACGTCGAATTCACCCAGCACACCGGCGACGAGATGTATCACCCGGCGCTCGGCGGCTACAGCCCCGATTGGGCGCCCGGCGAGCAGTAAGCCGAGGCAGGGCGCCCGGCGCAGCGGCGTGGCCGCCGCGCCGGGCGCGCGCTACCGGTTTCAGGCGTGCGCGACCAGCACCAGCTTCTGGTTCACGAACTCCTTGATGCCGAGTTCGGACAGCTCACGGCCGTAACCCGAGCGCTTCACGCCGCCGAACGGCAGTTCGGGCGCCGTGCTGGAGAACGTGTTGATCCACACCGCGCCGGTTTCGATCCGCGCCGCCAGCGACTTGGCGCGTTCGATGTCGCGCGAGAACACCACGCCCGACAGGCCATAGTTCGAATCGTTGGCCAGCTCCACGATTTCTTCGTCGCTCTTGACCACGTAGATCTGCGCGACCGGGCCGAAGAATTCCTCGAAGTACGCCGGGTTGCTCCGGCTCACGTCGGTCAGGATGGTCGGCTCGAAGAAGTTGCCCGGTTGGTCGAGCGCATGGCCGCCGTAGTGGAGCGTGGCGCCGTTCGCCACGGCCGCCTCGACCTGCCTGACCAGCCCATCGCGCGCGCCGGCCGACGACAGCGGCCCGAGCGTGGTGGCCTCGTCGAACGGGTCGCCGATCTTCACGGCCCGGAACGCGGCGGTCAGCTTGCTCAGGAAGGCCTGCGCCACTTCCTCGCGCACCAGGAAGCGCTTCGCGCCGATGCATTCCTGCCCGGCCACATGCAGGCGCGAGAACGTGCCGATCTCGACGGCCTTGTCGAGATCGCTGTCTTCCAGCACCACGAACACGTCGTTGCCGCCCATCTCCAGCGTGGTCTTCTTCAGATGCTTGCCGGCGGTGGCGGCGATCGAGCTGCCCGCGCCTTCCGAGCCGGTCATCGCGGCGCCTTGCACGCGCGGGTCGGCAATCAGCTTGCCGACCTGATCGGCGGTGATGAACAGGTTGGTCCAGGCCCCGGCCGGTGCGCCGGCTTCATGCACGAGCGCCTCGAACACGCTGGCGCAGTGCGGCACGATGCTGGCGTGCTTGGCGACGATCGGGTTGCCGGCGGCGAAATTCGGCGCGAGCACGCGCATCAATTGATAGAACGGGAAATTCCACGGCTCGACGGCCAGCAGCACGCCCACCGGATGATGTTCGATCCAGGCGTCGCCCTGGTCGGTCTGGATGGCGACCGGCGCGAGGAAGCGCTCGGCGTTATTGGCGTAGTAGCGGGCGATCTGCGCCACGATCTGCACTTCGCCGCGGCTTTCGCCAATCAGCTTGCCCATTTCGGCGGTGATGATCCGGGCCAGTTCCTCGACGCGCGAGTCGATCAGGTCGGCCAGCTTGTGGAGCACCGCGACGCGCGGCTGGATCGGGCCTTTCGACCATGCGGACTTGTAGAGCCGGTGCGCGGTGGCCAGCGCCGCTTCCACATCGGCATCGGTGTGATTGGGCCAGGTCTTGATCAGTTCGTTGGTGGTGGGGTTGATGGTTTGGTAAGCCATGACATGCTCCGCTTGGGTGAATGCGCTGCAACGCGCGATTGAATTGCACAACTAACTATTGAAGGGTTTGGCGAGCACGGAATGCCTTGCGTGCGATCCGTCAGGCGAGCGCGCTAGGCGTGCTGCCGATGCTCATGTGTCGCGACCGGCTGAAGCATCTGCCGCGTGACGGCGGCGGCGTTGTCGAACGGCGCGAGGCCGCCTGAAATCTTCGCCATCACGCTGGCGCCGAGCCAGGTCTGATAGAGCGTGCGGGCCGCTTCCGCCGGGTCGTGCACGGTGGCGAGCGAGCCGTCGGCCACGCCGGCCTCGATGGCGGCGGCCAGGCGCGCGATGAGGCGTGCGGTGCCGTCGTGGAGCGTGCGCCGCATCGCGGCCGAGAGGTCCGCCACTTCCGCGCCGAGCTTGACCACCAGGCACTTCGCATGCGGGCCGGCGGCCATCTGGCTGTCGGCCCAATGCTGCCAATAGCGCATGAGCCGTTCGCCGACGCTTGCCGCATCCGGCGCCAGCATGGCGTCGAGCGTGGCCAGCGAGGTGTCGAAGTACCGCGCCAGCAAGGCCTGCCCGAAGGCCTCTTTCGAGGCGAAGTAGTGATAGAACGAGCCCTTCGGCACGCCGGCCGCATTCAGGATCTCGTTGAGGCCGACGGCGGAAAAGCCCTTGCCCGCCATGGTCGCTTGCGCGGCGTCGAGAAGGGTTTGCCGGGTCGCGCCCGACGGAGTAGCCTGATTCGTCATTGCTGAGGGTTCCTGAATAGACCAGTCGCCTGGTTCGTTCGATGGAGCCATCTTCGGCTTGCGGCGCGGCGACGACAATGCCGTATCTGCAATGATTCCGGCCATGCGCGGGATGACGGAAAACATGGCGAATCCGTCATTGGGCGCGCGGCGTGCCGCGCCGATAATGAATCGCGCGACGAACAGGGAGCAGGCGATGCGAATCAGGAAAGGGCGGGTGGCGGCGACGTTATGCGGGCTGGCGCTGGTCGCGGCGGTGGGGCATTACGCGCTGGCGCGGCCGCACGTGCCGGATACGACGTTCACGTTGCTGTCCGGGCAGCGCGTGTCCACCTCCGCCGACCTGGGCGGCAAGGTGTTTCTCGTCAACTTCTGGGATACCGATTGCTCGACCTGCATCGAGGAGATGCCGAGCATGAAGGCCACCTACGAGCGCTTCCATCCGTCCGGGCTGGCGTTCGTGTCGGTGGCGATGCGCTACACGCCGCGGCAGTACGCGGTCAATTACGCACAGGGCCGCCATCTGCCGTTCATGTTGACGCTCGACGACGGCAGCCTCGCCAAGGCGTTCGGCGACGTGCAACTGACGCCCACCACGCTGGTGGTGGACCGGCGCGGCAGGATTTTGAAACGCTATGTGGGTCGGCCCGATTTCGCCGAACTGGACGAGGTGGTCGGGCGGGCGCTGAAAGAGCCGGCCTGACGCAAACCGTCAGCAATCCGTAGGGATCAGACCAATTGCAACGCGCCGCCCGATGCGCGCTGGATGGTTTGCGGGGCTTGGCCGAACGCGCGCAGAAACGCCTGGCGCATCCGTTCGCGATCGCCGAAGCCGGTTTCGCGCGCGATGATCTCGATCGGGTGACGCGTGGTTTCCATCATCAGGCGCGCGGCTTCCACGCGCAGGCGTTCGACCGCCTTGGCCGGCGATTGCCCGGTTTCCTCGCGAAACACGCGGCTGAACTGGCGCGGGCTCAGGCTGGCCGCTTCGGCCAGGCGTTCGACGGACAGGTCGCCGTTCAGGTTTTCGCGCGCGAACGCCAGCGCCATCTGCACGCGGTCGGAGCGCGCATCGAGTTCGAGCAGCGCCGAGAACTGCGATTGGCCGCCGCCACGCCGTTGATACAGCACCAGCTTGCGCGCCACCATGCGCGCGGTTTCCAGGCCCAGGTCGCTCTCGACGATGGCGAGCGCGAGATCGACGCCGGCGCTCATGCCGGCCGAGGTCCAGATCTGGCCGTCGACGACGAAGATGCGATCCTCGTCGAGCTGCACGTCCGGGTACTGCTTCTTGAAGTCGCGCGCATGGAACCAGTGCGTGGTCGCGCGCTTGCCTTCGAGCAAGCCGGCGGACGCCAGCACGAACGCGCCGGTGCAGATCGAGGCGATCCGGCGCGAATGCTGCGGCGCGTGACGGATGTAGTCGCGCAGGCTTTCCGACGGCAGCCGGCACTCGTTGTCGCCGGCCACGATCAGCGTGTCGTAACCGTCGTCGGCCAGCACTTCGCTGTGCACCGCGAAGCCCTGCGACGAGACGATCGGGCCGCCTTGTTCGGACACGATGCGGAACCGGTAGGCTTCCTCGCTGTGAAGCAGGTTCGCGTATTCGAACACGCTGGCCACGGCGAGCGCGAGCGACTGGAAGTTGGGGTAGACGATGAGTCCGACGGTATGCATGGCCGAAAATAACAAGATGTCCTGAATGATTGAATCTAGCACAAAACAGCCGCGATTTCCGGCCCTGTCGCGCGCAGGGTTTTACTGCGCGGTCCATCCGCCGTCGAGCCGCAGGCTGGTGCCCGTGATCATCGCGGCGGCCGGGCTGGCAAGGTAGAGCACGGCGGCGGCCACCTCGGCGCTGTCGAGCAGGCGGCCGGCCGGAATGCGATCGAACACCCATTGGCGGAACGTCGGATCGGCGAAGAACGGCTTGGTCATCGGCGTATCCACGAAGGTGGGCGCGACCGAGTTCACGCGGATGCCGAGCGGCGCCAGCTCCACGGCGGCGGCCTTGGTCAGCCCCTCGATCGCGTGCTTGGTCATGCAGTAGACGGTGCGTCCCGGCGCGCCCACGTGGCCCATCTGCGACGAGATGTTGACGATGACGCTGCCGCGCTGGCCGCCCATGCGTTGCACGGCCGCCTGCGTCGCCAGGTAGGTGGCGCGCACGTTCAGCGCGAGCATGGTGTCGAGTTGGTCGATCGTCACGTCGCGCAGGGGGGCGGGCGAATTCGTGCCGGCGTTGTTGACGAGGATGTCGAGCGCCGGCAGCGCGGCGAATGCACGCTGCAGTTGGTCATCGTCGAGGATGTCGCAGACGACCGGCTCGCAACGGCCGCCGGCCGCGCGAATCTCGCCGCAGGTGGCGTCGAGCGCGGCGGCGCCGCGGCTCAACAGGTGAACGTGCGCACCGGCGCGCGCCAGCAGCCTGGCGATATCGGCGCCGAGGCCGCGGCCCGCGCCGGTGACGACGGCGGTTTTTCCGTTCAGGGAAAACAAGTCTTCAAGCATGACACTCTCGTGATGGATCGATGGTGAGGGGTTGCCGGTTCGGTCGCGCGACCGAACCGTTACAGCTTGTTCAGGTTGCCTAACG
>NZ_BAAILN010000162.1:0-234 GCF_054589155.1 Burkholderia sp. 3C
TGTATCCGAACCCGGTGCCGCACGCCGATTTCGTGACCACGACGACGCACAAGAGCCTGCGCGGCCCGCGCGGCGGCGTGATCCTGATGAAGGCTGAGTTCGAGAAGCAGATCAACTCGGCGATCTTCCCGGGCATTCAAGGCGGCCCGCTGATGCACGTGATCGCGGCGAAGGCGGTGGCGTTCAAGGAAGCCGGTTCGGCGGAATTCAAGACGTATCAGCAGCAAGTGGTGG
>NZ_BAAILN010000163.1:0-485 GCF_054589155.1 Burkholderia sp. 3C
GCGGCGAGATGGTCGTGCTTGAAGCTGACGCCGGCAAGCGGGGGGAATTCCGTCATCGCTAACCGGGGATGGTCAGGCGCCATCCCCGCTCCTCTGATGGGCTGGGTGGGTCAGGACTTCATCGGCGTCAGCGAGCCGTGGCCACCGCCCGGCACCTGGATGTTGGCGCAGGTGCCGCCTTGCACGAACTTCCACGAATTGCCCTGGAAATCGACCGTCGACGTGCCTTGACACGTCGTGCCCGGGCCGGCCGCGCAATCGTTCTGGCCTTTGAGCGCGACGCCGTAGCATTGCTCCTTGTGAGCGGCGACGGCTGCGCCGGCTTCGGCCTTGGTCAGCGGGGCGGCATGCGCAACCGAAGCGAGCAGGCTGGCGACGGCACCGGCGAGCAGGGCGGACGTGATCTTGGTATTCGTGGACATGAGGTTCTCCGGATTTGAAGTGGGCGCACCCACATTGGGTACGCTCATCAATTCGCTGCCTCC